>NZ_FNWP01000005.1:0-316960 GCF_900108435.1 Methylobacterium sp. 275MFSha3.1 | reverse complement strand
GCAGCGGCATCGGTTTCAGCGCGTCATGAACTGCTCCGTCGCCTCGAGCCATGGACATAGTCTGCCGCGCGGCTGCTGCGCCGACGGCGTCGGCGAGTGTGGTCCAATCCTCCACTGATCCGTGCCCGCGCTGCAAGATCGCATTGCCCCATAGATGGCCCTGCTCGCGCAGGTACGGCACGTCCTGCCGGGTCAGACAGGCAGCCATCGCGTAACCCTCGACGTCTGACCGAAGCGCGGCGCGTCGCGCTTCCGCGGCAGTTGAGGTGCTGAGAAGGGCCGCGCCGAGCACCGCCGCCCGGACAAGCCGCGTCGGCGAGAGAGGTCGACGATGCATGTCACGGCTCCTCGACGGCTAGGTCCGTCGCCGGGAGCCATCCTACAACGGGCGCCTTGCCGCCTTGGTAGAGCGCCCGTACCCAGCCCTCCCGGCGCTCCAGCACCACGACCGCGTCGTCCGCCACAAGATAAGGGGTCCGTCTCGGGGCTTGGCCGAACTCGGTCCGGAGAGCGGCGCGTCGAGCGGTCACCAGTCCGACACCGCGCCAGTTCTCAAGTCGCACCCCTCGTTCCGGCACCTCCCGCGGCAGGGTGTAGGGCTTGTCTACCATGCTGCCCGCCGTCATCGAGCAGCCGCCATGGTCTTCCACCAGTCTCAGCTCTGCCCCCTCCGCCGTGAAGGTAAGGGTGCCGGCGATGCGCTCCGCCTCGCCTGGGTACCAAGTCTCGAGCGCCGCGCGGGGGCCGGACAGCGTGCCGCGTAGGAGGAAGATGCAGCTGAAGGACGGCATGCCGTTGATCCCGCCGCGCACGTCCGCGAAGACGCCCGATACGCTGCTGCCCCGCACCGCGAGGACGAGGCTGCCGTAACGACCTGATCGCGGTGCAGTCTCTGCCGCCGCGCCGCCGCCCTGGGCAAACGTCAGAGCAAGCAAGCTCGCAGTGCTGCCGCGCTTGACCCAAGTCCAGAGCTTCACAGGTTCTTCTCCAGAACCTTGATCACAGCCTCGACCCGGTCCTTGAAGTCGGCCACGTTCGCGAAGGGGCGCCAGTTCACGTCGAGCACGCCGCCCTCGAACTTCAGGCCGTTTTGGTAGGCCGAGGCCGGGGCGGTCTTCTCGTCATAACGGATGCGAACCGTTTTAAGCTTCGCCCGCAGGGCATCACGGCCCATCTGGTCCTTGGTCACGTCCCGCAAACCCGCGGCCAGCGGTTCGAAGATCGTCGTCTCGAAGTAGCCCGGATCCGCGTAGTACGGCGCGTCACCCGGGATGGTGAGCTGATCCCACGCCACCTCGACCGGCACGGGGAAGCCTGCCGCCTCCTGAACCGCCTTTTCCTGCGCCGGGAAGCGGCCTTCACGATAGGCGGCGATCGCCCGGCGCTCGGCCAGCCCCAGTGTCGGTTCGGCCCAAGCGGCCGACACGCAGAGCAGGAGCGTGGCGGAAGCGAGCGCGTCGCGGCGTGAGAGCATGCGGTCGATTTCCCTCTGGTATGCCGGCCCGGACATCGGGCGCGGGGTGATGGAGCGGATGAGATGGTGGATGCCGCCGCGGCGTCGGGCGCCACCGAACCGGGCCGGTCGCCTCGACGGCGCGGGTGCTGGCCACGGGGACGCGCGCAGGGAAGAAGACGATGCTATCCGCATCGCGCAGCGCTTTGTCACGGTGGCGCACACGCAGGAACAGCCCAGCAAGAAGAGGGATGACATGCCAGGACGACCGTCCGCCCATGCGCGAAGCGTCGCTTCTGTCGCCTTTGCGGCCGCTGCCCTCATGGCTCAGCCGCTGTCGGCCGCACCGGTGAAGCCGGCCGGAGCCGCGCCGAGGCTCCCGGCCGACGCTCAGGCCTACGTGACGCGGCGAAGAGGCTGCAATCACTGGGGTGGCGAGGACGCCTACGACGAGGCTCGTGGTCGGGAGATCGCCGCCGCGGCGAAGGCGCTGCGCTGCGACGCCATCGACGCGGACGAGGCACGCTTGCGCCGCCGCTACGGAAAGGATCCAGCGGTCCTGAAGGCCTTCGACAGAGCGGACGGCGAGAGTGGCTGAGCGCGGCGCGGGACGGCCGGTGAACGAGCCCGTCAGCCGCCGAGTGAGGCGTCTGCTCCACGCGCCTCCCCTCGCGTTGCTCATCGGCCTCGGTCTCGCCCCGTTCTTCATCCTCTTTCCTCGCCTACCCGGCGGGCCGGAGGTCGGCCCAGCGCATGACCCGACCTCACAGCCCTTCGCGTTCTGGGCCGGTGCGGCCTTGCTCGGTGGCCTCGTGGGCACCCTCAACGGCGCGGCCCGACCACTGTACCGCGCTGCCGCGCTCATCTTTGGAGCGTCGCTCCTGTCGGTTCCTGCCTTGCGCCTGGCGCTCATGTCGGGCCTGCCGTTTCCACACAGGCTCGCTGTGTGGCTCGGACTCGATGGGGAATTCGCGATGGAGGCCGATCTATACGAGATCTGGCTGCTGTCGTGGCTCGTCTGCCTCGGCCTGATCGTCGTGGTCTGGCGCGGTCTGGTGCGGATCATACCGGTGCGGCTCGCGGAGGCGGCGGGCCACACGGAAACCACGTCGACCGGTCCCGATCCGTGCCCATAGGCGTGGACCCGGTCAGTGCTGGCGCTGGTTCACTTCCGTGTTGGACGGAGCGGTCCGTAGAAGCCGGTCCATTCCATGCCGAGTGTCTGGGCTCGCCGGGCCAAGATACCGGGCACCGACAGCAGGCTCATCACTGGCGAAGCGAGGATGTCCCGGTCGTTCAAGAGGCGTCCGACCTGTCGTCCCCGCCACCAGAGCAGGCCGAACAGCAGGGCGAGCATCAGGAGCAGGCCCCAGGTCACGAGATCCCACCCGAAGATGTAAAGACCGTAGGGTGGATTGAGGGCCGTACCGAGCCGAGACAGTCCGATGAGGACGATCGGCAACAGGACCAGAAAGCCCAGCAGCTCCAGCGGCAGCCGGCGGAACACGCGTAGAGCTGCGTTCAGATCCTCGACGGACACATAGTCGAGGGACAGCCGTGCATCGTTCCCAGCCCGTGTCATGGAGCCTCCTGGCTTCAACGTTGTCTCCGACGATGAGGTCGCACGACTCTAGGATAAAAGGGACGGGAAGGGATTTCCACCTCTCGGCCCGTCAGCGTGGTGCTGCGCCTGTCCCTCCCATGAGTCCGTGCAGCCTCTCGACGAAGGCTGTCGGAGATCGACCCGACGCAGTCATTCCTGCAGACATCGACGTTTCCCAGAAGCAGACACAATGGTTTGGACCGGTCTCTAGCGCGCTGACGCGGATAGAGAATTCACGCGCACAATAATACGTGCGGGTCTGGGCTGTTGCTCAGACGGCATGAGCGCTTCTCCATGTGAGCGACGCGGCACAGCTGGCTACGATCGCCAGTGACCGCTCTCGCCCGCTCAAACACACCCAGCACGCCCACGCATCGTTCTGCTCTCGGCCGAGCGTCAGTCCGTCTTGAGGTCGCCTACCAGGCCAGCGTCAGCCGACCCACCGAGGTCGCGTCCGCGGCGGGCAGTCTTCTGGCTAACGTTTGATAGAATACTTAATCAACACAGGAATTATCACTAGTTTTAATCCATTTTCCAAGCGATACTATTATCGGCGAGCGATTTTTGCCTCTGAAACGCACGCTTATCGAGTCTATCCCGAGCCTATTTATGTTTTATCAACCATACGACTGAGTTCGGTGCGCACCGCCATAATTGCATTTTGACGTCGGTGCTCGATCGAATTATTCACTAACATCGGTTGGAATTTGAACTATTTAGAGTTGTAGGCGCGACGTGTGCAAGAACAAAAAGTCGAATGATCGTGCACTTTCAGATTGCAGGCGGCCAATCATCAATAACTTTACACCACAGTTTGCTATTAATACTTATGGAGTTTTGTCTTCCCCTTTCCATTCGGAAAAAGACGCGCTTTCAAGGCGATCCAATTCGGCGGAAAGCACACCCAACTTTGCCATGAGACTTGGCCACTGTATTCGACCGTTCTCGATCAATTTATCGACATAAAAGAAAAAATTTAATGGGCGAACACAGCAGCGTGCATCAGGCTGCTGACTGTTCCTCCACCATAAAGCCGATGAAGCGACCGATAGGAAATCTTCAGGAGAAAAAATGAGCGGATTGTTGCTCATTTCGGACGAAATTCAACGGACAGAGCGTTTGGTGAGCGCTCTCGGTCTATATCAGCCATACACGGTCCAGGATCTATATGTAGATACTGGTCTTATGGCGACGCCAGATCTGATTATCGGCGATGTGGCGCGGCTTACCTCAGATGCAATCGTCCGTTTCCAGCGCCTTCTCGAGCCGATGCATGCCGTAGGCGTGCCCTTCCTAATTCTTACACATGGCAACGCTGTGCGGGCCGAAGCCCATGCGCGTCTGCTGGGTGCGAGCGAAACCATCCCGGCTACATCAATGCTAAAAATCTTGAAGGATAGAATTGATCATTTACAAAAACAGGGTGCTTCTGCTATCGCGATCAAACTAGCCGACGAGGCACGCCAGTTCTTTAATCAAAACTTCTTTTCCGGAAGGGCGATCACCCCCGGGTTGGCTGAGGCTGGAACTGTGCTGATCTCTCGCGCAGTGCATGAGGCCGGCATTCGCGACTGGATCCGCGCCGTTCAGCGCTTCGACGAGGCCACGCACCAGCACTGCCTACTGGTGACGGGCCTCGCAGCTGCGTTTGCGACCAAGCTGGGGTTCCGCGACCCGGACGGCTATCAGCTTACCAAAGCGGCGCTGCTGCACGATGTTGGCAAGATCCGGATCCCGCTGGCGATTCTCAACAAGCCCGGTCGGCTGACAGAGGAGGAGACGGTAGTGATGCGCACACACGCAGCGCTCGGCTACGATATGCTGCGGAACAGCGGCTTCTCGCCGGAGATACTGCAGGTCGTGCGCTCGCATCACGAGATGCTAGACGGGTCCGGCTATCCGGACGGCCTGCGAGCGCCCGAGATCCCGGATCTAGTGCGACTGGTGACGATCTGTGACATCTATGGTGCGCTCATCGAGCGGCGTCCATACCGATCGCCGATGACTGGTAGGCAGGCCCATGGCATCCTACGCTCGATGGTCGGCCGGGTAGATGTCGACCTACTCAATGCCTTCCGTCCTGTCATGAACGCTTTCGATCCGATCGAGGCAAACCTCGGGACAGGATGAATGCTTACGGCACTTGGACTCGCGATACTTGGTGCGGTCCTTGGGAGATACTATAGGATCGGATCTCTAATCGCCGCATCATTTCTGATCCTATCGGCGCACGTAATGTGGTCCCTCTACAAACTGAAAATCGACGTGACATCATTTCTGATGCTTGTGTCTAACCTCGCTAGCACTCAAGTCGGCTTCCTGGTGGGTTCCTATCTCTCAAATAATTCGGTTGGACGATGAACGATCGGAGCAGACTTCCGGTCCCGCTGCGTGGTGGCACAACTGATGACGCATGAAGAAGCGTGCTGTGGAGTAGGTTCTCTACGGCGGCGCACGACGACTGAGACGATCCGTCAATCAATCCCAGCCCGTCAAGAAAGCGTAGGGGCCACTGCCAAGCGCTACGGCATACGCGCCACGACGGTGCAGAACTGGCGCTCACACCGGACCAGTACAAATGCGCGGATGGGATCCAAGGAGCGCCACTCCAGCGTGCTTAGCGTGGAGAACGAAGCGGTTAGCCGGGATCATTAAGACAGGCTGAGCCCTAGCTCGGACTCGCACAACTCACGCTCCCATGAATTCTTCGTATGCGTCAGTGCACCAATGAGGAAATTCTTTCAACCCGAGGACTTGTAGGTTTCTCGCCGCCGATCATCCGCTTTCCAAGTGCTTTGGTCGTCGTAGCAAGCTGGCTCGGTCGTCCACTTGGAGCTGTAAGCGAGCACGAAGCCAATGTCCGCTCCTATGGAACTGCATCCCAGAAGCGGACAGACGGCAAACCACCCCAAGCGGCCCTCCCGCTTCCGACCTAACCTCGCCGTCGGGGTCAGCTCGCGCGAACCGATCACCCCGCACGCTTCGATGCCGGCCTTCGCTTGGCGTTGAAGCGTGCCCGGTAGGTCGCCGGACTGACCCCAACCAGCTTGCGGAAGCTCGCCCTGAAGGTGACCGGTGACGCAAAGCCGCTGGCCAGCGCCGCCTGATCGATCGATGCACCGCCGCTCTCCAGCAGTTCCTGGCTGCGCCGGATCCGGGCAAGGAGAAACCACTGCATTGGTGTGGTGCCGGTCTGCTCTTGGAAGCGCCGTGCGAACGTGCGCCCGCTCATGCCCGCGCGGGCGGCCATGGCCCTGATGCTCAGGGGGCGGTCGACGTGTCCGAGCATCCATTCGAGCACGGGTGCTAGGCTGGCGCTCGTGCTGGGCGGCTCGCGGCGGATGAATTGCGCTTGTCCGCCGTCGCGGTCGAGCGGAGCAACTGCGAGCCGGGCTGCCTGCGCTGCCGCCGACTGCCCTAGGTCGCGCCTCACGAGATGCAGGCACATGTCCAGACCCGCCGAGGCACCCGCCGACGTGACGATCCGCCCCTCGTCGACGAAGAGCGTGTTTGGGTCGACGTCGATGGCGGGGTAACGCGCGGCGAGGCGACCCGCACCGAGCCAGTGCGTGGTGGCGCGTCTTCCGTCCAGCAAGCCGGTCGCCGCGAGCACGAAAGCGCCTGTGCAGATTGATGTGACCCGCGCGCCGGCTGTCCAGGCCCGCCGGATGGCTGCGAGCACGGCCGGTGGGACCGGCCCGGTCGGATCCTCGATGCCCGGTATGACGAGCGTGTCCGCCCCGGCGAGCGCGTCGAGCCCATAGGGAACGCGCAACCCGAAGTGTCGTGCGTGCACCTCGTCGGCTTCGCCGCAGACCCGAACCTCGTAGAAGGCCCCGCCGTCGGGTCCCGCAACGCGGTCGAAGACCGCGCACGGGATCGAGAGGTCGGCCGCGACAACCCCATTCAACGCCAACACGCCGACAACGTGAGCCATTAAAGCGATGCCCTCCGATCCACCCATCCGTAGGAGATCCGGCTGTTGGCAGAAAGTGATCGGTAAACGTCCTCTCGGCCACTCACACCGCTCCTCGCCCATCCGATACTTCGGACCGGCACTCGAGGGGGGATGCAGTTTGGACGCGGATCGTCGGCAGCATCGACGGCACACTCGGCCGCACACGCGGGGGCCGAACATCTCGAACGTAGAAGGTACAGAGGCCGATCCGGGGCAACTGCGCTGGCTCAGGATCGCCGCTGTGGCGGAGGCGACGACGCTGCTGCTCCTCGTTGGCGTAGCGGTGCCACTGAAGCACTTCAGTGACTTGCCGCTGGCGGTCCGCATCCTCGGGCCGATCCATGGCTTCGCCTTCGTCGCCTACCTCTGGCTGATCCTCCAATCCCTCGGTGCCGGCCTAATGTCGCGTAGCGTGGCAGCTCGGCTCACTCTCTGCGCGCTCATCCCCCTGGCCGGCTATCTCGCGGCTCACCGTCTCGCCCACCGCACCCCGGATCAGTTCTATCGGGGGCCCGGAAGATGACCCTGGCTGACGCCTATCCCTGGTTCAAGGCGTTGCATGTGGCATGCGCGCTGCTGTTCGTCGGCGGCGTCGTTGCGAGCGGTTTGCTCCTGGCCGCCGGGCACACGGCGACGGACCTGGACCGGATCACGCCGGTCGCGATGGTCCTGAGGCAATGGGATCGGACGGTCACGGTGCCGGCGATGCTGTGTGTGTGGGCCTTCGGCATCGGGCTGGCCGTGTCGGGCGGCTGGTTCGCCTTCGGCTGGCTCCAGGCGAAGCTGCTTCTCGTCGTGATCCTGTCCGCCATCCACGGCCTGCAGTCGGGACGGATCCGGCGGCTCGTCGCGGGGCAAGACTGCCGATCATCACCGACCTCGGCTCTCATCGCCCCAGCCGTGGTCGCGATCGCTATCCTTGCCGTCATCAAGCCCTGAAGAGACCGGGCCGCAGCGACGTTCGCTCTCGCATATCGATTGCCCTGAAGCAGACCGTCGCAAAACCACCCAATGCAGACCCCCCGGGTCGCCGCCAAGCATCAGGTCGCAATCACGAGCCGGCAGCCGGATCCTCCAGCTCCCGGATGCGCGCGATCACTACGTTCCCATCGTCTGGCGGCAGCACGAGGCCGCGTCCCTCCAGCGCTTCCCGGATCTTCATCAGGCTCGATCCGAACGCGCGAGCCGGGACCCCGTCCTCCAGCTCCAGCCGCTTAATCGTGGCCGACGACACCCCGGACGCCTCCGCCAACTCCTTCACGGACCACCGCAGGTAGCCGCGCGCCATCCGGATCTGCGCACCCGTGACCATGTCCTCAACCTCTTACGCCGTTCCGCTAGAAAGATGAGCTAAATTGGCTTGTCACGGCGGCCACGATGAGCCATATTAGCTCAAGAGCAACCCGAACGGAAGCTCTTAGGAGCTAGACCTTCGATGGCCCACCGGACGGTTTCTTGGACCCGCATTGACCGCGCCGGACAGGACAGCCGCCCCGCCATCGCCGCCGGCCTCCTTGGTGCCCGAGCGCAGGTCCAGATGGTGGCGAGGTCCCGCCGCCTGCCTCTCATCACCGCGTCCGGCGCCTTCGACCGCTCCGCCATCATGACCGCCGCTGCCGTTGCCGCCACGGGCCTACAGGAGCGGTTGGGCATCTCCCGGCGCGAGGCCCTGTCCACCGCCCTGAAGGCCGCTTGGCAGGCCGCCAAGATGGCTCGCACCCTCTCTGCTCACTAGGATCCGCCCCATGGCCGAGAACACCACCGCCGTCCCGCCGAACCTGGGTGCCATGGCAAACCGCGACTACACCCGCCGGGCGGCTTACGAGCACCGCGCGACGGTCCGCAGGGTGATGGAGCGTGGCGCCCGCGGCCATGCCGCCATCGCGGCCGAGCTGAATTGGCTCGGCACCCCCTCCAGCAACGGCCGCGCATGGAGCGCACGGTCCGCCGCCCTGCTGCTCAAGCGTCTGGGGGTCGATCGACAGGCGTGGGCCGAACGGGACCTGGAGGCGTACCGCGAGCCCATGGAACGCCTGTGGTGGGAGGAGTGCATCCGCACTCGGCCCCAGCTCGTCATCGCGCTGGAGCGCATGGCGGTCCGCACCGCTGACGGCCGCCCCTGGACCGTGGCACGGGTCGGCAAGCTGATCCGGTTCCTGGGACTCGACTGGTCAGACGGCGCTCCGATGCTCCGCCGCGGCGACAGCGTGCCGGAGGTGGTCGAGGTGCCGGGCGTGGCCGAGCTGATGGCCGCGATCGAGCCGCAGCCCGCCCCGCAGGAGGTTGATGCGGAGGCGCCGGCCGAGCTGGAGCCGCAGGAGCCAAAGCCCCGCCGCCGTGCGATCCGGCTATAAGGGCCGCCATGATGAAGCTGGCAACCGCTCTCGCACTTGCTCTCGCCGCGATCGGGACGCCCGCTTCAGCACAGGCGCCCTGAAATGAGCTGCAAGCCGTCACCATGGCATCGGCTCTAGTGTTCGTGCCGACCTACTGCACAGGCTGGGGAGTGGATGTGAACCGCTAACGCCAGCTCCATCGACTTATGCAGAGGCGGCCTGAGACGTCAGGCGCTCTAGAGCGAGACCGATCATTCGATCGTCGAAGATGCGCATCTTGCGTTCTGCCGCCTTTGATCCGCCGGGCCAAGCGCGTAGGCCAGCCCGAATGCTGTCGACTCTCGGATCTGCCCCCTCACGATGCAGCAGCCAATCGACGGTAGCGAGAAGTTCCATGCCGAATGGGCTCTCAAAACCATCAATCAAGTCGGTTATGGCGTCCAGGACCGGAAGGTACTCCTTTGCATAATTCTGGAGGTACGTAGCGACGTACTCTCGCCGTTCGAAGTCGAACGAGATTGTGTCGAGCGGCGTCGCGTCACCCAGTCGCTTGTCCGACTGGAGGTAACTTCCATCGAGCCCGTTCAGTAGGTGCCGCAGCCGTTCGGCATAGGGACCGTAACGGTTTGCTGCGAAGCCGAGCTCAAGTGGGTTGTCGACGCCGCGAACCTCAAGCTGACGCTCAAACATGTACGCAAGCTTGTGAATTTCTAGCATTGTGCATTCGAAGCCGAGGACGCTGTAGCGCCGAATAAGATCAGCGATCAGTGCGCGAGCTGGCGTGAGTTTCTGCACTCCTTCCCGCTTCGCGACGGCCATGTACTTAGAAGTCGGCTCGTAGACGATCACGTTGATGTCGGGCAGGTCCCGGAAGGCTGCCTCAATCTTCGGGCGCACATCGCTCCAATCCAGGCCGCCGTTTCCACTCCCCAGCGGCGGGAGCGCGATCGACCTAACGGTATTCGCGATGAGAAAACGCTTCAGGTCCTCAAGCCCTTCGTCGATCCACTCGATCTTGGATGGGTTGCGCCAGTGCCGCTTGGTTGGGAAGTTCACGATCCAGCGCGGCCCGACCAGATCGGTGCGCTCAGTCACAAACATGCGGCCGACCTGCACCTCGCCAGCCTTGCAGGCCAATTCGTACTCGCGGGTGTTCTCCGGGTAGGCCTCCTTGAACATGAGCGCGATGCCCTTGCCCATGACACCCACGGTGTTCACGGTGTTCACGAGCGCCTCGACCCGTGCCTCCAGAAGGTTGCCCTGCGTGAACTCGATCATCAGAAATACCAACTCGGCCGGAGGGCGATCGGCAAACGGAGATTTCGCTGATCCACAAGAGTCTTGGCGTAGTCCTGGGTCGCAGCGCATGAACAGCCGATAGCCCGAAGGCTCTGCACCGGCAGGACTTGGTGAACAAGCGCCTCTGCCATGTACCGCTCCTGCTTTCGCGGGTCCTCCGGGTCGCGAGCAAAATCTTTAGCTCGAAGTATTCCCCAGTCAATCACATCGAGGTCCGCCAAATCCCTGAAGAATTCCGCGCCGGACGCGGACGCGTGGCCGCCCGTGAAGAGAAACGGCAACCCGTCTCTTGCAACTATATGGAGTGAAGTGAGGAGTATTACAATCTCCTCGTTGGCCCTGCGGATTACGCCGTTGCGTCCGGTCTTTATATTCAAGAGCATGGGCGATAGCGGCGTAAAATAGAACGGCACGTAGTCACTCAAGACGCCCCTCGGAGGCTCCGGAACAGCTTGCCGGTTTCGCTTCTCGATCAAATCAGTCAGCCCGATCGGGACGAACCCTGGATCGCGAACGGGGCTGTTGCGACAATGCACGCCGTGATCAAGGATCCACGGGAGGTTGTTGCGATGGGTGATCCGGAAGATCAGCCCCCGCTCCGGTGTGAGATCAATGATGCCTCGGTCAACCATGGATCGGCGCTCGCTGACAGCTAGCCGAGGTCAGCCGGGATCAGCTTCCGGGAGTGCCATGCTCGCCCAGCGTCGAGCGCTACCCTCGCCGCCAAGGATACCTTTTTCGCGGCACGGATATGTCTGGCTTCTGGCTTGTGGGCATTATTCTCATCCCATAGCCAACGCTTATGCCGAGGGTTACCCCTTGGATTGGCGCGCCCGATCATTCCCCGGATCCTCCGTCCGCAGTGAGCCGCACCCCCGGACCGCCGCCATTGGCCGGGATGAACTCGACTCTAGCGCTTCAGGTTTGGCACCTCGTTAACCCCGTGCCGCTAGCCCGCCGCCATGTCAAACCTCTCGGCCGCGGCCGCCTCCTGGCGCGACCAAATCGAGCGCCTGTCCGAGCACGCCTCGCCGTGTCGGTATCTGACCCCGACGAGATGGGCCGCGATGCGGGCGAACGCACTGGCCTTCATCGACCAGCACGGCGCCGAGGCGCATCGGCTTGGCTGGACCGCGGAGCAGCTCTTCGGCGTCCACCCGGAGCACGGCAGCCTGCGCGTGGACTACTGCGGGGTGCTGA
The DNA here is from genome assembly GCF_900108435.1 of Methylobacterium sp. 275MFSha3.1. Classification (NCBI taxonomy): domain Bacteria; kingdom Pseudomonadati; phylum Pseudomonadota; class Alphaproteobacteria; order Hyphomicrobiales; family Methylobacteriaceae; genus Methylobacterium; species Methylobacterium sp. 275MFSha3.1. The sequence goes on along the minus strand of NZ_FNWP01000005.1, from coordinate 305,111 downwards.
TGGTGGTGAGTGAACCGGCGAAGGGCGTCGAGGCGCAGCGGATCCTGTTCGAGCGGCTGACCGGCTACCGGTACAAGGTCGGGCAAGTCTGGGGTATGCCAGTCTGGGAGTTCGCCAAAAAGGGCGGGGGTCGGTGAGCTACCGCCTCCTCGCGCAGACCCTCTGCATTCAAGTCTGCGCTTCAATCCGGCGGATTTGGGTCGGCCCCCAAACGCCGCCCCGCGCGGTAGGGATGCCTCGGGCGTTCAAGGCGTCCGCCACGGCCTGGAGGGAGGTGGCACCGGCCGAACGGATCTCGGCGATGACGGGGAGCAGGTTCGCAGCTCGATCGGCTGCCTTGCCCTGCCGGACCGCGAGGGAGGCCGCATAGCCCCGCGGCGCAATTGTCGGCATGTGGCCGCGGTCCCCGCCGAGCTTCACTCCACGGGCCTTCGCAGCCGCCAAGGCCGCCTTGGTGCGGTCGCTAATGGCCTTGGCCTCGTGCTCCGCCACCGCAGCGAGGATGTGCACAGTCAGCCGGTTGGCTTGGGGGAAATCCACCGCCACGAAGTCCACCCCGGCCTCCATCAGCGCGGACACGAAGGCGACGTTGCGGGCGAGGCGGTCCAGCTTCGCGATCATCAGGGTAGCCCGGTGGAGGCGGCAGAGGCGAAGGGCCTCCGCGAGCTTAGGTCGGTCGGCGCGCTTGCCGCTCTCAACTTCGATCACCTCCGCCACCAGCGACCACGTCCCGCCATTCAGGTGTCCGCGGACCGCCGCTTGCTGCGCTTCAAGGCCAAGGCCCGATCGTCCCTGCCGCGCCGTCGATACGCGGTAGTAGGCAACGAACCGGCCTTCAGCCATCGCGGTCCCCGTGCATTCCGTTTGTCACGACGCTCGCTGTTGCAAACGTCATGGCCTTGTCCTAGACCATCTCCAGCGTGTGTGCAAACCTAAAATGCACCGCGGTTTCACTGGAGGGTGTCGGAGTGGGCAAGGCGATGACAGCAGGGGCGCGGGCCCTACTTGAGCAGCCGCGGACCGGGACGGCTCCGCCGCCGGGCTGGAGGCCGCCGGCCCTGCCCAGGGGCAATCCGGAGCGTGCCGGAGCTGTCGTCCGGGACAAGGCGAACGCGAGAGCGGCCGAGTTGGCACCCGTGATTGAGGGGCTACGGGCGGACGGCTTCACCACCGTTCGGGCATTGTGTGCCGAGCTGGCCGCCCGCGGGGTCCCTACGGCCAGGGGCGGGCAGTGGAATACGCGGGAGGTGCAGCGACTCCTTGAGCGGATCAAGTTGCTCTAGATCGCGTTCTACAACCTGGAGGATCTATGAGCGCAGTGGGCGTCGGCACTCTCCGCCTGGAAGGGCGCTACATGCGGGCGGAGCACGAGCTGCCACCCATCAATTTGAACTATAGCTCGATCAGATATCGAGATGCAGAGTTCAAGGAGACGACGGGAGCGCGGGGCGACGTGATGCGGTCGGTGATCGCTCAACCATTCCTAGAGGTCGCTGGACTCCCGGTCGATTTCGAGCCGGCAAAGCGCGACTGGACGCACATCATCTGCTCCATGCTACCGAAAGGCGAAGGGGAGTTGGTGGACATCGTTCCGCTTGGTGGCGATCGGGCGTGCTTTGTCGTCAAGTACGATCACTAGCGCGACGGTTTGATTGTTGACTACCGTGACCGCAGGACGCTTCATCGTCTTATCAGCGTTGCTGGCGGGAACAGTCGGTTATGTTCTGACATCCCATGAAAATGCGCTCCCCGGGGTTGATCCGGACTTAGGCCAGCTCGCCCCTATCAAGACGACTGTCACAGATCAGACATTGATCGCTCCCGTGGAGCTGGGTTCCCTGGAACGGTGTGGTTGCAAGCTTACGGACGCGACCAACTACCGCCAACCTGACGGCTGCCGGCTCAAGGTGAAGCCCAATCTCTTAGGCGTTGCGGGCTACCTCAAGACAGGCGATCGGGAGGTGGACAAGCGTCCCCCGCCCTGGAGGATCAGGGAGCTGAAGCAGACAGGCCCCGAGAAGTGGGACGGCTTCCTTGGCCGGAGGACGGCTAGATCGCCCGTGCGTGTCACCGACGTCCAGCTAGAGGGCTCTTACACGCCCTTGAAGGGCCGGCTCCAGGTCCAAGTCACAGATAAGGGGGTGAACTCCGGACAGGCGTTCTGGGTCAGCCTCCAGGACTTCGACCCTGTACCCTGGTGGCAATGCTCCGCCGACAAGGCGGTGGAGCACTCCGCGATCATAGCCCGCCCCAAGCCAGGAGTTCGACCTGTGACCCTGGAGGGCAGGTGGATCACGAAGGCCGCGCCGGAGCGGCTGTGGTGCTGGACGTGGGTCTCCGGAAAGGGCGTCTACTGCGACCCTGTCGGGAGAAAAGACGGCGGATCGTTCGAGCCTTGGATCTACCAGCCAGGGGACCTAGAGATTGTCTATTGAGCAGCCATCCCATGACACCGGCACGGGGCGAGCCGCGTCTAAGCAGGTGTCCAAGGCACGATCGAACGCGGGCAACACTCACATCGCAGGCGAGATGTTCGTAGCGGCCGAGCTGGCGAAACGCGGCTATTCGGTCTCGCTCACGATGGGCAATGCCAAGGCCGTTGATCTATTCGCGGAGCTAGACGGCCGCGCCATCTGCGTCCAGGTGAAGGCCCTTGCGCACAAGCGGAACGTCGGCTGGCCGCTACCCTTCGACAAAGCTAAGGTCCTGCCCAATGTCCTATACGTGTGCGTGGTCCTGAATGAACTTCATGAGCCGCCGACCTACTACATCCTGCCGCCGGAGAAGGTTCTACAGCACGGCAAATGGTACGATACCCGAGCCATCCTCGACATCGCGCGCATCCGCGATCTGGGCTTCCGAGACGCATGGCACCTCATTGATGCCGCCCTTCAGAAGCCCGGACACGGGGTGCAACCGGTGGCAGAGAATTTGACGCCTTCCTTCCAAGAAGCGTCCACGCAAGAGACGCCTTGATAGCAAGCCGTCGAGACGCATGGCGATCAAGCCGTCTGCCTGGATCGTACCAGTCGAGCCGGCGAAATTTGCCGGTTTGGGGCCTTATCGGCCGTCAAAATCGCCCGGTCGCTAAATACCGGAGCAGGGAATTTCCCCTCCCAACCGGGAGTATCCCCATGAACTACCAACTACTTAGCCCCAAGTCCCTCGTCGCCCTCCATCAGGGCATCCACCGCGCCCTAACCGCTGATGACGCCCAACCGCCGCACCTGCGAGAGTACGGGGTCAGGCTGTTCCGTCACTGGACGGTGCATAGCCATGCCATCGAAGCTGCGTTGGCGGCGAAGGGCGTCGTGTTCATTCCGACCGGCCTCTAAACCAAGTCCCCGTCGCGTCGCCTGCCGCACAGGCGGCGCGCCATTAACTCCGTGCCCGAGTTCTAATCGGCTCGACGGTACTCCTGGATCAGCTCGATGATCTGGTCATCGAGATCCCGCAGTGGCGTCAACAAAGAGATGGCCGTGCGGTTGATCCCGTCCCGATCGACATGCCGCAGGAGGCCGCCTTCAAAGCTGTAGCGATAATCCTTCTGATCACGGACGAAGCTCCATTCCGACAAGAGCTTGAAGCTGGCGTCCGTGAAGAAGTCCTGCCCGGCCTCGTAGATCGCCACCACTTCTTCGAGCTGGCGAAAAGACGCCTCCATTCTGAGGCGCCTACGCTTCATCAGCGGGAGGCTTAGTCGGTCGGTATGCGGGACCATCTGTACCAAATCGGTCATGTTCTTCATGGCCCCCTCGATCGCAAGGACCACGTTCAACCGATCGAACCCGGAGAACATCGCCGCGCCGTGCAGCTTAGCATACGGTACCTCCACCCATTCGGGATCATCGGACCGGCGCTTCCGCACCCGCTGGTTGATGACGAGGTTTCCGCCGTGCCGGATGGCGGCTTCCTGCGCCCGGGAGGCGAGTTCCCCGAGGTTTGTCCGGAAGCCGATCAGACGGTACGCCAGATCTTCCACGGGCCTGATCCAGGCGCCCAGCGCCGCCTGCATCGGCTTGTAGATCGGTGCGAAGCGATCGAGGCGGTGAAGCTCGTATTGGCGGTCAACCCGCTCTTTCATCCGCTTCTCAGCAGATGCCCAGCTCTCACCGAAGGCATCCGCGCCGCACTTGCTTCCCAGCAAGATCCGGTCGCCCTTGGTGGTCAGGGCGGTGAAGCCGCGCGCGTGGTGGTGCCCCTGGCATGAGGCGCAGTAAATCTTCTCGACGGGGAAGCCTGGGAAGTTGTAGATGTTGAGGACATCGAGCAGGCCCACCCCTGGATCGATGCGGTAGGCTAGTCCCGTCTGCTCGCGGGGGTCGTCTAGGACAAGCGCCTGACGGCGAAGATCGTGGTCATTGAGTTTGGCTGACAACCAGAACCCCTTGGCATTCGGCACATCATTGTGCGCGAAACATAACGGTTGGGTTTGCAATGCGCGTTGTCAAGTTCGAGGGCCGCTAATTCCCCACTTATGCGCAGGGGCAGTCGAGTTTTTCGTACTCAATTGCCCCGCAACCCGTTCCTTCCCTGGAAATCGCTAGCTCATCCCGTTCCGGGACAGTGCGTCCGACACTCGCCAATCGCTAAAGCTAGACCGTTCCCGCGATGCCCCGGCCGCTCCCCCACCACCCTGGACCGTGATCCGGGGTGACAAGTCTTTCGCAGCAATGGCAGCACAGGACGCCGCGATTGCTGCGGTGTTCGCTTTTCGCGAAAGGCACTGAAAAATTCGGGACGTGTGGGCGTGCTGGGCAGTAGATGAGGAGCGTCAGAACGTCTTTCGCACCCTCAAGAACGCGGAAAGTTGGCGAAGCTCTATGCGCTTGTACTGCCCGGATGCTCTATGATCAGGCGGACATAGCTAGAGCGGGCGGACAGGTCGCCGCGATATGCTTCGGTCGCCGATCTCGGACCGCTCTACGTGTTGGTTCGGGGGGCTGATCCCCGATCTCCAGCAGCAGCTCGTCATAGAACCGCATCATCGTCCGCGGCCGGATGCGCCGGCCCGGATAGAACGTGTCCCGGACGTTTGTCTGGTGGGTGCCGACGTAGAGGTGATCGGGATGGCACACAGCGGATCGTCGCACCGATGGCAGGCAAAGTCCGAACCCTGAAGGGGCTGGTCAGCGGACATCGTCAGGAACAACCGCGCGATGCTGGTCTCCGTGGACAGGCCGCTCGCCATGTCGATCCGGGCGAATGGCCGCCGGATCGAGTTCGCGTATCTCATGCACCCGCAGGCGGTCCGCGAGAGTTTACGGAGGTGCCGTTCGCATTCGTCGTGAGTGACCACCTCGGAAGACCAGCTCGGGGCGATTTGATGCTCCAGGCGGAAACGGAGGCGGGGAACGATGATGGACATGGGCAGGCTCCCGCGCCGGCCCATTAGGGTCACGGCGGCAATAGGGCGGGGACTGCCCGGCGCTTCGGCCCAGAATGCCCACTCATTTCAGGATAGTCCCAGCGTGGGGCCGGGGGTGATCAGGTCCACGTGGTGCCGGCTTGGTGCCGCCACTTCGTGTAGTTCGGTGCTTCCGGGGGGGGGCGCATCCATACCTGCCCGGGGACAAGCTCAGCGCGTTCCCGTTCTGCCGCGGATGCCGGCCGGCCGTGCATGCGCAGATAGGCTTCGCAAACCTGGAACAGCTCCGCGGCCTGTCGGCGGGTGTAGGCGGCCACGATGAAGGTGACGATCGCGCCACCCTCCCACAGGTCCACCTTGTACGGCTTCGGCTCGCCGCGGCCTTCGCGGGGCAACGGCGGCGCCCGGAAGCGCCTCCGGATGGCGGGTGCCGCGGGCTCGATCACGGGAGTGCCCTCCGCCGCCGGACGATCCGGCCTTCCGGCGGGACCGGAGTGGGAGCTGCCACGGGGGCAGGCTCCGCCTCGATCTCCAGGGCCGCGCGGCAGGCCGCCACGTGCGCCACAAGCCGTGCCCGCAAGTCCGGGACGGTCTGCTGGTAGTGGGCGGCCAGCTCCTCAAGGGAGTGACCGTCCACCACCATTGCCGACAGGAAGCCGGAGCAGAGCGCGAAGTTGCTGGCCGCCACCTCCCCGCTACGGGGTGCCCGGATCATCAGGCCACGCCTAGACGATCGTTCCGTTGGCGCGGCCCGCATTCAGGCGCCGCATGTTCGCCGTGGACCGTTCCTGGGCGATCTCGTCGTCCAGCTTGTCGAGCCCCAGGAGCATGTCCTTGTAGGCCCTTAGATACGCGGCAGTGTTGTTGGACGCCCCGGTATTTGAGGCGGCACTCGCGGCCAAGGTGGCGGCAACGATTTTGTTGATCTCGGGTCCGGCAAACATGGGGGTTACTCCTTACGCACACACAGCCGGATCGCCCGGCCAATGATCAGCTGCACCCCCGGGCAGACGGTCCGGTGGTGCAGCAGGTTCTCTCAGTCTTCGCCCGTTGCGGCGCGGCTCGGCGTGACCCGGGTGATGCCCAGCGAGTTTTTTGCCGAAGTGACGTGGCCCTTATTGACCAGCTCGGCGTAGCCGGCTTGGGCGGCTGTCAGGGGGATGTCGATAGCCCGGGACAGGTCCGGTCCGGTGACCGGCACAGCCTGCTGGCCGTTGGCCTGATACTTCGCAACAATGTGCCCCAGCGCCATCAGGGCCGCATCGGACAGCGACGGGTCCAGCACCTTGAGCACCCGGACGCGACCGCCGGCCTTCTGCACCTGCACACGCTCGGCATCGGCAAGGGCAGCGTTCTTGCGCGCCAGCTCGCGGGCTTCCGCCTCGCGACGACGCTGGGCCTCGACCGATGCGGGGACGGCGCAACCGGGTCCCTCCTGTACGGCCTCCTCGGCGACCTTGGTGACGCGGTCGCGCTTCGCCTCGGACCGGAGCATCACGTTCAAGGTCGAAGGGGGAGCCGCCGCAGGGGCCGTGGTGGGCGGGGCGGCGGGGGCCGCCTTCCGGACCGGACCGCGGATGGCCGCGGTGCAAGCCGCGATACCGTCCGTCATCGCTTTAAGGACGGCGGTCAGATCACCGGAGGCCGCGGTGCGCGTCGCCCGTGTGGACAAACCTAAATCCCCACCCGGTTTCACTGGGATAGCCTCTTGGAGGCCCTTCGCAACGGCCTCGATCACGGGCCGGGTGTCACGAAACAGGAAGTTCCCATTCGTCGCTACACGGTTCCGCTGGGCTAGCTCGGCGGCGCTCTGGGCCTCAATCGCGCACTTCCGCGGCTGGATCGCACTCAGGTTCATGATGAAAGTCCCCTCGGTTAGCTATTGGATCGGCTCCGCGGGATGCGCGGCCCGGGTGGTGGTCGGTTTGAGCCGCGCTGTCTGGAGGGGGCAGACGCACGGCGGTGGGAGCGGTCAGGCCGCCGCGCTGGATTGGACGGCCTCGCGGCGGCGCTCGCGGACCCGCGGCATTGGCTCGCCTCCGATCTCAGCTACGGCGCGCGCGACGGCTTCGCGAATGAAAGTAGCCCTGGAGCAGTTCCGGTCCGCGTTAGCGCGACGATGGCGCGTGACCGCTTGATCCAGCTCCGCAACAAAGCTGTCGCTGACTGCAAAGCTCAACGTGCGCACGGCCATCACAATCTCCGCTGTCGAATAACTTCACTAGATTGCTCAGCATAGTCAAATATATCGACAAAGTCAACGTAACCTGTTGACTAATTGCGGCTTGTGAGAAATAAAAAAGACCCCCAGGCACAAACCTGGGGGTCTTTAAGAATTTTGAGCGTGATCGCGTCTTGCCGGATCAGATCGCGCTCTTCATCGCAAACCGCGTTTTTGCGGCTATGCCCGAACTATAGGGTGTGGCGGCGACGCGCGTCAATGATCGTGCGTCGAGATGTTTGGAAAAGACCTCTCTGGGCCATCCAGCCCCCTGGTGCAACCGGTTTCACTGGGCCGGGGCTTGATGACGCCGGTGGTGCGCATCGCGACGCCGGCTCAGCGCAAGCGGGGCAAGGCGGCAAAGCGGCACGAGCGGAAACTGCGGGAGCGGATCGCCCGGCTTGAAGCAGAAGGCCAGCACCGGCAGGCGAAGCGGCTGAACCGGATGTACTGCAAATCCTTTGATACCAAGCTGGTGGCAGCAACGGACGCCAACAAGAGGTTACCGGCAGGCCAGAGAGCCAAGAGGGCAGAGCTGCACGAGATCGCAGCCGGCATGGACCTCCGGCAGACACAGGGCACCGCCACCTTCCGAGCCGAACCGAAGAAGAAGGGCTATCGCCCAGTCGTGAACTTCGACCTTCGCGGCCGGACTGCTCAACTCGTGCTGAAGAGAGCGGCCAAACCCTTCATCAAGATCAGACCGGACCAATACGCCAGCGATGGCGGCCAACCGGCAGCATGTCACCGGATCATCGAACTCGCGGCCCAAGGCTACGCGTGGTTCGAGGAAATAGACGTGCGCAGTTTCTACGCCTCGATCATTCCAGAAGGCGTAACCGAGCTTCTTGGGGACCTCCCCAAGGAGATGACGGAAGCCAACACACTCGCAAAGAGGGTCAGGGCATCCTTCATGAAGACTGCGAGGGACATCCCCTCTGACGACCTATGCAAACTTCGCAATGAGGTCCGAGCTGGTATCCCGCAAGGCTCCGCACTCTCCCCGCTAGTGGCAGAGGCGGTGATGTCGAACGTACTCGATCAAGCGACGCAAGGGGCTGATTGGCCCGATGTGCAACTTGTCGTGTTCGCCGACAACATCGCCGTCCTCGGCCGCACCAAGGCGGATGTAGAGGATGCGGCAGAGAACCTTGCGGGCGCGTTTTCACGCAGCCAGCTCGGACCCTTTAATTTGCATCGCAAGCCTGCACGGTCGATCAACCAAGGGTTTGACTTCTTAAGCACACGCTTCATCGCTCGTAATCGGCGCATCAGGGCCGAAGTAGCGCCAGCGGCGAGACTGAAGCGCATTCACTGGCTCTCGATCAAGCTCAAAGAGAGCGCGTCCATGAAGGAGATCAGGAGGCGGATGCGGAGTTGGGGCGCCGCGATGGGCCTGTGCAAGGGCGGTCGCTCTCTGACGAAAGCCGTGCAATGGGCGAATACCGTCTTGAGCTACGCCTTGTTGCACAAGTTGCGAGGCCGGACCTTGCTCGCGCAGGCGAACTATCACCATCGGGCTCTCCACGAGCCGGGCTTCATACACGCACACGGGTGATCCCAGACGGCCCAGATCGGCTTGCCGACTGCTACACAGCGATGCTACACCTCGAGGACAGACGCTCCCTCTAAGTTGTTGATTTTATAGGCGCACGGCACCGGGTCCGAAGATCCCACCCCTTCCGCCAGCAGGCCTGGATCGTGAACAGAGTCCCGCCGTTTGGCGGTCCACCCCACCGTCTGCCCCACCAGCTGACGGGACTCGTTGGCTTAGGGACCCGCGACCGTCTCCGGACTGCGCGAGGCCGCCAAGATCACGGATCAGGCGATCACGGCATCGTCCGGGCGGGCAGCGTCGTCACGAAGGGCATACTGCCGAATTTCGTCGCCGCAGGCGTGCCCTGCCGGGTTATTCGCCCGATCACGGAAGGGGATCGCACCGGCTACAGATCGGTCCAGGATCGGCAGCGGGCCGAATGGCGATGTCCGCTCCTTTGCCTCTGCCCCCTGAAAGCGGACCGGGGCAGAACCACTCTGGCCAGCCATCACCTTTCGAATATCTCGCGAACGTCATGACTGGGCACGAAGCTTCGGAATGCGCCAGCTATCCGGCTGCAGTTTCCGGACCGGGATCGCGCTGGGACCGACCCTGCGCCAAGCTCCTGGCGATCCTGGATCGCTTCGCCGCGTAGGCAGGAGCGACCATCGGGTAGTCGTTCGGCAGGCCCCACTTCGCCCGGTACGTCTCCGGCGTCAAACCACAGGCGGTCAGATGCCGCTTGATCGTCTTGTACCGCCTACCATCCTCGAAGCTGATCAGTGCCTCGCGTGTGATCGACGCCCGGACCATCACCGGTGTCGCTTTCCTGTCTCCATCCGCGGTCGACGGATCGGTGGGCTGAAGGCCGGTCAGGGCAGCGGCCGCCGTCGCGATCAGCGCCGGCATCTCCGAGGCTGCGACGCGATTGTGAGACACGTAGGCCGCCACGAGGTTCGCCGTCATTGCGCTGTAATCGAGGGAGACGTTGCATGCGTTGGCCGCATCATTATTCATTTCTCTGTCTACTCCCGCACATTTCGGTCGAAAATTGTCTATACGTCTTAGAAAGACGCGGCGCATATGAAATCTAATCCACATTTATGTAATGTATTCATAATGACTACTTTAGGTAAAGGCACTCGCGTTGATCTGGCTATCGATGGTTGATATCCGGGCGATACAGCGCTTCGAGGCACTCGGAATCGCGTGCTTAGGACAATGCGCTTATCGTGATTCAACGCAGGGTGGCGTCGAGCGCATGACGCGCCTCACAGCAGGCCGCGTCTTGCAGGCGGCTCGACTCGTCACGAGGCGATCAGAATCGCTCACCGCGTTTCCGCCCTGACGAGTCTGGATCCCTTCCCGACGCCCGCGGCCGGTCGCATAACAGCGCTTCAGCGCCGGATTTTGTCTGCTCGGAACAGGGCCCTGTCAGCGTGACTATGCTCACGGCCAATCGCGACCCAACCGAGACGGCCGGAACGGAGCTGACGGCTCCTGAAAGCGGCCTTCCACGGATCGTCGGACTCCATCGATTGAGTGCGGTCTCACATCCCGGAACGCGATTGCCGTGGGGCAAGTCTTCTGGATCTCTATAGACAGCGTCAGAGCCTCGGGTGCGGGCTTCTTCCAGGGGATATCCCGGTAGCCGGGATGAAGCTGCAAGTTTTCGGCAATCGCCGATCGCTTGGCCGCGATCGCGTCACGCCTCGGACCGTTGATGGGTCAGATACGTCAACTGCCATGAGGCTTAAGAGGGCGTCGGCTGTGTTGGAGCTTACCCCAACGCTGAATGTTAAGGATCAGGCATGCGGTGCGCCATGAGGCGACGGTGACCGCGATCAAATCTGCTACACCGATGATGATGCCGAGGCAGCCAGCCATCGAGCGTGACCTGTCTCGCGAATGCATCCTGGATACCGATATTCGCCATTAAGCATCGATTGATTGCGTCGTCGCATCTGCCAATAACGATATTCAGGGGCACACTCGTAATCTTTTCCATCATTCTATTATCGAATATGATATCGGAATCTTTGTCGCATGATCTGCATAATCGATGTATTTTAACATTATTTTAAGTAATGCAGATTACTTTGTGTCGCTTGAAGAATGATAAAGTGGTACCTCTATGCTGCGAAACTCCAGTATCCTGATCAAGGCGTCTGTTCCGCTGCTGATCATGGCCGCAGTCGCCGCCGGCCTGGTTCATTACGCCATCGGAGAGCTCAATCTGCTCGCAGGGCAAATGCGCGAGATCGTCGACACGCAGGCGGTCCGCCTCGAACGGATCTTGGCTGTCCAGGTCAACACCAACGATGCAGCGATCCAGGCGCGCAACCTCATTCTCGAAACCCGCGAGCAGGAGATGGCCGGCTATAAAGTGCGGTACGATGCGGCTGTAAAGACGTCACTCGATGCTGCGAACACCTTGATCGCGATGGCGGACACGCCCGATCGGAAGGTCACCAACGAAACTCTCCAGAGTATTCTCAAGGAGTTCTACTCTGCTCTGGATAAATCCAACGCGCTCGGCCTCAAGAATGACAATGAAGCTGCTGCTAAGGTCCTTCTGACTGACGCTTCTGCCGCGCGCACCAAGATGCGGGATTTTGTTCAAGGTCGCGTCACGCGGCTGAACGCCGAGCTGCGCCAAGCCCGCGATGACTCCGAGCAGGCCGTCACCACGGCTAAAACCGTGCTGATCGGCGCCTCCGCGGCCGGCCTCGTCGGCGCCGCCCTGCTGTCCGCCCTGATCGTGATCTTCGGCATCACCCGCCCGCTGGGCAGCCTCGTGGGCGTCCTGCAGCGGATGGCCCGTGGCGCGGTCGACGCCGAGATCCGCGAGGCCGCCCGCGGCGACGAGATCGGGGCCGTCGGCCAGGCCGTCGAGGGCATCAAGACCATGGTCGCCCGCAAGGCCGCCGAGGAGGCCGAGGTGAAACGCCGCGCCGATGAGGCCGCGGCTGCCGAGCGCAAGCGTACCATGATTGAGCTCGCTGACGGCTTCGAGCGCGCCGTCGGCGGCATCGTCGGCCTGGTCTCGTCCTCGGCCACCGAGCTCCAGGCCACCGCCCAGCAGATGACCGCCACCGCTCAGGAGACCGCATCCCAGTCGACCACCGTGGCCGCGGCCGCCGAGGAGGCGTCGACCAACGTCAACACGGTCGCGGCCGCCGCCGAGGAGCTCGGCTCCTCGGTGCAGGAGATCGGCCGGCAGGTGACCGGCTCGGCCCACCTTGCCCAGGCCGCGGTGGGCGAAGCCGACCAGACCGCCCACCTCGTCCAGGCGCTCAGCCAGAACGCCGCGCGGATCGGCGACATGGTCGGGATGATCTCGGGGATCGCCGCCCAGACCAACCTGCTGGCGCTTAACGCCACGATCGAGGCGGCGCGGGCGGGTGCCGCGGGTCGGGGTTTCGCGGTCGTGGCCACCGAGGTGAAGGCGCTCGCCGACCAGACTGCCAAGACGACGGAAGAGATCAGCCGTCAGATCGGCGAGGTCCAGGGGGTGACCGCGCAGGCGGTGACGGCGATCGGCGGGATCACGGGCCGCATCCGGGAGATCGACAGCGTGGCGACTTCGATCGCGGCGGCCGTCGAGGAGCAGGGCGCGGCGACCCAGGAGATCGTGCGCAACGTGGCACAGGCCTCGGCGGGGACGAACGAAGTGACGGGCAACATCGCCGGCGTGGCGCAGGCGTCGGAGGAGACGGGGGCGGCGGCCTCGCAGGTCCTGTCGGCGGCCTCGGAGCTGTCGCGGCAATCCGAGCATCTCGGCGCCGAGGTCGCCCGCTTCCTCGCAACCGTGCGCGCCGCCTGAGGGTGGCCACGGCCGAGATCCGCGTCGTCCCGGCCCGGCCGAACGGCTCAGACCAGTCCGACTGGCTGCACGCAAATCTCGCTGCCGCGTACGCGCGGGGCGAGGATCTCGGCGCGCGCCGTACATCCAGGCCGGCGGCGAAAGGCTGCTCCAACTGAGCCGCGCGTTGGAGCACCCGATCAAGGATATGGATCTCTCGCTCCATGAGCTCGGGCTGCAGGATGCGGCCACGATCGAAGCCTTGCGAAGCTTCGTGAGCGCGGCAGAGAAGCTCGCCAACTCGACGCAGCGGTTTCCGCCCACTCTGTGACTGTGGCCGCCAATCGAAGCTGGACGCTGCACCGCCCCGTCGTCGCACGGAGGCCGCCTTGGGCGGGCTGTTGCTGATCTCTGATGACCTGACCCGGACCGGGCGCCTCGCACGGTCCCTCGGCCCCGCGCGGCGTTGCACCGTCCACGACCTGTATGACGACATCGCGCCGGCGGAGCTGCCGGACCTCATCGTCGGCGACGTCGCCGGGCTGACCTCGGAGCCGCTGCGCGCGACCGGCAACCCGTTTCTGTTTCTCACCTAAGGCAACGCTGCCCGCGCCGAGGCCCAGGCCCGGCTCCTCGCTCCGACCGACATCCTCCCGGCCCTGTCCGTGCTCGAGCGGCTGCTGGATCGGATCGACCGGCTCCAGGACCGAACGGACTGGTGCCGACCCACACCGCTTTGTGGACAGCTGTCTGGCTGATCCCGAAAGCAGCCATCCGCCGGTCAGTCATCGACATCGGCTCAGAATGAATTGGGGTTCCTCAACATAGGGCCCTGGAGCATCTCTGGCCCTGCACTCGGCAGGCTGCTTCCAGATCTACGATTCCCCTACGTTCCGGGCAGTAGCGCTGTAATCGTCTCGCTTCTGCGAGCTTTCGGCGCCCGGCAATCGATCGCCGGTAGCCGGGAGCCACCATTCATACCTTGGAATGCGTTCGCCCGGAGCCGAGCTCCGGGCGTGGTGTAGACGCTCAGGGTGAGGTTTACCGCAGGAGCTGGAGGACGCCCTGCTGGGCGGAGTTGGCCAGCGACAGGGCCGAGATGCCCATCGACTGGCGGGTCGACAGCGCCTGCGAGTTGGCCGCCTCCTGGTTCAGGTCGGCGTTCGTCAGGTTGGCCGAGCCCGTCTGCAGCACGTTGATCAGCTGCTTGGAGAAGTCCTGGCGGTTCTGAACCACCGACAGGTTCGAGCCCAGCGCGCTCGCCGCGGAATTCAAGGTCGCGTCGGCTTTGGTCAGGGTCGACAAGGTCTTGTTGACGTCCGCGTTCAGCAGGAAGTTGCCGAGGCCGTTCTGGCTCGACGAACTGTTCGAGCTGGTGATCGACGACAGGCCCAGGCCGCTGGAGGTCGCGTCGACCGAGGCGACGTTCAGGTTCGAGCTGCCGGTGTCGTTGAACTTGATGTTCATGTCATTGCCCTTGCCGGCAATGAGGTTGACGCCGTTGTAGCTGGCGTCGCTGGCGAGCTGCGTGATCTGGTTGAGCAGGTTGTTGTACTGGTTGGCCAGCGAGGCGCGCTGCGTCACGCCCGAGATCGACAGGTCGCTGGACACCACGGTGCTGGCGGCGGTGCCGTAGGTCGAGGCGGTGGTGGCCGAGGCGGTGAAGCCGAGCGCCGTCTGGCTGCCGGAGTTCTGGAATTCCACGTCCGCTTGGGCGTTCAGGACGATCTTGGTGCCGGTGCTGTCGGCCGAGAAGATCGCGCCGGCGCCGAAGGCACCGCTCGACGAGGTCGAGGCCGAGCTGACCGCGGCGTTGAGGGCCGCGACGGTGGCGCTGATGCTCGAGGAGGCGGCGACCGTGGCCGAGACCGAGCTGCCGTTGATGGTCAGGAGCACCGTCTGGGAGGCGGTGCTGGCGCTGTAGGCGTTGGCGGCGGTGCCGGTGGTGGAGAGCTGGGTCGAGAGCGCCTGGCTGGCGATCGACTTGGCCTGGCTGACCAGCTTCTGGATCGAGGTGATGCCCTGGTTGGCGGCCTGGATCGACTGGATGCCGTTGGAGATGCCGTCGAGGAGGGAGTTCAGGCTCGAGGAGCGTCCGTCGAGGGCCTGGGAGGTGAAGAAGTTGGTCGGGTTGTCGAGGGCGGAGTTGACGGTCTTGCCGGTCGCGAGCCGGTTCTGGGTGGTCGACATCAGCTGGGCGGTGTCCTGCAGCGAGAGCAGGTTCTGGCGCGTCGCGGCCGACAGGGTGATCGAAGACATGGATCGCTATCTTTCTGACTCAACGCGCCGCTTTTTCGGCGGGCTCATGGACAACGGCGCTCGAAATTGATCAAGCTCGACTCGGAAACAATGCAGAAATTAAATTACCGAAGTGAACAGAAATATAACGACGCGCGTTGCCGGCGACTATACTTTTCATGGAACTGAGACACGTCGAGTCGCCCAAGGGTTGATTCTGAAGTGACGTGCAGCGTCAGGAGAGGGCCGAGGGTTTCCACCGCCATGCGCAGCATCGAGCCCTTCTCGCGCTTGGCCCCATTGTAGCCCGCTCTTTCGCCGCTCTCGGGCGAGGAGCGCGAGGTCCGGCCGTCGAGCATGGTTGCGGTCGGGTCCAGCGCCCGACCCGCGGCGAGGTGCAGCACCGCGCGCGGATCCTCGGCCCGTTGCTCGAAGCAGCCACCTGATAATCAGCGCTGCGCCTGCCGATACACGGCAAACCGGGGCGGCAGGTCGTGCGGCCTCAGCCGCCACGGGCAGCCGCTCCTGACGACGTGGCGCAGCGCGCTGAACACCTCCCGCAACGCATGCTCGCGCTGACCGGCATCCTCGCGCGGCAGCGTCAGTTCGGGCGCGACCGGCGCCCGCTCCTCATCGGAAACGTCGGACGGATACGGCTCGCGGGCAGGGCTCATCCCCACCCACCCGAACATCAGCCCCAATCGGGACCCTAACAGCCTGAGAGCGCGTCTGAAGAGCAGAATCCACAATAGCCCCGCGCGGCGGTGTCGGCGGGGCAGAAGATGATGCTCTGGAAGAGCCGGAGCGGGTGTCGCATACCGCGGACCATATTGCCAAACCTGATGTGTTGGGTCCAGCAGTTGCCGGCGCCAGCGGCTGAGCTATTCTCATTCCTATGCGCACAGTCTTCGCTGTACTCAGTCTCGTCGCTGTCGGACCGGCCGCTGCTGCGGGCGTCTACCTGTTCGAGCTGCTGCGCCGACCCGACTACGAGCGCGTCTACGACGCGATGCTGAGAAGTGGTCCTTCAGTGCCGAAGTGGGTGGCGGCCTATAGCCGCACATTGAACGGACCGTCCCAACCTTCCAGAGAAATCACGGCGGACGGCGAAACCTACCTGCTCGCTGACGTGTGCAAGGTCCACGACTGCCTCGACCATAAGCTTCAGGTGATATTCGCGCCGGGCGGGCGGCGCGCGTGGGGCCGGCTGTACGAGAATGGCCGCACCAGCTGGATAGGCAGCCCATCGCCGGCGCTCGGGAAGGCGGCCGATCGGATCGAATTCTGAGGCGGTCGCATATTCCACGTCGCCACGCCCCGATCGGCTCACCGGGCGGAGGGCCGGCTGTTCAGCCTCAGGCGCGCTCGGCGGTCTTCTGCACCAGTTCCAGGAGCCTGCGTCGATCCTCAGGATCACGGACCAGGTTGAAAGCGGCCAGCAACTCCGCGCACTCAGCGTCGCTGGCGACCGGGGCCACCGGAATGGCCGCGGCGGACGCTCCCGCATCGACGGCGTTCGGTGGCCTGTAGAACGCAGAGGGCGGCACCTGCACCGCTTCCGCGATACGACTCAGGAGCCGTTCCGTCCTCTGTTGCCGAAGCGTCGAGACCCCGCAGTCCTCCTCGTGGTGAAGGGCGCTGGGGGGCGGCGTCTTGCTGCTCATAGGCCTCCGTCTCGGCGTCCCGCACGCGCCGTGTACACTGTTATACCGTTTCAAATTCTATTTGAATGAGTGTGAAGCGCAACGGTTGTGCTAGCGCAAAGCTTGCCCTTTGTGGTTGTGTCGTGCGACAGGTCACATGGGTGTGAGCGAACAGCGAGAGCAGGTACGGCGTGCCGAAGCCCCGATCCCTTGGCGGTCAGACGTGTCCGAAGGCATTTCAGTCGGCGCTCGATGAACTCGACGTCATCGGCCAGTGGGAGTGGGACGCGGCGACGGACTGCGCGCGCTCGGACGCCTTCGTGGCGCTGCTCTTCGATGTCGACCCGCAGCAGGCGGAGGCGGGCGTTCCACTGACCCAATACGTCGAAGCCATACACCCCGAGGATCGGGTGCGGGTTCTCGATCTGATCCGGCGCAGCGCCAGCGAAGGTAGCACCTTCCTGACCGAGTACAGGGTCATCTCGGTCGACCGTCAGACCCGCTGGGTTCTGGCGCGAGGCCGCTTCACCGCTGATCATCAGGGGCGACCGGTCGGTGGTGGCGGCATCCTCGTGGACATCACCTCACTGCGGATGAGCGAGGGCACTTTCGCGGAGGTCACGCGCCGCCCCGATGAAACCGCGCTCGACCGGGCCGCCGATCACGCCATCGCCGCACAGGAGGCGATTGTGGAGTTGCGAGATCCGGCTCTGAAAGCGCTGGCCGACGCGCTCTTGATATCGCTGGGCCGGAAGCTTGCGCAGCAAGAGGTGCAGGACCGGCGCCGGAAGATGAACTGATCGAGGGCGCTCTTGCCCCCTCACGACGCAGAAGCGCGCCCGACGTCACCAGCGTGTGAGCCGCGACGCGAGGCCGCTCATCGGCAGGATGGCCGGCGGCTACCACGCCATCTCCACTGACGGGTGAGCCGACGATCGATAGACTCGCGGCCGATGTACCGAATCTCGCCAGCAAGCCTCTGCCGGCTCCGCACGCTCGCTCAGACCGACGCCGCTTCTATCAGGTGAGCGGTTACCTGCGTGGCCTGTAGGTGGTCGGCTTGGCGTCGCCACCGGGTCGTCGGATCCGGATTCGGAGAACGTCGAATACAGCGTCACCGATACCAGTCGAGCCGAGTTCGAGGGGCAGCCCGGTCTATCCTCGTCCAGCTTGTACGGCCTCATGGATTTTCGCGCGACCGGTCCCCGGATCCGAAGCGCGTCCAGAAGGGTGGGCGTGCGAGGAACGCGACGACCGTGTCGGGCTGCCGGAGCCGGTCCTGATTGTCTGCTCAGGATGGCAATCGGATGTCGCGCTTTCGTCTCGAAGCGGACGTGCTGCCTCCGGTTCGATCCTGCTGATTGGACCGATGCGCGCTGGTTCCCCG
Source organism: Methylobacterium sp. 275MFSha3.1 (assembly GCF_900108435.1). Lineage (NCBI taxonomy): Bacteria > Pseudomonadati > Pseudomonadota > Alphaproteobacteria > Hyphomicrobiales > Methylobacteriaceae > Methylobacterium > Methylobacterium sp. 275MFSha3.1. The sequence continues at coordinate 286,912 of NZ_FNWP01000005.1, read as the reverse complement.
CGCGGACAGAAGGGGAAGCGCTCCGATAGGTGTTGCTTCGACCAGACACCGGCGCATCATCTCATGCGGGAGGTGCCCCTATGGAATGCCTAGACTTCAATCCAGAATGCGACCGGTTATAAAGCGGGCAGGGCATCGTGACGCGTTATTCATTGTCGCGGATGCAGTCAGCGCAATAAGATCAAGCATCGTAATAAAACCGCTCGAAAATAGGCGATATAATATCCTCATAGATCTGGAGACTTTAAGATAGCGTCATGGCTTCGGATCTTCCTTTGTCCGCGTTCCGCATCTTCGAGGCAGCGGCGCGACGTCGCTCTTTCAAGGAGGCTGCCGGCGAGCTGAATCTCTCGGCCAGCGCCGTCAGCCACGCCATGAGCAAGCTCGAGGAGTCGCTCGGCGTGCCTCTCTTCGAGCGCGTCGGGCAGGGTATCGCGCCAACGACAGCGGGAGAGGCGCTCCTCGACCACGTCAGCCGGGCTTTCGCCGAGCTGCATCGCGGGCTCGACATGATCTCGACGCGCGGCTCGCAATTGCTGCGCCTGCATTGCGCCCCGAGCTTTGCCGCACAGTGGCTGACGCCCCGGCTGTCGGGTTTTCTGCGCGACCATCCTGGGATGGAGGTGCGACTGGCCGCAGGCATGGACTACGCGCGCTTCACCAACGACGAGTTCGATGCCGATATCGTCTACGGCCCCCCGCGGGGCGAGGGCTTGCTGCGCATGCCTCTCGGCGTTGAAACGGTGACACCGCTCTGCGACCCGTCGCGAGCAGAGCAGATCAAGAAGCCGTCCGATCTGTTCCGGCATCCCTTGATCCAGAGCGACACGAAACTGGTGCGCTGGCCGCACTGGTTCGACAAGAACGGCCTGACGGCGCCGGCATCCGCAGCCTTGCGCTTCGACCGCAGCTTCCTGGCATTGACCGGAGCGGCCGACGGCCTCGGCGTCGCCCTGGAGTCGACACGTCTCGCGGAACGGGAAATGACGATCGGACGCCTCGTGGCACCGCTTGCAGGTCGGTCAGTGGATATCCACTACACCGGTCACCATCTCGTCTTTCCGCCATCATCGCGACGGCGCGAACCTCTGAGGATCTTCGCGCGCTGGCTCACTAGAGAACTGTCTGTATCGCCGAGCTCGGAGCTGGAATAGCATTTAATGAATTTCATTCATGTTTGAATGCAATCTTCGCGTTTGTTCATTGCCTCTCGGGCAGCCATAAGGGCGTCAACGATAGGACGCGAGGAAACGGCTCGGACGCTGACGCCCGTCAGAGCGCGGCCCGAGAGAGTGAGCTGGCTTCATGCCACGCTTTCTCCGCCTCCCATCGCAGAAGAAGCCGGGTTCGGCCGGTTTGCAGGGAGGGTCTACATGCTTCTCGAGAACAAGGTCTGCGTGATCACCGGGGCGGCCTCCGCCCGCGGCATCGGCAAGGCCACCGCGCGGCTCTTCGCGAAGCAGGGCGCCCGCGTCGTCATCCTCGACCTCGACGCCGGCCAGGCCGAGGCGGCCGCCCGCGACCTCGGTGACGGCCATCTCGGCCTCGCCTGCAACGTCACCGACCGGGGTGCATGCCAAGCTGCCGCCGATGAGACGATCGCCCGCCTCGGCTCGATCGACGTGCTGATCAACAACGCCGGCATCACCCAGCCGCTCAAGCTGATGGATGTGGGACCGGAGAACTACGACGCGGTCACCGACGTCAACCTGCGCGGCACGCTCTACATGAGCCAGGCCGTGGTCCCGCAGATGCGGAAGCAGAAATCCGGCTCGATCGTCTGCATGTCGTCGGTCTCGGCCCAGCGCGGCGGCGGCATCTTCGGCGGCCCGCACTATTCCGCGGCGAAGGCCGGCGTCCTCGGCCTGCAGAAGGCCATGGCCCGCGAGCTGGGCGCTGACAGCATCCGGGTCAATTCCGTCACCCCCGGTCTGATCCAGACCGACATCACCGGCGACAAGCTCACCCCCGAGCTGAAGGTCGAGATCGCCAAGGGCATCCCGCTCGGCCGCCTCGGCGTCGCCGACGACGTCGCCAATGCCTGCCTGTTCCTGGCCTCCGACCTGTCCGCGTACATCACCGGCGCGGTGATCGACGTGAATGGCGGCATGCTGATCCACTGAGAGGGAGGACCTCATGTCAACTGAACGGCCCCACGAGGGTTCGAACATCTCGCTGGCCGACCGGGCCTACAATATCCGCCGCCACGCCCTGCTGATGGGCGAGGTCCAGGGACAGGGCTACATCGCCCAGGCGCTCGGCATCTCCGATGTGCTGGCGGTGAGCTACTTCCACGCGATGACCTACCGTCCGGAGGATCCGGAATGGGAGGGCCGCGACCGCTTCTGCCTCTCCATCGGCCACTACGCCATCGCCCTCTACGCGGCGCTGATCGAGGCCGGGATCATCCCGGAGGACGAGCTGACGAGCTACGGCGGCGACGACAGCCGCCTGCCGATGTCCGGCATGGCCGCCTACACGCCCGGCATGGAGATCACCGGCGGGTCGCTCGGCCACGGGCTCGGGATCGCGGTCGGCATGGCGCTGGGGCTGAAGCGGAAGAACGCGAAGAGCTTCGTCTACAACCTGTTCTCCGACGGCGAGCTCGACGAGGGCTCGACCTGGGAGGCCGCCATGTCGGCCGGGTCGTTCAAGCTCGACAACCTGATCGGCATCGTCGACGTGAACGGCATGCAGGCGGACGGCCCCTCGCACGGGGTTCTCAACTTCGAGCCGCTGGCGCCGAAGTTCGAGGCGTTCAACTGGTTCGTTCAGCGGGTCGACGGCAACGACCTCGACGCGCTCGTGAAGGCCTTCGATGCCGCCCGGCACCATCCGGGTCCCGAACCCCGGGTGATCATCTGCGACACGAAGATGGCCAAGGGCGTGCCGTTCCTCGAGGAGCGCGAGCGCAACCACTTCCTGCGGGTCGAGCCGGCCGAGTGGACGCAGGCGCTGGAGATCCTGGACGAGGGGAGGGTGCAGTGAGACGCTCGAAATATGAGAGGCCCGCGCCGCGCGTCGGCGGCGGCGCCAAGACCTCGGCGATGATCGCCTCGCTGGCCGCCCCGGGGCAGCGCACGAAGCCCGCCCCTTTCGGCCACGCCCTCGTGGAGCTCGCCAAGACCCGGCCCGACATCGTCGGCCTCTCGGCGGATCTGGCCAAGTACACGGATCTGCACATCTTCGCGCAGGCCCACCCTGACCGGTTCTACCAGATGGGGATGGCCGAGCAGCTCCTGATGAGCGCGGCCGCCGGCCTCGCCCGCGAGGGGTTCGTCTCGGTCGCCACCACCTACGCGGTGTTCGCGGCGCGGCGCGCCTACGACTTCATCTGCCTCGCGATCGCGGAGGAGAACCTCAACGTCAAGATCGCCTGCGCGCTGCCCGGCCTGACCACCGGCTACGGGCCCAGCCATCAGGCGACCGAGGATGTCGCGATCTTCCGCGGCATGCCGAACATGACGATCCTCGACCCGTGCGACGCGCACGAGATCGAGCAGATGGTCCCTGCGATGGTCGCCCACCAGGGCCCGGTCTACCTGCGGCTGCTGCGCGGCAACGTCCCGCTGGTGCTCGACGAGTACGGCTACCGGTTCGAGTGGGGCAAGGCCAAGACGATCCGCGATGGCCGCGACGTGCTGGTGATCTCGTCGGGCCTGATGACGATGCGCGCCCTGGAGGTGGCCGAGGCCCTGCGCGAGGATCGGGTCGACGTGGCGGTGCTGCACGTGCCGACGATCAAGCCGCTCGACGCGGCGACGATCCTGGCCGAGGCCCGTCGCGGTGGGCGCCTCGTGGTCGTTGCCGAGAACCACTCGGTGGTCGGCGGCCTCGGCGAGGCGGTGGCGGGATTGTTGATGCGCGACGGTACCCTGCCGGAGCGCGGCTTCCGTCAAGTCGGCCTGCCGGACGAGTTCCTCGACGCCGGAGCGCTGCCGACCCTTCACGACCGCTACGGCATCTCGACCGAGGCGATGGCCCGAAGCATCCGCGGTTGGCTGTAGGCGCAGCCGTCGCTCGCGACAACAAGCGACTGATCGCACCCATAACTGAGCTGAATTGAGATGATCGCGGATCTCCGCGTCCGCGATCATGCTGTGCCGTAGAAAGATTTCTCTATTCATTCGGTCGCATCGCGCGCTCCGGGCGATGATGCGCGCCTGAAAACAATTAACGACTTCAATAATCGATCAAAACAATAAAAACGCTCAGCAAAAGGGCGATCTGCACGCATGGGCAGAGGCCGGCGATCTCAAAGACCGTAGCAGGCGGGATCGCGCCACCGAGCATCATCAGGGAGTGACATCGTGAGCACATTCAACATAAGCCGTCGGACACTTCTTGCCGGCGCCGCGGCTGTCCCGATCTTCGGCATCATCACGCGCCGGGGCGAGGCCGCCGAATTCGGCTACAAGCTCGCCACCGGGCAGGACCCGACCCATCCGGTCAACGTCCGGGCGCAGGAAGCGTGCGACCGGATCCGCGAGGCGACGAGCGGGCGCGTCGACATCAAGTTGTTCCCGGCCAATCAACTCGGCTCGGACACCGACCTGCTGTCGCAGGTGCGGAACGGCTCGGTCGAGTTCTTCAACCTCTCACACTCGATCCTGTCGACCTTCGTGCCGGCGTCCAGCCTGCCCAACACCGGCTTCGCCTTCAAGGATTACGATGCCGTCTGGAAGGCCATGGACGGGGCGCTCGGCGACTATGTCCGCGCCGAGATCGCCAAGACGCCGATCACGACCATCTGCAAGAGCTGGGACAACGGCTTCCGTCAGATCACCTCCTCGACCCGTGAGATCAGGACGCCCGAGGATCTGAAGGGCTTCAAGATTCGCGTGCCCCAAGCACCGATGCTGACCTCGCTCTTCAAGGCCCTCGACGCCGGGGCCGCGCCCATCAATTTCAACGAGCTGTACTCGGCGCTCCAAACCAAGGTCGTGGAGGGCGAAGAGAACCCGCTGCCGATCATCGCCACGACGCGCCTCTACGAGGTGCAGAAGTCCTGCAGCCTGACCGGCCACGTCTGGGACGGCTACTGGATCCTCGGAAACAAGCGCGCTTGGCAGAAGCTGCCCGAGGACCTGCGCGCGATCGTGACCAGGGAGTTCGACCGCTCGGGTCAGGATCAGCGTGCGGACGTGGCCAGGCTCAGCGACTCTCTGCGCACGACCCTGTCAGAGAAAGGGATCAGGTTCATCGATGTCGACCGCGAGCCTTTCCGTGCCGCTCTCGCCAAGACGAGTTTCTACAAGGACTGGAAGGCGAAGTTCGGTGAAATCGGCTGGAGCCACCTCGAAGCCGTATCCGGCAAGCTCGGTTGAGGGTGGGGTGTCATGCACGTCGATATCGCCGCCGCCGCCTCTGTCGAGGCAACGCCCAGTCACGGCCTGCACGGGCCCCCGCTGAGCGGTCACCCATGGCTCGGGACCGCCGATCGGTTCCTCGGTCATCTCGTCGAGATCCCGGCCGCCCTGCTGGTGCTGGCCGAGATCGGGGTGCTGCTCGCCGGCGTCGTGAGCCGCTACATCTTCCATGAGCCGCTCGTCTGGTCGGACGAACTCGCCGGCATCCTGTTCCTGTGGCTCGCCATGCTGGGCGCCGTGGTCGCCTTCCGCCGCGCCGAGCACATGCGCATGACGGCGATCGTCGCGATGACCGGACCCCGCACCCGCGCCTTTCTGGAAACAGTCGCGCTGGTGGCCGGCCTGATCTTCGTGAGCCTCGTCCTGCACCCGGCCTACGAGTTCGCGGCCGAGGAAATCTACGTCCAGACGCCGGCCCTCGATCTCAACAATGCGTGGCGCGCCGCTGCCTTGCCGATCGGCCTCGGCCTGATGCTGCTGGTCGCCGTCATCCGCCTCTTCGAAACGGCCGATTGGCGGATGACGGCCGGCGCGCTGGGGCTCGGCGTTGCGGTCGCGGGTGGGCTCGCCGCCCTCCAGCCTTGGCTGGCGGGGCTGGGCAACCTCAACCTGCTGCTGTTCTTCGTCCTCGGCGTCGGCGCGCTGGTCTTCTCCGGCGTGCCGATCGCCTTCGCGTTCGGCCTGTCGACCTTCGCCTACATCACGCTGACCACCAACGCCCCGTCGATGGTCGTGGTCGGCCGCATGGACGAGGGCATGAGCCACCTCATCCTCCTCGCCGTGCCGCTGTTCGTGTTCCTCGGCCTGCTGATCGAGATGACCGGCATGGCCAAGGCCATGGTCGGCTTCCTGGCCTCGCTGCTCGGCCACGTCCGCGGCGGCCTGCACTACGTGCTGGTCGGGGCCATGTACCTCGTCTCGGGCATCTCCGGCTCCAAGGCCGCCGACATGGCCGCCGTGGCGCCCGTGCTGTTTCCCGAGATGAAGGCCCGCGGCGCCAAGGAGGGCGACCTCGTGGCGCTGCTCGCCACCACGGGCGCGCAGACCGAGACGATCCCGCCCTCGATCGTGCTGATCACCATCGGCTCGGTCACCGGCGTGTCGATCACCGCGCTGTTCACCGGCGGCCTGATGCCGGGCCTCGTCCTCGCCGCGACGCTGTGCGCGCTGGTCTGGTGGCGCTACCGCCGCGAGGACCTGAGCCACGTCGCCAGGCCGTCCGGCCGGGTCATCGGCCGCGCCTTCCTGGTGGCGATCCCGGCGCTCGCGCTGCCGTTCGTGATCCGCTTCGCCGTGGTCGAGGGCATCGCCACCGCCACCGAGGTCTCGACCATCGGTATCGTCTACGCGGCGCTGGCCGGCCTGCTGATCTACCGTCAGTTCGAGTGGCGGCGGCTCTACCCGATGCTGGTGACCACCGCCGCGCTGTCCGGCGCGATCCTGCTGATCATCGGCGCGGCCACCGGGATGGCCTGGGCGCTCACGCAGTCGGGCTTCTCGCAGACGCTGGCCGTCGTGATGAAGGGCCTTCCGGGCGGCGCGCTCGGGTTCCTGTTCGTCTCGGCCTTCGCCTTCATCATCCTGGGCTCGGTGCTGGAAGGCATACCGGCGATCGTGCTGTTCGGGCCGCTGCTGTTCCCGATCGCGCGGGCGGTGGGCGTGCACGAGGTGCACTATTCGATGGTGGTCATCCTCGCGATGGGCATCGGCCTGTTCGCCCCGCCCTTCGGCGTCGGCTACTACGCGGCCTGCGCCATCAGCCGGATCAACCCTGACGCCGGGATGCGCCCGATCGTCGGCTATATCGTGGCCCTGCTGGTCGGGCTGCTCGCCATCATCCTCGTCCCCTGGTTCTCGATCGGGTTCCTCTGAGGCGATGCAACGCGATCCGGGGCGCGACTGCATCCACTGGGATGCAGTCGCTTCCTCGTCGGGGGACTGTCCAATCAGCGCATCCTGTGAGGTGCCGCCGACCCGCGAGGCCGCACGGCCCGACCAAAGAGGGCAGTGAGCGCGGCCTGTCGCTCATCGGTCGCCCTGGACAAGGCCATGTGCTGGATCGGATCGCCGCTTGCCCCCGCGATCGCGTGCGACTGCGCGGGCTCCTTCCAATGCACGCACGTTCTGGCCCGGAAGATCGGGGCTGCAATGGCTTGCGGGCCGGCACCGATCGCCTGCCTGAACAGCCTCTACGGCGACAGCAGGGGCGGACCCGAGGCTCATCGCGCGGCGACGTCCGAGCATCCGGTCGAGCATCACCCAGCGTTCCGATCCGCTGGCCGCGATGACGCGGTAGAGGCCCCCGCCGTCACCGGGCCTCCAGCCCGTCACGGCCATTCCGCGCGGCGCCTCGATTGATCGTCAGCCAGTTCGGCCGCAGCCGCGCGGCGGCGTGACTGATTTGCGCCACGTGGCCGATACGGTTAGTCAGCCTTAACCGTGTCGTCTTTCCCTGCTCGATGGCGCGACGCGACCGGCGGGCGTTCTGGCGATGGCCTGTCGCAGCCGATGCTCACTTCGTCCGCGCGACTCGCAGGACATTATTAACTATTCGCGGATTGCTTGTTGGCAATCTTGATTTGACAGCGCGCCACGTCCGGCGAACCAGAATGGTGATGAGACGGCGTCGATGCTTGATCTGACGGGCTATCGCCTGACCTACGACGACGAGTTCAACGCGCGCAGCATCTCGCAGAACGGCGTCGGGACGACCTACCGCGATATTCGCGCCGAGTGGCGGTACGACGCCAACTCCGACATCGGCTTCGGCCGGTCCTCGTTCCTCGATTCCGGGTCCGGTTACGATCCCTTCAGCGTCCAGAACGGTGTCCTGACGATCACGGCGGCACCGCCCGGGACGAGCGCGTCCGGCTATCCGGGGAGCTGGCAGTCCGGCCTCATCAGCACGCAGGGCAACTTCTCGCAGACTTACGGCTACTTCGAGATCCGCGCGGATTTCTCCAACAATCCCGATGCCTGGGACGCCTTCTGGCTGCTGCCGAATCAGCAGAGCCCGCAGTCGAGCAGCGCCAACGGGCACCAGGAACTCGACGTCGTCGAGCATTACGGAAACAACGACCGCGGCGTCTACAGCACGATCCACACGACCGACCCGCAGCCGCCCGGAACGACCTGGCAGCAGACCCGCCAAGTCTACAGCGAGATGCCCAATCCCAACGGGTATCACACCTACGGCATGAACTGGCAGGCCGATCGCATCGGCTTCTACGTGGACGGTCAGCTCGTCGGTTCGCAGGCGACGCCGTCCGACCTGCACAGCCCCATGTATCTGCTGGCCAACCTGGCCGTACAGAGCACGGCGACGACGGGCACCCGCTTCAGCTCGAGCATCGACTATATCCGCGTCTACTCGAACAACCCCAACGCGGTCGCGGTGCCGCAGGACCGCGTGTCGTCGCCGGATGGCCGGGATCCAGGCCTGTACGGGGCGACGGCCGGTCTCCGGTCGGGCGCCGGCGCGGCCGGAGCGCAGCCGGCCGCGACCGGGTCGAACTCCGGTTCGACGGCGCCTGCATCGGGCGCCAACGGGTCGAATGGATCTTCTCAATCGTCCTCGGGGACGGCTCAAGGGACCGCGGCGCCGGGAAACGCCCCGTGCTACTGCACCGGCACGTCCATCAGGACCGACCGCGGCGACGTCGCTGTCGAGCGGCTCGCGGTGGGCGACAAGGTCGTCACGGCCGCGGGCCTGCATCGGCCGATCCGGTGGATCGGTCGCCGCACCTATCCCGGATCGTCGGCCCCGCCGACCGAGCGGCCCGTGCGCATCCGGGCCGGCGCGCTCGACGACGGCGTCCCCGCCCGCGACCTGCTCGTCTCGCCGGACCACGCCGTCTGGCTGGACGGGCTGTTCGTCGCCGCCGGCCACCTCGTCAACGGAACCAGCATCACCCGCGGTGAGCGCGTGATCGATCTCACCTACTGGCATATCGAGCTCGACAGCCACGACCTGTTGCTGGCGGAGGGCGCGCCGGCCGAGAGCTTCCTGGCCGCTCCCGGCCTCCGGCGGCTCTTCGACGGCCGCGATCCGGACGACAGCGCGATCGGTCCGCAGGCCTACGCGCCGCGCACCGCGCTCGGTCCCCAGCTCGCCGCCCTGCGCAGGCGGCTGATCCGTCGGGCCGGCGCGACGTCGCGTCCGGGCGCCGTGCGGGCGTGGCTGGATCGCTGCGCGCTGCGCGCGGACGGCGCGCTGCGCGTGGCCGGCTGGGCCCACGACGCCGCGCAGCCCGACGCCCCCGTATGCCTGGACATCGTGGTCGACGGGACAATCGTGGCGGTGACGGTGGCGGCGGAGTACCGCGCCGACATCGCGGCGGCGGGCGTGGGCGACGGCCGGCACGGATTCGACCTCGGCGTCGAGGCGCCCCTCGCTCCCGGTGTGCCGCACGTGGTCGAGGTGCGCCGCTCGATCGACGAGGCGGTCATCTGCGCCATGGCCGCGGACGCGGCGGGCGTGTGGCGGCCCCTGCTGGCCGCCTGACGCGCCACCGCGGCCGCGCGCGGACGTCAGGCGCGCCGCATCAGGCTGGACGCGCGGAGGTCCGACGCGCGCAGGTCCGACGCGCGGCCGCGCGCGGCCGGACCGCGCGACCCGGCCATGCGCGGCGGCTCGGCCTGACGGATCTGGTCGAGCAGCAGCGGGCGCGCGAAGTAGTAGCCCTGGGCGCAGCGGATCTGCGTGGCGCCGAGCAGGTAGGCGACCTCCTCGAAGGTCTCGACGCCTTCGGCCACCACCGTCATGCCCAGCGCCGCACCGAGCGACTCGATCGCCTTCAGGACGATCTGGCTGCGCGGCCGCTTGTCGATGTCGGTGATGAACGAGCGATCGATCTTCAACTCGTCCGCGGTGATGTCCGCCAGGGCCGCGAGGGACGAGTAGCCGACGCCGAAATCGTCGATCGAGACGCGCGCGCCGATCGCCCGGATCTTCGGCAGGACCTCGCGCTGAAAGCGGCCCGTCGTGAAGAAGGCCTCCTCGGTCAGTTCGAGCACGAAGCGCTCCGCGAGTCCCGTCTCGCCGAGCGCCGCGCAGAAGGCGGTCATGAACGGCACGTCGCAGGCCTGTTTGGCGGCGATGTTGAGGCTCACGGTGACGTCGGGTCCGAAAACCTCGTCGATGTCGGGCATCGCCCGCACCGTCTCGGCCAGGAGCTGCAGGGTGATCTCGTTGATCAGCCCGAGCTCGATGGCGAGGGCGATGAAGTCGCCGGGCGCCTGGATCATGCCGACCTCGTCGCGCCAGCGCAGGAGCACCTCGACGCCCGTGACCGCGTGGGAGCGCATGTCGACCTTGGGCTGGAAGGCGCAGCAGAAGCAGCGGTCGCGGATCGCCAGCCGGAGGCGCTGCTCCACGGCCATGCGGGCCGTGGCGGCCTGGCTCATCGCGTCGTCGAAGACGCTGACGCCGCCCTTCAGCTCGCCCTTCACCCGGTACATCGCGTTGTCGGCCTGTCGGGCGAGGGTCTCGTAGCTGTCGCCGTGCTCCGGGAAGAGGCTGACGCCGATGGAGGCGGAGGCGAAGATCTCGTGCCCGTCGATGAAGAACGGCTGCTTCAGGCGCTCCGAGATGGCGCGCACGGCGGCCAGCGCCGCGTCCCCGTCGGTGATGGGAGCGAGGAGCAGCACGAACTCGTCGCCGCCGATCCGCGCCAGGAGGTCGCTCGGGCGCAGCGCGCCGCCGATCCGGTCGGACACCTTGCGCAGCAGGGCATCGCCCGCGGCGTGGCTGTAGTAGTCGTTGATGTGCTTGAAGTTGTCGAGATCGATGAAGGCCAGGGCGAATCGGTCCCCCGGCGCGGACCCAGCCAGGACATCCGCGATGCTCTGCTCGAACATCGTCCGGTTGGGCAGGCCGGTCAGGGCGTCGATGAAGGCCTTGGTGATCAGCTCCCGCTGGATCCGGTGATGGTGCGTGACGTCGATCAGGGTCGTCAGCGTGAAACCGTCCCGGTCTTCGGCGACCGGCCGCGTCCGCACCTCGAGCATCCGGTCGTCGACTGCCTCGACGGTCCCGGCGTCCCGGGCGCCGGCCGCCGCGGCGGGAAGCGCCTGGACGGCCCTGTCCCCGAGGGCGCGCGCGGCGGCGTTGGCGAGGACGCAGTGACCCTGGCCGTCATGGACCACGACCCCGACGGGTAGCGCCTGGATGGCGGCCTCGAGCAAATTTCGACGCTCCGGGAAAGCGGGCTCGCTCATGCTCCGCCCTGCTGCCACAGAGGCTTGGCAGTCTGTGTGCCGGTCTGAGCGCCGGTCTGAGCTTGGTCGCCGCCCTCCAGGGGGCGGCGGAGGAGGCGGCGATGCACCTGTTCGAGGGCGGCGCCGTGCGGGCTGTCCGAGCCCGCCTCGCGCCCGAGGCGCGCCGCCGCGGCCGGATCGCCGTCGTACCCGGCGACCTTGTTCATGGTGGCGCCGCGCCAGCGCTCGACGACGGCGCCGACGAAGGCCGCGCCAGCGACGGTCGCGTCGTCCTCGGCGGCCCTGCCGCTCGCGTCGTTGCGCGGGTGACGGGCCGACGGCAGCGGCCGGAAGGTCATCCGCGCCGGGATCGGGACGCCCTCGCCGAAGGCGATGACCTCGCCGGTGCCCAGCGACGGCACGAAGGTGAGGAGGTTGGCGGCGTCCGAAACGGCCGCGGCTAAAAAGGCCTGGTCGCGCGCGTTGGTCATGCGCATGGCGAACAGGGTGCTGCATTGCGACATGATCGTCGCGTCGAGCTCGGCCGGGCGCTGGGTGACCAGCCCGAGATGGACGCCGTGCTTGCGGCCCTCGCGGGCGATCCGCGCCAGGGCGCGCCGCGTCGGCGTGAAGCCCACCGACCGGTCGGCCGAGGCGAAGCGGTGGGCCTCCTCGCAGACGAACAGCAGCGGGACGGCGCCCTCGCTCCAGATGCCGAACTCGAAGGCGAGGCGGCACAGCACGCACACGACGGCGTCGACGACCTCCATCGGCAGACCGGCGAGCTGCATGATCGTCATCGGCCGCCCGTCGGGATCGAGCCGGAACAGGTGCGCCAGAATCTCGCCCATCATGTCGCCGCCGACATTGGCGTTGTCGAACATGAAACCGTGCCGGGGATCGTTCCGGATCGCCTCGATCCGGGTGATCAGCCGGTGATAGTGCATCCGGGAGACGCGGTTCTCGAGCCGACCCATCCGCTCGTCGATGAGCGCGAGCAGATCCTGCAGCATGTAGGGGACTGGCGTGTCGACCGTGTAGCCGGCGCCCTTGCCGAAGGGCCGCTTCACGATCTGGCGGTCGCTCGCCTCCTTGTACTGCCCGTACTTGCTCTTCGCGAGGGGGATCACCTCGGCCAGGATCTCGATTTCCTCGTCCACGGCCGGCCTGCCGCCGTAGATGACGTCGGCGATCTCCTCGAGGTTGAACAGCCAGAACGGCAGCTTGAGGGTCCGCGGGCTGATGACGCTCGCGCGGTCGCCGAAGCTGGCGGCGTACTCGTTGTGCACGTCCAGCAGGAAGACGCGCACGGACGGTCGCGCCCGCATCACCTCGTCGAGGATGACGGTGACGCCGCTTGACTTCCCGACACCGGTCGCGCCGAGCACCGCGAAGTGCTTGGAGAGCAGGTCGTCGATCTTAATGCAGGCCGGGGTCTCGGGATCCTGGTAGAGCGCGCCCACGGCCGCCGTGCCGGTCGCCGAGACCTGATGGACGATCCGGAGGTCGGTGGCGGACAGGAGTTCCACATCGTCGCCGATCGCCGGGTAGCAGCTCACGCCGCGGCTGAAGCGGTGCGCGCCGTGTGCCGCGTGGATCTCGCCGAGCAGGTCGAGGCTCGCGTAGGCGCCCGGCCGGTGCCCGCGCTCGCTGCCCGAGGACAGCGTGGTGACGATGCCGACGAGAATCGCCTCTCCGGCACGGATCCGGACCAGATTGCCGACGGTGACGCGCACCCTGGGCCGGCCGCCCTGCACGATGAGTTCGAGATGGACCTTGGATCCCTCGATCGACGTCACCGCGCCCATGGGCGACGCGGCATCGTCGTGCCGGACCGTTCCGTCGCCGCTCAGCATCGTTCGCACCCTGGTCAGAAACAGAATCGGCGCGATACTGGTCGGGCGTGATTAAAGTTCTGACAAAGAAATATGGTCAGCGAAACAATGCTTAACCGATGCCTTACGGCTCGTGAGCATCGTCAAGGTTGTATTTGATCGCCGCCGCGACGGTCGCGCGGGAGGACGCGGACCGGTCGGCGCATGATCCAGCGGGATCGTCTGCCATCGACATGCCGGCGCGGCGCGGAAACACCCGCGCACATACCACATGGAAGGTCGTGCCCGCCCCAGCCGGTCGCGGCCGCAGCCTACGCGACCTGACCGTCGCCGAAATGCTCGCGCATCCAGCACTCTCCGGAGATCCGCGCTCCGTTCTGCGTCACGAACGCGTAGGGCGAGTGTTCCACAACTGCGCCGCCGCGGCTGCGGATGATCCAGCGAAAACACCGCGGATCGTCCAGGCACGGGACGATCTCGACGGTATGAGAGCGCGTGATTTCGGTCGTCATGACCGGTAAACGCTCGAGCGCGGGACTCCGCTCCACGGATCGTGTGTGGAAGGTTACCGAGCGGTGTGGGCGCGCACGCCAGTTGGACCTGTCCGTCAGGTTCCGTGGCCGGAACCTTCCCCACCGCGGCCCGGTTCGGGCCGAGCCCTCCGGCCGGGCGCGACCCGGCTCCGCGCGACAAGGATGCTGCATGCCGATCAAGGCCCTCAACGACCGCAAGAAGCTGTCGAACGACTTCAACGAGGCCAACGACGCCTTCATCGACGAGGTGCTGAGCGCGCTCCAGGGCGGCCGAATTCCGGTCGATCTTGCCCGCGCCTACCTCGCGCATCCGGTCGCGATGATGCACACGGACGGGGCGCAGGCCGTCGCCAACTACTTCGAGCGCATGCTGGCCCAGCGCCCGAACATCGACTGGACGCCGGGCGCCTGAGCGCGGCGAGGCACCCCGAGGAGAAGGAGCGCGGATGACCGCCGACGAGATCGAGGATCTGAACCGGGCGCGCGCCGCCCTGGCCCGCCAGCGGAACGCCATCGCGCGGCGCCTGGGCGGCCTCGACCTGGCGCCGATCTCCATGGCCGAGGATCTGACCCGGACCCTGCTCGCCATCGAGGCCGTGGACCGCGCCCTGGTCGATGCGGGCCAGCCGCATATCGACATCGGCCACCGGCCGGACGCCTAGGGATTGCGGCGCGCTCGGTCGCGGACGAGTCTTCGCGCCAGAGTCTTGCGCCGCACTCCCAGGCGTGCGTACAGGCTCGGGTGCTCTGAGGAGACCCGACGATGTCCGACCGCATGCCCGGCTTCAACACGCTGGCGATCCACGCGGGCGCCGCCCCCGACGCGGCCACCGGCGCGCGGGCGACGCCGATCTACCAGACCACCAGCTTCGTGTTCGACGACGTCGACCACGCCGCGTCGCTGTTCGGGCTCCAGGCCTTCGGCAACATCTACACGCGGATCACCAATCCGACGAACGCTGTCCTCGAGGAGCGCATCGCCGCGCTCGAAGGTGGGACCGCAGCTTTGGCGGTGGCCTCCGGCCACGCGGCCGAGTTCCTGACCATGCACGCCCTGATGCAGCCGGGCGACGAGTTCGTGGCGTCTAATAAGCTCTACGGCGGCTCGATCAACCAGTTCAACCACTCGTACAAGAACTTCGGCTGGTCGGTGGCCTGGGCCGACAACGACGACCCCGCCTCGTTCGAGGCGGCGATCACGCCGCGCACCAAGGCGATCTTCTGCGAATCGATCGCCAATCCCGGCGGCGTCATCACCGACCTGGCAGCGCTGTCGCAGATCGCCAAGAAGCACAACATCCCGCTCGTCGTCGACAACACCATGGCGACGCCGTACCTGATCCGGCCGTTCGAGCACGGCGCCGACATCGTGGTGCACTCGGCGACCAAGTTCCTCGGCGGCCACGGCAATTCGATCGGCGGCCTGATCGTCGACGGCGGCTCGTTCCAGTGGGCCGGCGACGCCCGCTACCCGATGATGAGCCAGCCGCGGCCGGAATATTCCGGCATGGTGTTGGCCGAGACCTTCGGCAATTTCGGCTTCGCCATCGCCTGCCGGGTGCTGGGCCTGCGCGATCTCGGACCGGCGCTGTCGCCGTTCAACGCCTTCCTGATCCTGAACGGGATCGAGACGCTGCCGCTGCGCATGCAGCGCCACTCCGACAACGCGCTGACGGTGGCCAAGCACCTGTCGACGCATCCGGCGGTGTCGTGGGTCAGTTATCCCGGCCTGGAGACCGACCGGTACCATCAGCTCGCCCGGCGCTACACGCCGAACGGCGCGGGGGCCGTCTTCACCTTCGGGCTCAAGGGCGGCTACGACGCGGGCGTCAAGCTGGTGTCGAGCCTGCAGCTGTTCTCGCACCTCGCCAATATCGGCGACACGCGCTCCCTGATCATTCACCCGGCCTCGACGACCCACCGCCAGCTCACCGACGCGCAGAAGACCGCCGCGGGTGCGGGACCCGACGTGGTGCGGCTGTCGATCGGCCTGGAGGATCCGGCCGACCTGATCGAGGATCTGGACGCGGCGCTCGGTGCGTGAGCCCGGCGACATCGCGAGCGCGGTGAAGCGACCCAGGGCGGCGCGACGTCATTGAGCGGGGCGCGACCCTGGTTTGCTTCGCTCCGCTCGCAAGGACGGCGGTGCTTCCGGCGATCTGACCAGAAGCCGCCGGCTGGCGCGAGGCGCACAGCCGGCGGGCTGCTCAGAACGCCTCCGCCTCCAGCGCCATGGTGCTCTCGGCCCCGGCCTTGATCCGGTTGAGGCGCAGGGCGGTCTCCGGCAGCATCCGCTCCATGAAGAACCGGCCGCTCGTGAGCTTCGACTCCCAGCGGGGGGAGGGGGCCTCGGCGTGCTTGGCCTGGGCGGCCTTGGCGATCTTCGCCCACATGTAGCCGAGGGCCACGAGGCCGAAGAGGTGCATGAAGTCGGTCGCGCCGGCGCCGGCATTGTCGGGCTTGCTGAACGCGTTCTGCATCAGCCACATCACGGCACCCTGGAGGTCGTTTAGCCCGGCCTGGAGCGGCTTGGTGAACGGCGCCATGGCGGGATCCTCGCCGTGGTCCTTCAGGAAGGTCTGGACCTCGCCCAGGAAGGTCATCATCGCCCGGCCGCCGTCCTTCGGCAGCTTGCGGCCGATCAGGTCCATGGCCTGGATGCCGTTGGCGCCCTCGTAGATCATGGCGATGCGGGCATCGCGCACGAACTGCGACATGCCCCATTCCTCGATGTAGCCGTGGCCGCCGAGGAGCTGCTGGGCCTCGACCGCGTTGGCGAAGCCGCGGTCGGTGAATACGCCCTTCACCACCGGGGTCATCAGGCCGAGATGGTCGTCGGCGGCCTGCCGCTCCTTGGCATCCTCGGAGCGGTGCAGGATGTCGGCCTGGAGCGCGGTCCAGAGCATGAGGGCCCGGGCCGCCTCGTTGAAGGCGCGGATCTGCATCAGCGTGCGGCGCACGTCCGGATGGACGATGATCGGGTCGGCGGCCTTCTCGGGCGCCTTGGCGCCGGTCAGCGCCCGGCCCTGGAGCCGGTCCTTCGCGTAGGCGGCGGCATTCTGGTAGGCGACCTCGGACTGGCCGAGGCCCTGGACGCCCACCGCGAGCCGCGCCTCGTTCATCATCACGAACATGGCGTTGAGGCCGCGATTCTCCTGGCCCACGAGCCAGCCCGTAGCCCCGTCGTAGTTCATCACGCAGGTGGCGTTGCCGTGGATGCCCATCTTGTGCTCGAGGGAGCCGCAGGACACGCCGTTGCGCGCCCCGAGGGACCCGTCGGCGTTCACCAGGAATTTCGGCACCACGAACAGCGAGATGCCCTTTGTGCCGGCGGGCGCGCCCTCGATCCGCGCGATGACGAGGTGCACGATGTTCTCGGCGAGGTCGTGCTCGCCGGCCGAGATGAAGATCTTGGTGCCGGTGATGCTGTAGGAGCCGTCGCCGTTCGGCACGGCCTTGGTCTTGAGAAGCCCGAGATCCGTGCCGCAATGCGGCTCGGTCAGGTTCATGGTCCCGGTCCAGGCGCCCTCGACCATCTTGGGCAGGTACAGCGCCTTCTGCTCCTCCGAGCCGTGGACCAGCAGCGCCGCCATCGCGCCCTGCGTCAGGCCGGGATACATGCCGAAGGCGAGGTTCGCGCCCGAGGCGAATTCCTGGATCGCCGTGTTAAGGGTGTGCGGCAGGCCCTGGCCGCCATAGGCCTCCGGCACCGACAGGCCCATCCAGCCGCCGCTGGCGTAGGTGTCGTAGGCGGCCTTGAAGCCGGTCGGCGTGCGCACCGTCCCGTCGGCCTCGCGGCGGCAGCCCTCGACGTCGCCCGTGCGGTTGAGCGGGGCGAGCACCTCCTCGGCGAGCTTCGCCCCCTCGCGCAGGACGGCCTCGACCACGTCGGGCGAGGCGTCGGCGAAGCCCGCCAGGTTGTCCCGGGCATGGAAGTCGAGGACCTCGGTGAGCAAGAACAGCGTATCCTCGACCGGAGCGCGATACTGCGGCATCTCTGGCTTCCCCCGTCTGGTGCGGGCCTCTCGGAACGGCCCGCCGCGTTGGCCGCATGTAAACGCCGCGCCGCTCCCGGAGCAACGGCTCCGCCCGCCCGGAGCGCGACAGGCGCGGCCGTTCCTCAGCAGCCGCGTGGTCGCGGCCATTACCGGGCCCATCAAACCTTAACTTCGTGTTTACCAAGAAAGTTAATGGTCACGCTCGAACGATCCGACGCGTGCGTCCGTGGATACCGAATTCCGGTCCCGCTCTGCGCCGAGGAAACGGACGCCGAACGCTGCCGACGACAGGCCACCGATGACCCGCAACGCGATGCCGCAGCTCGACAGTTTCGATCCCGAGGTGCTCGACGCGGCCCGCGACGTGGCGGCGCGGGCCGGGGTCCCGCTCGAGACCTGGATCGCGTCGGTGGTGCCGCAGCAGCAATCGGCCGGTCAGGGAAATCGCCGGCACCGGCGGCGCCACCGCGCCGAGCAGCTCGCTCTCGGCGGCAACCGGCCCGAGGCCTCGGCCGAGCGCGCCCTCCCGCCGGCCTCGCCCGACCAGCGGGCTCACGGGACGGCGCAGCGCGCCGAGGGCTACGGCGACGGTATCGCCGCTCTGATGGACCGCCTCGACGGTCTCGACCGCGCCCTCGACCACGAGCGGCGCGCCGCCCAGGACGCCGAGGCGCGCCGCCTCGCGGAGATCGAGGCCCGCATCGAACGCGCCCTGAAGGCGGCCCCCGTCCAGCAAGTCACCGAGCGACTCGGCGACATCGAGCGCCGCATGTCCCAGCTCGGCGAGCAGGTCGCGGCGACCCGGCCGCCCGGCCGTCGCCCGCGTCCCGCCGCCGCCGACATCCGCAGCGCCGTCCAGGACATCCGCCAGCGCCAGCGCGAGCTGGCACAGGGCGCCGAGCCGGCGCTCGCCGCGTCCGCGGCCGATGGCGGCGTCGTCGCCAGCATGCGCCTGGACCTCGCCCGCCGTCTGGAGGCGCGGATCGAGGAGGGCGTCGCCCCGTCGACCGCCCTGATCGAGCTTCAGGAGGAGACCACGCGCCTGCGCGAGGCGATCAACCAGCTCGCGACGAGCCGGGACATCGGCGCCCTCGAGCAGGCCGTCGTCACCCTGGCGAGCGGCATCGAGCGCGCCCAGGCGGGGACCGATCTCACCGCCATCGCGGTGCCGATCGAGCAGGTCCGGGCCCAGGTCGAGCGCCTCGCCGAGGAGGTGGCCGAGAACGTCCACAGCCGCGTCGCGGAGGACGTCCGGCGCCTCGCCGAGCGCCTCGACACCGCCGCCGCGACCGGCGCCGCCGGTCCGGACGACCGGACCCTCGCGGGCCTGTTCGCCGAACTCGAGGAGATCCGCCGTCAGATCGCCGCGCTCGCCGGCCCGGAGCGCATCCAGGGTCTCGCGCAGAGCCTGCAGGCGGTGAGCGCGCAGATCGCCCAGCTGCAGCGG
The DNA here is from genome assembly GCF_900108435.1 of Methylobacterium sp. 275MFSha3.1. Lineage (NCBI taxonomy): Bacteria > Pseudomonadati > Pseudomonadota > Alphaproteobacteria > Hyphomicrobiales > Methylobacteriaceae > Methylobacterium > Methylobacterium sp. 275MFSha3.1. The sequence continues at coordinate 267,532 of NZ_FNWP01000005.1, read as the reverse complement.
ACGGCCGCCGGTCCGGACCTGCGGCCGATCCTGGAGGAGATCCGCAGCGACGTGAAGATCGCCGCGCCGGCGGCGCTGGCGGAGCAGATCCAGGCACTCGCCGAGAAGGTCGACGTGCTCTGCGCGCGGGACGACTGGTCCGAGCGCACCGGCGACGTGAACGTGGCCCGCTCGGGCGACATGGCCTCCATCCACGCCATGCTCCGCAGCCTCGCCGAGAAGGTCGATCAGGTCGGCACCCGGTCCGAGCACGAGGGCCTCGACGCCCTTGAGCGGCAGGTGATCTCGCTGGCCGGCCGCCTCGACGCGCCGCACAGCGCCGATCCGGCGCTGGCCGGGCTGGAGCGCACGATGGGCGACCTGCTGCGGCAGGTCACGGCGCTCCGGGAATCGGCGCCGAGCGAGGCCGTGGTGGAGCGTGCCGCCCGCAACGCGGTCGCCCAGACCCTTCAGACATCCGGCCTCGGTGCCGCCGAGTCCGGCGAGATCGGCCTCCTGCGCGCCAGCCTCGCGGACATGCAGGCCCGGCAGGTGGCCTCCGATCAGCGCCTCGGCGCGACCCTCGACGGGGTTCAGTCGGCCCTGGAGCGGCTCCTCGTCCGGCTCGGGCCCGCCGAGGCCGTCCCGGCGCGGGGGCCGTCCCTCGACGAGCGCCTGATGTCGTCGACGAGCCCGGATGTGGCCCTCGCGCCCGTCGAGGCGCGCGCAAGGTTGCGGCGCGACGGTGCCGAGGCATCTCGCCTGGCCGACGATCTTCTGGAGCCCGGCAGCGGCCGGCCGCCGCGCGAGCCGCGCGCTGCCCGCGAGCCCTCCGCCCGCCGGGCCGCGCAGGAGCGCCTCGGCGACGTCGTCGCCGCGCGATCCGCGGCCGATTCCAAGTCCGAGACCGACATCAAGACCAGCTTCATCGCGGCCGCGCGCCGGGCGGCCCAGGCTGCCCAGGCGGAGCTGGCCACCGAGGCGCCCGCCGAGCGCCGGGAAGCCCGGAGTGACCGGGTCGCCGCTCTCCAGGGGGCAGCGACCGGCCGCCTCGGACGGTTGCGCGCCGAGATCGATCGCCGGCGCCGGCCGCTGCTGCTCGGCCTCGCGGCCATCGTGCTGGCTCTCGGCGCGCTCCAGGCGATCACCATGCGGGGCGCAAACGAGCCGCGGCCGGCGGCTCCGACGAGCCAGGTCGCGCCGTCCCGCGGCGATGCCGCGGAGGTCCAGAAGGACAATGCGGACGTCTCCAAGGACGCTTCGAAGGACGCCGCCAAAGAGAGCGCGGAGTCGAAGCCGGCGCCGGCTGATCCGACGACGACCCAGTCTCTGCCCAACTCCGGTCCCCCGGACGCCCGGCCCAATGCCAAGGCGGCGGTGCCGCAGGTCTCGGGGATGAACAGCCTGCAGGCCGAGTTCGGCAACCTGCCGCCGGCGCTGGCGAAGGTGAAGCTCGCCGCCCTCGACGGTGACGGCGCGTCGATCTGGGACCTCGCGACGCGGGAGGCCGATGGCCGCGGCATGCCGCGCGATCTGTCGATCGCCGCCAAGCTCTTCGAGAAGCTGGCCGCGGCCGGCTACGCGCCCGCCCAGTACAAGGTCGCGGGCCATTACGAGAAGGGTTCGGGCGTCGTCCGCGACCTCGACAAGGCGAAGCTCTGGTACGGCCGCGCCGCCGAGCAGGGCCACGCCCGTTCCATGCACAATCTGGCGGTGCTCTACGCCGAGAACCCGGCCGCCAACGGCAAGCCGGATTTCGCCTCCGCGGCCTCGTGGTTCCGGCAGGGCGCCGAGTTCGGCGTCCGCGACAGCCAGTACAATCTCGGCGTCCTCTACGCGCGCGGCCTCGGCCTGACGCAGGACCTGATCCAGTCCTACGCATGGTTCTCCGCCGCCGCGAGCCAAGGCGACGACGATGCCGGCAAGAAGCGCGACGACGTGGCCAACAAGCTCAGCCCCGCCGACCTCGCCAGCGCCAAGAGCCTCGCGGCGAACTTCAAGCCGCGAAAGATCGACGCGGCGGTCAACGAGCCGCCCGCGCCGAAGATGCCGGCGAGCGCGCCGATGTCCCTCCTCGGCGCGCCGATGCCCGGCGCTGTCCCGTTCTCGGCGCCGCCGCGCCGGAGCTGACGCCGCTCCGGGCCCGCGGCCCGGCCGCGGGTCCGACCTTGACCGCCACGCCGCGATGCGGGAACGCTGCGGCAGGGCGGCGTCGGACCGGGGTCGGATCGCGCGGGTCGCCAACCCTTGCCGATGCCCGGAGGATGGATGGCGCACCGGAACTCTGTCCCGATCGGCGCAATCGTTCTCGGCGTGGCCGGACTCATCCCGTTCCTGGGCTTCGCTGCCCTGGCGGTGTCGGGCACGGACGGCGGCCTGAGCAGCATCGGCCTGTCGCCGCGCACCATCCTGTCGGCCTACGGCGCCGTGATCGCCTCGTTCCTCGGCGGGATCCGCTGGGGCGCCGCCGCGGCGCGCAATGGCGGCAACGGCGATTATCTCGTGGCCATCGTGCCGTCCCTGGTCGCCTGGGCCGCGATGGCCGCCCCCGCACCGTGGGACCTGCGCATCCTCGGCGGCCTCGTGCTCGCCTGGGGCCTCATCGATCAGGATCTGCCCCGCCGCGGGCTCACGCCCCTCTGGCTCGGCCGCCTGCGCCTGGTCCTCTCGGGCGTCGCCGGGGCCGCGCTCCTCGTGGCGGCCTGACCGCGGAGCGGCGGCCGTGCGGCACGCGCCGTCAGGTCTCGCGGCTCATCTCGCGCAGCAGGTTCAGGACGGCGGTGCGGCGCGCCGGCGACTTGATCGCCTGGAACAGCGCGGCGACCTCCGCGCAGTCGCGCGCGTCCTGGTCCGCCGCGGTCTCGTCGGGCCGCTCCGTCTGGAGGAAGTAGGTCGGACAGACATTCAGCGTGGCTGCGATCCGTTCCAGTAGCCAGCGCGTCGTCGGCGGGGTCGCGTCGTCAGTCATACCGTTGAAACTCGCACTCCGCCCGCTGGACCGATTCAAACGGCAGAGCTTTCCGCGCCTACCCTAGCCTTTCAGCGGCGGCGATGCCATCCTCAGGTTGCGTTCGACTCATCATTTGTCGCAGTGCGTGCATCAATTTCGAGCTAGGGCATGCCGCATTCGAAGCACCTCGACAGGACCTTCAGCGTGTTGCGCGATCTGGAACGGGCCGCCTCGCCCGACGAGATCGCGCGGCTCCTGGTCGACGCCTTCACCCGCTACGGGGTCTCGTACATCATGGCCGGGATCGTCCCGGAACCCGGCCTGCCGAAGCGGCGGCACGCCGGGTTCGTGCTCGCGAGCACCATGCCGGAGGGCTGGGCCCGCCGGTACGTGACGCAGGGCTACGCGCTCCACGACCCCACGGTCCGGCGGCTGTGCACCACGGCGACGCCGTTCGACTGGAGCGCCGTGCTGCCGGATACCCCGACGGCCGGGCGCGTCATGAACGAGGCCGGCGATTTCGGCATACGCGCGGGCATCACGATCCCGTTCGTGACCCTCGACGGCGAGCCGGGCGGGATCAGCGTCTCGGGGGAGCGGATCGAGATCGATCCGGCCGAGCGCGTCGCCCTCAACCTCGTCGCGACCTACGCGGTCGGTCAGCTGCTGCTGATGAACAGCCGGCCGGCTGGGCGCGCGCCGGTGCGCCTCTCGCCGCGGGAGCGCGAGACCCTGCAATGGGCGGCGGAGGGCAAGACCGACGTCGAGATCGGCATCGTCATGGGCATCACTGCCGCCGGCGTCGACTACCATCTGCGCTCGGCCCGGGCGAAGCTCGACACCGTCAACCGCGCCCACACCGTGGCGCAGGCGCTCCGAGCGGGTCTGATAACCTAGAGAACGCGCCACGCGGTCCGCACATTCCGCGGCCCGGCATCGGTGAACGCGGTTCGGACCGCGGCAAGTCCTTGGCGCCGCTGGCGGCTGCGCTCGCGGACCCTACGGTTTCTCGTAGTACACAGCCCCCGGTGAAACGACGAAAACTCACGCCAGACCAACGTGAGGTTTGCTCGTGATCCACATCGTCACCCCCGCCAACGCGGATCGCTACGCCGACGCGATGGAGCAGGCCTGGCGCCTGCGCCACGACATCTTCGTCGCCGAGAAGGGCTGGAGCGAGCTGGCCAGGCCGGACGGCCGCGAGATCGACCAGTTCGACACGCCGCACGCGATCCACTTCCTCGCCATGGAGGACGACACCGTCGTCGGCTACAGCCGGCTCCTGCCGACCACGCGCCCGCATCTCCTGTCGGACGTCCTGCCGCAGCTCTGCGAGGGCGAGCGGCCAGTCGGCCCCCAGATCTGGGAATGGACCCGCCAGGGCGTCGCTCGCTCGCACCGGGCCAAGGGCCGCGTCGTCAATCCGGTCTCGATCGCGCTGCTCACCGGGATCGTGGAGTGGGGCCTCGCCCATGGGGTCAACAGCCTGCTGCTGCAGATGCCGACCCTCTACATGATCCACGTCATCCAGCTGCATTTCCGCCCGCAGCCGCTCGGCCTGCCCGTCCAGATCGCCGGCGAGGAGATCATGGCGGCGACCGCCCGGTTCGACGCCCGCACCCTGGCCAAGCTCCGCGCCGTCCGCGGCGACAGTCGCTCGGTCCTCATCTCCGAACCCGCTTACCTGGTGGCCTGAACATGATCTTCGACAGCAAGGATACCGCGCTGGACGCGCTCGCCGCGCAGTGCCTGCGGGTTCGCGAACTCATCGACTCGGTCGGCGATCCGCTGATGCGGGCCGCCATCGACCTCCTGCTTCTCGAGGTCGCCCGGGCCCTCGCCCAGACGGGTCCGCAGGATCAGGCGAGCGGCGCCTGAGGCGCCGGCGGCACGCGGATGTGAAAGCGGCGGGCGTCCCGGAGGGCGCCCGCCGCTTTTCGCGTCGAGGCTGGAGCCTCAGGCGCCCATCGCGGTCTTCAGGTTCTGGTCGACCTTGTCGAGGAAGCCGGTGGTCGAGAGCCACTTCTGGTCCGGTCCGACGAGGAGGGCGAGGTCCTTGGTCATGTGGCCGGCCTCGACCGTGTCGACGCAGACCTTCTCCAGGGTGGCGGAGAACTTCGCCAGATCGTCGTTGCCGTCGAGCTTGGCGCGGTGCGAAAGGCCCCGGGTCCAGGCGAAGATCGACGCGATCGAGTTGGTCGAGGTCTCGCGGCCCTTCTGGTGCTCGCGGTAGTGGCGGGTGACGGTGCCGTGCGCGGCCTCGGCCTCGACGGTCCGGCCGTCCGGCGTCATCAGCACAGAGGTCATCAGGCCGAGGGAGCCGAAGCCCTGCGCGGCCGTGTCGGACTGCACGTCGCCGTCGTAGTTCTTGCAGGCCCAGACGTAGCCGCCCGACCACTTCAGGCAGGAGGCCACCATGTCGTCGATCAGGCGGTGCTCGTAGGTGATGCCGAGCGGCTTGAACTTCGACTCGAACTCCTCCTCGTAGACCTTCTGGAACAGGTCCTTGAACCGGCCGTCATAGGCCTTGAGGATCGTGTTCTTGGTCGACAGGTAGACCGGGTACTTGCGCGCGAGGCCGTAGTTCATCGAGGCGCGGGCGAAGTCGATGATCGACTGGTCGAGGTTGTACATCGACATCGCGACGCCGGCCTCGGGGAACTTGAACACCTCCTTCTCGATGACCGTGCCGTCATCGCCCTCGAACTTGATGGTCAGGCGGCCCTTGCCGGGCACCTTGAAGTCCGTGGCGCGGTACTGGTCGCCGTAGGCGTGGCGGCCGATCACGAAGGGCTGGGTCCAGCCGGGCACCAGGCGGGGCACGTTCTTGCAGATGATCGGCTCGCGGAAGATCACGCCGCCCAGGATGTTGCGGATCGTGCCGTTGGGCGAGCGCCACATCTCCTTGAGGCCGAATTCCTGCACTCGCTGCTCGTCGGGGGTGATGGTGGCGCACTTCACGCCGACGCCGTGGCGCTTGATCGCCTCGGCGGCGTCGACCGTGACCTTGTCGTTGGTGGCGTCGCGGTGCTCGACGCCGAGGTCGTAATACTCGAGATCGACGTCGAGATAGGGGTGGATGAGCTTGTTCTTGATCTCGGCCCAGATGATCCGGGTCATCTCGTCGCCGTCGAGCTCGACGACGGGGTTCGCTACCTTGATCTTCGCCATGGACCGATGCCTTCCCGCGTTGTCCCCGCGCACGGCATGCAAGGGCCGTGCGGTCGTTTTCCCGAGTGGCCTGACGGGCGCCCCGGGCCGGAATCGCCCCGCGACATAGCGCGGCCCTTCCGGCGACGGAAGGCGGGCGCTGTCATCCGGGCGGCATCGTCACTCGGCCCTCGACGGGCGCGGGCCCGCCGTGCCAGACGGCCGCCATGACGAGCCGAGACGCACAGGGCGACGCCCCCGAGGTTTCCCCGAGGAAGGTCACCGAACTGCCGCCCGGGATCGCCCCCACGGTGATCTTGGTGGAGCCGCAACTCGCCGAGAATATCGGCATGACCGCCCGCGCCATGGCCAATTTCGGCCTCTCGGAGCTGCGCCTCGTCAACCCGAAGAACGGCTGGCCCAAGAAGGGCGTGCGTGAGGCGGCCTCGGGCGCGACACACGTCCTGGACGCGGCCACGATCTACGGCAGCGTCGCCGAGGCCGTCGCCGACTGCCGGTACGTGCTGGCGACCACGGCGCGGGAGCGCGGGCAGATGAAGCGGGTCTTCGCACCCGATGAGGCCATGGGCGAGCTCGCGGCGCGCGAGGGCCAGCGCACCGCAGTGATGTTCGGCCGCGAGCGGGTCGGCCTCACCAACGACGAGGTGTCGCTCGCCGACGCGATCGTCACCTTCCCGGTCTCCCCGGACTTTCCCTCGCTCAACCTCGCCCAGGCGGTGCTGCTCGTCGGCTACGCGTGGCGGCAGGCGAGCGGCCGGGCGCGCCTGCCCTTCACGGGCGAGCTGCTCTCGCCGCCGGCGAGCCGCGAGGCGCTGATCGCGCTGTTCGGGAGCCTGGAGGCGGCGCTCGACGGGGCCGGCTTCTACCCGCCGGAGAAGAAGGAGATCATCGCCCGCAACATGCGCGACATGCTCCACCGCATGAGCCTGACCGAGCAGGACGTCCGGACGTTTCGCGGGGCGCTGCGGGCCCTGGCGCGGAAGGGCGGCTGATCAGCCGGAGGCCGGCGTCATCTCCGGCGGCTTGCCGCCGCCGAAGCAGCGGCCGACCGCCTCCCAGAACGCCGTCTGCTCCTCGGGGGTGCACTGCGCCATGCGCGCCTCGACCTTGGCGCGTCCCGCCACCGCGTCGGGCGTCGCGGCGACCTCGGTCTCGCTCGGGTTCCTCGCCTCGGCCATGGGCAATCCTCCGTTGCAGAACGAAAGCGCAGCTGGGCCGTGCGGTTCCGTTCCGCGGCGCAATCGGGCATGGAGTCGGCGATTCGCGGAGCGGCCGCGCGGTGGCGGGAAGAGGGCGGGGTATCGGGTGCGGCTCAGCGTGGACAATCTGGCCTGCCGCCGCTCCGGCCGCCGCATCTTCGCCAACCTGTCCTTCGCCCTTGGACCCGGCGACGCCCTGGCGATCACCGGGCGGAACGGCGCGGGCAAGTCGAGCCTCCTCGCCATCCTGTCGGGCCGGCTGCGGGCCGATGCCGGGCGGGTCGACGTCTCCGACGTCGGCGAGGCGAGCCTGCCCGAGTGCCTCCACGCGGTCGGCCACCGCGACGGGCTGAAGAGCTCGCTCACGGCGGGCGAGAACCTCCTGTTCGCCCAGCGGCTCCTGGGAGCGCCGCGCCTGGACCCGCGCGCCGCGCTGGAGCGGCTCGGCCTCGGCCACGCGCACGACCTGCCGGTGGCTTATCTCTCGGCGGGCCAGCGGCGGCGCGTGGCCCTGGCGCGGCTCCTCGTCTGTGCCCGGCCGCTCTGGCTCCTGGACGAGCCGACCGCCGCCCTCGACACGGCCTCGCAGGCGGTGCTCGCCGAGCTGATGGAGGGCCATCGGGCCGGCGGCGGTCTCGTGATCGCCGCCACCCACCAGTCGCTCGGCCTCGCCGGCGCGGCCGAGCTGCGCATCGAGACCGCGGCCGCGGCACCGGTCGCGGACGTGCTGGAGGAGTGGGCGTGATTCGCGCGGTCCTCGCCCTCGTCGCCCGCGACCTGCGCCTCGCCGGCCGGGTCGGCGGTTCCGGCGCCCTGTCGCTGGTCTTCTTCCTGATGATCGTCGCGCTGGTGCCCTTCGCCCTCGGGCCCGACCTCAACCTGCTGTCGCGGATCGGCCCGGCGATCCTGTGGCTCGCCGCCGTTCTGGCCACGCTGATCGGCCTCGACCGCCTGTTCCAGGCCGACGAGGAGGACGGCTCCCTCGACCTGATGACCGCCGCGCCGGTGCCCCTCGAGCTTGTGGTGCTCGGCAAGGTCGCGGCGCACTGGCTGACCACGGGCCTGCCGCTCGCCCTGGCCGCGCCGCTCTTCGGGCTGCTGGTGGCCCTCGACGGCACCGCCATGGGCGCGACGTCCCTGACGCTGCTCGCCGGCACCCCGGCCCTGAGCTTCATCGGCGCGGTGGGCGCGGCGCTCACCGCCTCGATTCGCCGGGGCGGCCTGATCCTGGCCGTGCTGGTCCTGCCGCTGATGATCCCGACGCTGATCTTCGGCGTCTCGGCCGCGCAGGCGGCGAGCGGCGGCACGGTGCCGTTCCTCGTGCCGCTGGCGGTGCTGGCGGCGCTGACGCTGATCGCCGCCGTGGTCGGGACGCTGGCGGCGGCGGCGGCCCTGCGCTGGCCCGAATAGCCGGAGCGCTCCTGCGAGAGCCGGCCGGCGCCCGTCATCGTCGCGGCGATGCGGCCTCCCGCGATCCGACGTCTTCGGGGAGGTCTGCCGGATGCGTCCCGGCGCCCGGACTGAGGCCGAGGCCCGCGATCCGGTTTCGCCCCCGAGCGCGTTGACGCGCGGCGCCCCCCTGACTATAGAAGCCGCTTCGCCGAGGGGCCGCGCTTTCGCGCGCGCTGCGTCTCGGCCATCGCCAGACAACCTGACGCGACGACCGATTTCCGGCACAGCCGGCCCGTCGGCATCGCCCGACGAGAAACACGAGGACGTACATGGCCAACACCGCTTCGGCCAAGAAGATGACCCGCAAGATCGCCAAGCGCACGGCGATCAACCGCTCGCGCCGCTCGCGCATGCGGACCTTCGTCCGCAAGGTCGAGGAGGCCATCGCCACCGGTAACCAGCAGGACGCGCTGGCCGCACTCCGCGCCGCCGAGCCCGAGATGATGCGCGCCGCCCAGCACGGCATCGTTCACAAGAACAACGCCTCGCGGAAGGTCTCGCGCCTCGCCGCCCGCGTGAAGGCGCTCGCCGCCTAAGACGCCACGCACCACCGAGACGGTCTCGAGCCCGGCCTTCGCGCCGGGCTTTTTCGTGCGCGCTATCCGGATCGGGCCGCGCGCTGCCGGCGGCGCCATGAGTCCAAAGCGTTAACCCTATCCAAGAATCGGCACGATTGCGGTTCCCGGAAACGGCGTGTAACTTAACAGAAATTGACACCGGACAAGCAAAACACGACGATTTCGGGACTCCAGCGAATCGATCTGATTCGCCAAGACTCTAGCCGCCGTGTTCAGCTCCCGCGGGAACACTTGCGAATGGGAATCGGCGCCGTCCCCACAAGTCCCACTGTTAAAGGAACCGTAGGTAATTGTTGATAGGCTCTCCCAATCGGCAAAAGTTCCTCGCGGTGGGGTTGACTCCGTCCAGAGGACTCTGTCCCGCCCGTTCTTGCGGGACGCTGAGGGCGTAATTCGTGCGTACGCGCCGCCTGCGGGATTCCGTGGGCAGCGTCGGGAGAGCCAGTGATGCGTGTCGACGGAACGGTGGCGAGCGACGACGACGGGGGCCGCAACGACGGCGGCGGCAACACGGATTACGGGTCTGCCTGGGCCCGGGTGAAGCGCCGGCTGCGGGCCGAACTCGGCGAGGACGTGTTCGCCAGCTGGTTCGCCCGGCTGGAGCTGGAGGCCGTGGCCGGCGGAACGGCCCGCCTGACGGTCCCGACCCGCTTCCTGAAGAGCTGGATCGAGTCGCACTACCTCGACCGCGTCCTCAACACCTTCAAGGCCGAGGTCGAGGAGATCGCGCGGATCGAGGTCGGCGTGCGCGGGACCGGGGCGCCGGTCCGTCCGGTCGCCGTCGGAGCCGCGAAGGCAGGCCCGGTCAGCGGCCCGCTCGCCCGCCTCCACGCGACCAGCGCGCCGATGCCGGTCGCCGCGGTCGCACCGACGCCCGAGGCGCGCGGCGCCGAGGCCGGCGGTGACCTGAGCGGCACGCCGCTCGACGCGCGGCTGACCTTCGCGAGCTTCGTGATCGGGCGCTCGAACGCGCTGGCGCACGCCGCCGCCGAGCGGGTCGCCAATCACCAGGGGGAGGGCGCGCTCTACAACCCGCTCTACCTCCACGCGGGCGTCGGGCTGGGCAAGACCCACCTGCTGCACGGGATCGGCCACGCCGCCCGCGAGGCCGGCCGCCGGGTGATCTACCTGACCGCCGACCGCTTCATGTACGGCTTCGTCAACGCCCTGAAGACCCAGTCGGCGCTCGCCTACAAGGAGCGGCTGCGGGGCATCGACCTGCTGATCCTGGACGACGTCCAGTTCATCCAGGGCAAGTCGATCCAGGCCGAGTTCGGCCACACGATCAACGCGCTCATCGATGCCGGCCGTCAGGTCGTGGTCGCCTCCGACCGGCCCCCGACCGAACTCGAGGCCCTGGACGAGCGGGTGCGCTCGCGGCTCGGCGGTGGCCTCGTGGTCGAGATCACGGCCCTCGACGAGGCCCTGCGCGTCTCGATCCTGTCGGCACGCCTCGCCGCCGTGCGGGCCGCGCATCCGGGCTTCGACGTCTCGCCGCAGGTGGCGGCCTACGTGGCCCGCGCGATCACCGCCAACGGCCGCGACCTCGAGGGCGCGGTCAACCGCCTGCTGGCCCACGCCACGCTCACCGGCACCGCCGTGACGATGGAGACGGCCGAGAGCGCGATCCGCGACCTCGTGAAGAACCGCGAGCCGAAGCGGATCAAGATCGAGGACATCCAGAAGCTGGTCGCCTCGCGCTACAACGTCTCGCGGTCCGACATCCTGTCGGAACGGCGCACCGCCGCGGTGGTGAAGCCGCGCCAGATCGCCATGTACCTGTCGAAGGTCCTGACGCTGCGCTCGCTGCCGGAGATCGGCCGCCGCTTCGGAGGCCGCGACCACACCACGGTGCTGCACGCCGTGCGTAAGATCGAGAAGCAGATCGGCGAAGATTCGGTGCTCGGCGACGAGGTCGAGCTGCTGAAGCGGATGCTTCAGGACTAGTCGAACGCGCAAGATTTCCCGCAACGCGCCCGGGATGAGTTTGCTCTTTCAGGAGCAGGTTCGATCCGGGCGGGTGCGGGGACGGCCGGGCATCCGGCTGATCTGGCCGAGCCCGCACGAGCACGACCAAACCACCCCCGCTGTCACGCGCCCTTCGCCAGCTCCCCGCTATCGGGGCTGGCCGAGGGCGCGCGCGCCGTGGCAGACTGGCGCGAACCGAGACGGCCCTGTAAGGCCGCGTCGCCGACCGGCGAAGATCGACGCCCCGGGGGAGTGCTGATGACGGACGCCTTCATCTACGACCACGTTCGCACGCCGCGCGGGCGCGGCAAGGCGGACGGCTCCCTCCACGAAGTCACCGCCCTGCGCCTCGCCGAGACCGCGCTCCGCGCCCTCAAGGACCGCAACGGACTCGATACCGGCCTCGTCGACGACGTGGTGCTGGGCTGCGTCGATCCGGTGGGCGAGGCGGGGGGCGACATCGCCCGCGCTGCCGCCCTCGTGGCGGATTACGGCGCGCACGTCCCAGGCGTGCAGATCAACCGCTTCTGCGCCTCCGGCCTCGACGCGGTGAACTTCGCCGCCGCGCAGGTCATGAGCGGCCAGCACGAGATGGCGGTGGGCGGCGGCGTCGAATCGATGAGTCGCATCGGCATCGGCGCCTCGGGCGGCGCCTGGCCGGTCGACCCGGCGATCGCCATCAAGTCCTACTTCATGCCGCAAGGCGTCTCGGCCGACCTGATCGCCACCAAGTACGGCTTCACACGGGACGATTGCGACGCCTACGCGGTCCGCTCCCAGGAGCGCGCCGCGAAATCCTGGGGTGAGGGGCTGTTCGACCGCTCGGTGGTTCCGGTCCGCGACGTGAACGGCATCACGCTGCTCGACCGCGACGAGCACATGCGCCCCGGCACCGACATGCAGTCGCTCGCCGCGCTGAAGGCCTCGTTCGTGCAGATGGGCCAGATGGGCGGCTTCGACGCCGTCGCGACGGACGCGCATCCGGACGTGGAGAGCGTCGAGCACGTCCACCACGCCGGCAACTCCTCCGGCATCGTCGACGGCGCCGCCGCCGTGCTGATCGGTTCCCGCGCTGCCGGCGAGGCCGCGGGCCTGCGCCCGCGCGCCCGGATCCGCGCCTTCGCCAATATCGGGTCCGACCCGGCCCTGATGCTTACCGGGCCGGTGGACGTCACCCGCAAGGTGCTGGCGAAGTCGGGCCTGAGCCTCTCGGACATCGACCTGTTCGAGGTCAACGAGGCCTTCGCGGCCGTGGTCCTGCGCTTCTGCCAAGCCTTCGACCTCAACCCGGAGGCGGTCAACGTAAACGGCGGGGCCATCGCCCTCGGCCACCCGCTCGGCGCCACCGGCGCGATGATCCTCGGAACCGTGCTCGACGAGCTGGAGCGGACCGGCAAGGAGCGCGCGCTGGTCACGCTGTGCATCGGCGCCGGCATGGGCACCGCGACCATCATCGAGCGGGTGTGAACCCCCGCGCGGCCGGGAGCGGCGCCGCGCCGCTCCCCAAAGTCCGGGAACGCTGCTAGAGGCGCGGGCGACGCTCGGCCCTTTCGTGGTCCGGACGATAAAACAACGGGAGACAAGCCCTTGAACCGCCTGATTGCGACGCTCTGTCTGGGCGTCACCCTGAGCCTGCCGGTGGCCGCTCGCGCCGATGACGCGGCGGACCGCGTCGCCGCGGCCACCAACCTCGTCAACAAGACCCTGATCAAGAACCTCCAGACCGGGTTCAACGTCGCCCTCGAGAAGACCGTGGCGCCGATGCCGGAGGCCCGCGCCGAAGCCGTGCGCAAGGAGCTGCTGGACGAGTTCGAGAAGCAGCGGACCCTCATGGTCCAGGGGCTCTCGAAGGACTACGCCGAGAAGTTCAGCCTCGCCGAGCTCAAGCACCTCGACGAGATCTACTCGGACCCGACCTACCTCAAGTTCCAGACGATGAACGCCGACCCGAACTCGTCGGTGACGGCGATCTCGCAGAACTCCGTCACCAAGCTGCTCAACATGCTGGCGGTGGCCGCGGCGACCGACAACGGACCGAAGCCCGGCGCCCCGCCGGCGCCGACGGTTCCGCCGGCCGCGGCTCCGGCCCCGGCGCCGAAGTAGGCGATGAACGCCGCGCGCGTCGGTCGGGTGTCAGGCCGCGCGCGCGGCCACCATGGGGGTGAATCCCGCGACCGGGGGCAGCCCCTCCAGGAGGGGCTTGGCGAAGTGGTAGCCCTGGACGAGCGTGATCCCGATGCTGCGCAGGGCGTCGAGCTCCGCCGCGGTCTCCACGCCCTCGGCGAGCACCGCCACGTCGAGGGCTCGGGCGATGGCGACCACGCCCGAGACGATGGCGTAGCGCCCGGCATCGCTGTCGAGGCCGCGCAGCACGTCCATGTCGATCTTGATCAGGTCGGGGCGGAAATTGGCGAGCAGGCTCAGGCCCGCGAAGCCGGCGCCGAAATCGTCGAGCGCCGTCAGGAACCCCTGCTTCCGGTAGGCGGCGACGATGCCCTTGACGTGATCGATGTCCCGGAAGCGCTCCTGCTCGGTGAACTCGAACATGATCCGCCGGTGTGCGAAGTCGATGCGCCGCGCCGCCTCGAGCGACGCGCGGATGCAGGCGTTCGGCTCGTAGACCGCGTTGGGCATGAAGTTGATGGACAGCCGGGTGGCGCTGTCGCGGGGAAACAGCCTGCCGGCGAGCTCGATCGCCTTGACGCGGGCGGCCTGGTCGAACTGGTAGCGGGTCTCGTCGGTCACCCGGTCGAGGATCGTGTAGGCCGGCTCACCCTTCGGGCCGCGCACCAGCGCCTCGTAGGCCCAGACGCTGCCGTCCGCGAGGTCGAGGATCGGCTGGAACGCCATCGTGAAGTCGAAGTCGAGCTTGGTGCCGGCGCGACAGGCGCGGCAGCCGGAATCCTTCGTCATGTGCGGCTTTCGGTGAGTGACCCCGGCCGGCAGACAATGGCCGGACGCGCTCAACACAACCTTAACGCAAACGCGCCGGCGGATCGTCGGCGGAACCCAGGGAGGACGGCACCGTGACGCTGACCGATTTCCGCTTCGAGACCGATCCCGACGGCGTCGCTCTGGCGACCTGGGACATGCCCGGCCGCTCGATGAACGTGATCACCGAAGGTGTGATGGACCAGCTCGAGCAGATCATCGAGCAGGTCGCGTCCGACCCGGCGATCAAGGGCTGCGTCATCGCCACCGGCAAGGACAATTTCTCCGGCGGCGCCGATCTCACCATGCTCCAGGGTCTGGGCCGGGCCTACGAGCAGCTGAAGGCCGAGCAGGGCGAGGAGGTGGCGATGCGCCACTTCTTCGAGGCCTCCCGACGCCTGTCGCTGCTGTTTCGGCGGCTGGAGACCTGCGGCAAGCCCTTCGCGGCGGCGATCCAGGGCCTGTGCCTGGGCGGCGCCTTCGAGCTGGCGCTGTCGTGCCATCACCGCGTCGCCTCCGACGACGGGAAGACCCGGGTCGGCCTGCCGGAGATCAAGGTCGGCCTGTTCCCGGGCGGCGGCGGCACGCAGCGGGTCGCCCGCCTGATGCAGACCGGCGACGCCCTGCAGATGCTGTTCAAGGGCGAGCAGATCCGCGCGCCCATGGCCAAGGGCATGGGGCTGATCCACGCCGTGGCCCCGCAGGCCGAGATCGTGGAGCGCGCCAAGGCCTGGATCCGCGAGGGCGGCTCGGCGGTGGCACCCTGGGACGTTCCGAAGTTCAAGGCGCCGTCCGGCAAGGTCTACTCGCCCGCCGGCATGATGATCTGGCCGCCGGCCAACGCCATCTACCGCCGTGAGACCCACGACAACTACCCGGCTGCCAAGGCGATCCTGACCTCCGTTTACGAGGGCCTTCAGCTGCCGATGGACCTCGCCCTGCGGGTCGAGAGCCGGTACTTCGCGCATATCCTGCGCTCGACCGAGGCGGCGGCCATGATCCGCACGCTGTTCATCTCCATGGGCGAGCTGAACAAGGGTGCGCGCCGTCCGAAGGACGTGCCGGCCACGAACCTGCGCAAGGTCGGGGTGATCGGCGCCGGCTTCATGGGCGCGGGCGTGGCCTACGTCACCGCCCAGGCCGGGATCGAGGTGGTGCTGGTCGACCAGTCGGTCGAGGCGGCCGAGAAGGGCAAGGCCTACGCCCACACGCTCATCACCGGCCAGATCAACAAGGGCCGGGCCAAGACCGCCGACCGGGAGGCGCTGCTCGGCCGGATCCAGGCCACGGCGGATTACGGCGCGCTCGCCGAATGCGACCTCGTGATCGAGGCCGTCTTCGAGGATCCGCGGGTGAAGGCCGAGGTCATCCAGAAGGTCGAGGCGGTCATCCGCCCCGACGCGATCTTCGCGTCCAACACCTCGACCCTGCCGATCACCGGCCTGGCCAAGGCGTCGCAGCGGCCCGCGCAGTTCGTCGGCATCCACTTCTTCTCGCCCGTGGAGAAGATGATGCTCGTCGAGATCATCAAGGGCGAGGCGACCGGGGACGCGGCGCTCGCCACCGCCCTCGACTACGTGCGGCTGATCAAGAAGACCCCGATCGTCGTCAACGACGCCCGCGGCTTCTTCGCCAACCGCTGCGTCGGCGCCTACATCCTCGAAGGCCACAAGATGCTCTTCGAGGGCGTGCCGCCGGCGATAATCGAGAGCGCCGGCCGCCAGGCGGGCATGCCGGTCGGGCCGCTGTCGCTCAACGACGAGGTCGCCCTCGACCTCGTGCTCAAGATCGCCAAGGCCACCGAGGCGCAGGTCGGGCAGGGCGCCGTCGACCCGGCGCAGAAGGCGATCCTCGCCGAGATGGTCGAGAACCAGGGCCGGCTCGGCCGCAAGAACCGCAAGGGCTTCTACGACTACCCGGAGGGCGCGCCGAAGCGCCTGTGGCCCGGCCTGAAGGACCTGCAGCCGAACCGCCTCGACCCCGACGCCGTCGACTTCACCGAGCTGAAGCAGCGGCTCCTCGTGGTCCAGGCGCTGGAGGCCGCCCGCACGGTCGGCGAGGGCGTGGTCACCGATCCGCGCGAGGCCGATGTCGGCTCGATCCTCGGCTTCGGCTTCGCGCCGTTCACCGGCGGGACCCTGTCGTACATCGACTTCATGGGGGCGGCGGCCTTCGTCGACCTCGCGCGGGCGCTCGAGGCCAAGCACGGGCCCCGTTTCCACGTGCCCGACAACCTGGCCGCCATGGCCGAGAACGGGGGCACCTTCTACGCCGGCGCCGAGAAGCGCGCCGCCTGAGCGACGTCGGCCGGACGCCCGCCCGCGGCGTCCGGCAGCTGGGCGAGCTCCTCCAGCAGGACCGTGCGCGCGCAGGTGCCGAAGGCCCGCATCAGCCGCCCCCGGGCGTGGTCCGGGGGGAACAGCAGCGCGAAATGCACCGGGAGCGCGGGGGCGAAGGGACGGATCGCGATCGGCGAGACCTTCGCCTCCTCGTGGGCGGCCAGGGGGTTCATCACGCTGACCCCGAGCCCGGCCGAGACGAGGGTGCAGATCGAGGCGCCGAGGCCGGCCTCGGCGGTGATGGTCAGGCCGATGCCGGCGGCCTCGAAGACGGCCTCGGTCCGGCCGCGCAGGGCGCTCCCGAGCGACGCGGCGACGAAGGGCACGCCCTGAAAATCCGCGGGCGCGAGCGATTCCCGCGCGGCGAGGGGATGGTCCCGCGGCAGGACGGCGACGCAGGCGCGCGTCTCGACATGCTCGGCGCGCGCCTCCGGGGCGTCGCCGTACAGCATCGTCAGCGCGGCGTCGCAGGAGCCGGTGGCGAGCCAGTGGTTCACGGTCTCGTCGTCGCCGGAATGGATCGCCACGATCACGTCCGGATGCGCGGCCCGGAAGCGGACGACCGCGCGCGCGAGGAGCCCGCCCGCCAGTCGGGGCATCGCGGCCACCCGCAGCCGCTCCGCCCCGAAGGCGCGGATGCGCGCGGCCGCCGATTCCAGGCTCGTGAGGCCCACGAAGGCGCGCTCGACCTCCGCGTGGAACCGCGTCCCGTCGAGGGAGGGGACGACCCGGCTCCCGCTGCGGTCGAACAGGGGCAGGCCGGTGATCACCTCCAGCTGCGCGATCAGCCGGCTGACCTGAGGCTGCGAGGTGTGGAGCCGGCGGCTCGCCTCGGTCATGGACCCGGTGGCCACCACGGCCCGGAAGGCCTCGATGTGCCGGAAGGTCATGCGCCGCTCGGCCATATCAGATCCGTATGCTCGGCAGGTGAATCGGCATTGGACGCACGCGCGCGGCCGCTCCTAGGATCAGTCGGCAAAGCTTCGGGCCGACTCCCCGTCGGGGCGGCCGGGCGCTGCGCCGGTTCAGACATAGCGAGGGGGTTCGGATCGTGTCGAGGACGCTGCCGCTTCTGTTGGCCACTCTGTGCTGGGCCGGCCTCGCCGCGCCGTCGGTCGCCGAAGGGCGCCTCGACAAGATCCGCGCGACCGGACAGATCAGCCTCGGCTTCCCGGACGCGTCGCCGCCCTTCGGCTTCCTCGACCAGAACGCCAAGCCGGTAGGCTATTCGCTGGAGATATGCGAGCACGTCGCGCAGAAGCTCAAGGCCGCGCTCGGCCTGCCCAGGCTCGAGGTGCGCCACGTGCCGGTGATGTCGGCGACCCGGATCCCGCTGATCAACAACGGGACGATCGACCTGGAATGCGGCACCGCCAGCAACCTGCCCGAGCGGCACAAGCTGGTCTCGTTCGCGCCGACCACCTTCGTGGCGCAGGTGGTGCTGGTGGCCAAGAAGGACACGCCGGTTGATGTCGACGACATCGCCTCGTTCCGCGGCAAGGCCATCTCGGCGCAGGCCGGCGGCGAGACCCAGCGCGTCGCCACCCGGATCAACGTCCGCGACAAGCTCGACATCCAGGTGATGCCGGCCAAGGACACCGCCGAGGTGTTCCTGCTCGTGGAGACCGGCCGCGCGGCGGGCGCCATCAACGACGATGCCCTGGCCCACGCCACGGTGGCGGGCGCCAAGCGGCCGGCGGATTACAAGATCGGCACCAAGGGCCTGGAATTCGCGCCCTACGGGATCCTGGAGCCGAAGGACGACGCGGCCTTCAAGGCTGCGGTCGACAGGGCGGTGGTCGAGCTGATCCAGGACGGGACCGTGGCGCGGCTCTACGGCAAGTATTTCGAGCAGCCGATCCCGCCGAAGGGTATCAACTTGGAGTTGCCGATGAGCGACGTGCTCAAGCGGGCCCTCGCCAACCCGACCGATTCCGGCGACGAGGCGGCCTACCGGTAGGGCGGCGAGACCGACATGCGAGACGATCACGGCGAAGCCACGGACGCGCCGTCCGCGGTCGACCTGCGGAGCGACACCGTCACGCGGCCGACCGAGGCGATGTACGCCCGGATGCGGTCGGCGCCGCTGGGCGACGACGGGCTCGACGCCGACCCGACCGCCCGCGCGCTGGAGGAGACCGCCGCCGCGATGCTCGGCAAGGCGGCGGCCCTGTTCGTGCCGAGCTGCACGATGGGCAACCTGCTGGCGATCCTGGCCCAGGTTCAGCGCAGCGAGCAGGTGCTGCTCGAGGCCCAGGCCCACATGCTCCACACCGAGCGCGGGGCCGCCACCCTGACCGGGGCGTTCCTGGACGGGATCGCCGGGACCGACGGCGCCATGGACCTCGACCGGCTCGAGGACGCCCTCCGGCCGAGCGCGAGCCCGCTGTCGACGGCCATGATCGCGCTGGAGACCTCGCACAACGCCGCCGGCGGCACCGTGCTGCCGCCGGACCACATGGCCGCGGTGGCGCAGATCGCCCGCGCGCGCGGCATCACGGTCCATCTCGACGGGGCCCGCCTGTTCAATGCCGCCACCCATCTCGGGGTCGCGCCGGCGGACCTCGCGGCCCATGTCGACACCGTGTCGCTGTGCCTCTCGAAGGGCCTCAGCGCCCCGGTCGGCGCCGTGCTCGCCGGCGACGGACCGGTGATCGCGGCGGCACGGCGCCTGCGGAAGATGATCGGCGGGACGCAGCGGCAGGTCGGGATCGTGGCGGCCGCCGGTCTCGAGGCGATCACCGTCATGGGCGCGCGCCTCGTCGAGGACCACGACCGGGCCCGGCAGCTGAGCGCCGGGCTGAACGCCCTGCCGCGCCTCGCGGCGAACCTGCCGCAGACCAACATCGTGCAGGTCGACCTCTCTCGGACCGGGCGGGACAGCGCGCGCTGGGTCGCGGATCTCGACGCGGCCGGCATCCGCACGCGCCCGCTCGGCCCGCGGCGGCTGCGGCTCGTCACGCACCGGCACATCGCGGCGGCCGACATCGACCGCGCCGTCGCGGCCTTCCGCGCCTGCCTCGACGCGGCCTGAGCCCGGTCAGGCCGCGCCCGCGACCCGGGTCTTCGCGCCGAGCATGCGGGCGAGGAGCACGACGTCGCCGGCATTGTCCGAGAGCAGATCGGTGATGTCGCCGACCTCCAGCGCCTTCACGTGGCGGCAGCGCATGCCGTAGCGGCCGGCCGTGCAGGTGCAGCGCAGCTCCGGGCCCCCCGGCCGCTCCTCCAGGCTGACGTGGTAGCGGTTGCCGGTCGAGCCGCGCATGGCGAACCGCAGGGCCGCCGGCGCGTCGGGGAAGCTTGCCACGGCCCGGGCGCTGATCGCACCCGGCACGCGGCGCGGCACGGCGGGACCGCCGACCGCCCGCGCGACCGGGAGGCCGAGCGCGGCCGCGAGGGCGTGCACGTCCGCGACCGCCCGCTCGCGCATCGCGGCGAGCGCGATCTCCGCGCAGGCGAAGGCGTCCTCGCCGGCGTCGTGGTGCTCGAAGCGGATGCCGAGGCGCCGCGCGACCTTGCCGAGCCCGCAGCCCTCCGGCGCCGGGAAGACCCGGCGTGCCACCTGGACCGTGCAGAGATAGGCGAGATCGGGGACCGGCAGGCCGGCCCGCGTCAGCCCGGCGCGCAGGACGCCGATATCGAAGCTCGCGTTGTGCGCCAGGATCAGCCCCCGCCCGAGATCGCCGAGATAGGGCGCCATGACGGCGGCGAAGTCGGGCTTGTCGGCGACGTCGGCCGGCAGGATCCCGTGGACGCGGATGTTGCCCGGTGCGAACCGCATCTCGGGCGGCCGGATCAGGTGGCTCTCGCGGCGCACGACGCGGCCGTCGGCGATCCAGGCCAGACCCACCGCGCAGGCGCTGTCGCGCCGCTCGTTGGCCGTCTCGAAGTCGAGGGCCAGGACCGTCATCGAGGCTCAACCATGCCGGGTGGAAGTTCTCGGGGTGTTCCCCGAGAGGTCTAGGCCGCCCGGACTCGGGCTTCAACCCTGCGCCACCATCGCCAGCCAGTCGTCCTCCGAGACGACCCGGACGCCGTGCTTCTGCGCGTCCTTCAGTTTCGAGCCCGCACCGGGGCCGGCCACCACCAGGTCGGTCTTGGCCGAGACCGAGCCCGAGACCTTCGCGCCCAGGCGCTCGGCTACCGCCTTGGCCTCGTTGCGGGTCATCTTCTCCAGGGTGCCGGTGAAGACCACGGTCTTTCCCGCGAACGCTGAGGCCGCGGCGGCCCGCTCCATCGGCTGCACCGCGACCGCGTCGAGCAGGGCCGTGACGGCGTCGGCATTGTGCGGCTCGGAGAAGAACAGGAGCAGCGCGTCGGTCGCCACCGGGCCGATCTCGCCGTCGTCGGCGAAGACCCGGTAGGCGTCGCCGGGACGCTGCGCCGCAGCCCGCGCGATCGCCGCGCGTACCGCGTCGACGTCGCCGTAATGGGCGAGGAGGTTCTCGCGCTGGACGGCGCTCAGGCGCGCCCGCTCCTTGGCCGGCGCCGCGTCGTCCTCCGGGAAGCCGAGATCGAGGAGCCGGTCCCGGGTCGTGCCCCCGACGCGCGGCACCGCGGTGAGCTCGACCCAGTCGGGACCGGGCTGCGCCGCCGCGGCCTCGCGGATCGCCGCGATCAGCGTCGGCATCTCGGCGAAGCGCTTCGCCAGCGCCTTGGCGGTCGCCTCGCCGATCTGCGGGATGCCGAGGGCGAAGAGCAGGCGGTTCATCGGCACGGCGCGCCGCGCCTCGACGGCGGCGAGCAGGTTCCGGATCGCCTTGTCTTCGTCGTCGCCCTTCTTCTTGGCGGCCTTCTTCGGCGGCTCGGCCGTCCCCGAATCTGCGCGCCGCTCGGCCGAGAGCGCCTCGCGCCGCGCCACGATGGCGGCTTTGAGTTCCTCGAAGTCGAGGCGGAACAGGTCGGCGGGCTGGCGCACGAGCCCGGCCTCGAACAGGACCTCGATGTAGGTCTCGCCGAAACCCTCGAGGTCGAAGCCGTTGCGCGACACGAAGTGCTTCATCCGCTCGACGCCCTGCGCCGGGCAGATCAGCCCGCCGGTGCAGCGGCGCACCGCGTCGGGCCGGCCGGTGCGGGGGTTGACGGCGCGGACGGCGCGGCTGCCGCAGGCCGGGCAGGTCTCCGGGAAGGCGTAGGGCCGCGAGTCGGCCGGGCGCTTCGTGAGGTCGACATCCATGACCTTCGGGATGACGTCGCCGGCCCGGACCACCGTGACCGTGTCGCCGACGCGGATGTCGCGGCCGTCGCGGATCGGCTCGCCGTCGGCGCCGACGCCCTTCACGTAGCCCTCGTTGTGCAGGGTGGCGTTCGACACGACGACGCCGCCGACCGTCACGGGACGGAGCTTGGCGAGCGGGTTCAGCGAGCCTGTGCGGCCGACATTGATGACGATGTCCTCGACGACCGTGGTGGCTTCCTGGGCAGCGAATTTGTGGGCGAGCGCCCAGCGGGGCGAGCGCGAGACGAAGCCCAGCCGCTTCTGGAGCGCGAGGTCGTCGACCTTGTAGACGACGCCGTCGATGTCGTAGCCGAGCCCGGCCCGGTCGGCCTCGATGCCGCGGTAATGGGCGAGCATCGCCTCCGTGTCGGTGAAGGTCTGGGTCCGCGGGTTCACCGGCAGGCCCCAGGCCGCGAAGTGCTCCAGCACGCCGGTCTGCGTGTCGGCGATCGGCGCCGACAGCTCGCCCCAGGCATAGGCGAAGAATCGCAGCGGCCGGGACGCGGTGATCGCGGGATCGAGCTGGCGCAGGCTGCCGGCGGCGGCGTTGCGCGGGTTGGCGAAGAGCGGCTTGCCGGCCGCCTCCTGCCGGGCGTTGATGGCGGCGAAGTCGGCGTGGGACAGGTAGACCTCCCCGCGCACCTCGCAGATCTCCGGCCAGCCGGACCCCGCGAGCACCGCCGGGATGTCCTGCACCGTGCGGGCGTTGGCCGTGACGTTCTCGCCCACCTCGCCGTCGCCGCGGGTGGCGGCGGTGTCGAGCCGGCCGTTCACGTAGCGCAGGGACAGGGACAGGCCGTCGATCTTCGGCTCTGCCGTGAAGGCGAGGGGGGCGTCGTCCGGCCAGCCGAGGAAGCGGCGCACGCGCGCGACGAACTCGGCCACCTCCGCGTCGTCGAAGGCGTTGCCCAGCGAGAGCATCGGCACGGCGTGCCGCACCTTGGCGAACTTCTCCGAGGGCTTGGCGCCGACCGACGTGCTGGCGGCGCCCGTGCCGGCGAGATCGGGGAATCGGGCCTCGATGTCCTCCAGGCGGCGGCGCAGCCGGTCGTACTCGGCGTCCGATATCTCGGGCGCGTCCTCCTGGTAGTAGAGGCGGTCGGCCTCCAGGAGCGCGTCCGACAGCCGCGCGTACTCGGCGCGCGCTTCCTCGGCGCTGAGGTCGAGATCGAGCGGTTCGGATTTCGTGGCGGCCATGCCGGGGTTCTAACGCATCGGCGGCCGGCGGGGAGCCGGCCGCGGCGCGCGATCCCCGATTCCCTCACCGGCGGGCACCGAGCAGATCGCCGCGCCCCGCCATCCGGAAGGCCGCGAAGAACGTCGCGGCGACGAGGGCGGCGATTGCTTGCAGCGGCAGGACCGGGGCCAGCCAGCCCGCGACCGCCGTCCCGGCGACCGAGCCGAGGTTCATGGCCGCCATGTAGACCTCGAACTGCGTGGCCGCGCCCGGGCGGCCCCGGCTCGCCGCGAGCAGGGCCGGCATCAGGGCGACGATCAGCAGGCCGGGCAGCACGCTGGTGAGCGCCAGGATCGCCGGCGCCGCGGCCCCGACGAGGCCGGCGCCGATCAGGATCCCGGCCAGCACGAAGGTGACGGCACTGCCCAGCAGCAGGGCGCGAAGCGGCGACGCCGCGCCCGCGCGGTCCGACCAGAGTCCCACCGCGACCGCACCGGCCGTGCCGCTCACCAGGGTCAGGAAAGCCTGGAGACGCGACAGGCTCGCGGCCTCCCAGCCCTGACGCTGGAGGAGGTCGATCGAGAAGGGCAGCTCGAACAGGCCGAGGGCCGCGTCGAGGCCGAAGCACAGGGCGAGCAGCCGCAGGGCGCGCGGGCGGCGCAGGGCGATCACGGTGCGGCGCAGGAAGCGGCGGAACGGGAGGCGCCGCGGCGCCGGTCCCCGGCGCTCGAGCGACCAGAGCGGATCGGCCGGCGCCTCGCGGACCAGCAGCATCGGCAGGCTCGCGACGAGCGCGGCGACGAGCAGCCAGCGGGCGCTCGCGGCGAAACCCCAGTTCGCGAGCGTCCATCCGAACACGGCGGCGCTGAGGCTCGTTCCGGCCACGAAGCCCGCGCGGGTGCAGGCGCTGACCCGGCCGAGTTCCCGGGTGGGGACGTGGTCCATGATCATCCGGTCGCAGGCGGTATCGAGGAGCGAGGCGAACAGGCTGTGGACGAGGAAGACCGGACCGAGCGCGCCGACGGCGTCGCCCCCGGCGATGAGGAGCAGCGCCAGCGTCGCGTGGCATCCGACCAGCGCGGCGACCGCGAAGGGCCGGCGCCGTCCCATCCGCGTGTCCCCGGCCCGGTCCACCCAGGGCCCCCACAGCAGCGGCTGCAGCGTCCAGGGCAGGCCGGTCAGGGCGAAGTGCAGCCCGACCTCGGTTGCCGGGACGCCCCTGGCCGCGAGGTGGTTGGCGAGCGCCGTCAGCGAGAAACCCGCGACGAGGCCCTGGTAGAGGTAGGTGGCGAAGAAGACGGCGTAGCGGACGGACCGCTGGCCGAGGCTCGGTCTACCCAGGAGGCCGACGCGGAGATCCGCGCTGGACCGCGTCACCGCGCGCGGCGCTTCTTGCAGGAGACGGGCCGCGATCCGATGCTGCTCATTCCTGCCCCATCGGATCGTCGCCCGTGCCGTTTCGCTCTCCCGACGCTAGCGCCCCAGCTCCCGCCTCGCGAGGTGTCGCGTGAGCGCGGTGCAGGTCTGGATCGTCGACCTCGTCCTGTCTCCGAGCCAGCTCGACCGGTGCGATGCCATCCTCGACGCCGCGGAGCGCGCGCGGGCTGACCGTTTCCTGCGTCCGGCGGATCGGGCGCGGTTCCGCGCCAGCCACGCCGCGCTGCGGCTGGTCCTCGGCGACGCGCTCAGTCTCGCGCCGGCCGACGTCGAGTTCGCCGCCGGAGCCGGCGGCAGGCCGGAGCTCGCGGGCCCGGCACGGGGCGCCGCCGACTTCAACCTCTCCCATTCCGGGGCGCGCGCGCTGATCGGGCTCACCCGCGGCGCGGCGATCGGCGTCGATGTCGAGGCCGTGCGGCCGATCGCGGACGCGCTGCGGATCGCGGCGGCCCATTTCGCCGCCGACGAGGTGACGGCCCTGGCCGGGGCCCCGCGAAGCTCGGTCGAACGGCGCTTCTTCGGACTGTGGACCCGCAAGGAGGCGGTGGTGAAGGCTTTGGGCAGCGGCCTGTCGCTGCCCCTCGATCGGTTCAGCGTCAGCGTTCCGCCCGAAGCGCCGCGCCTTCTCCGGGCCGACGGCGACGCGTCCTGGAACCTGGACGGTCCTTGGAGCCTAGCCGAGGTCGATTGCGGGCGCGATCACGTCGCCACGGTGGCGACCCGATCCGCGGAGGCGGAGATCACCTGCCACCGTCTCCCGGACGACTGGCCCGATCATCTGGGCTGAAAAGGCGCAACAGCGCGCTTGCGGTGCGGGAAAGGCGCGGCTATACACCCGCTCGCTGGCCCTGGCGGACACGCGGGACGGCCTTCGGAGTGTAGCGCAGTCTGGTAGCGCACCACGTTCGGGACGTGGGGGTCGCAGGTTCAAATCCTGCCACTCCGACCAAAATTCCCGCGATCTCAAGTTCAGCGAGACGAACGGTCACCCTTCGCAAGGGACCTCGCGGACGGATGACGTGTGGCCTCGCTGGTCGGCGTCCGCATATTCCCAGACTCTCGCGAACGCGGCCACCTCGACCGGACCGAAGGCGTCGCGCCATCCCGGCTCCGCATCAGGCCGGTCCCTGGCTCGCGCCCCGCTGATTACTGCGCGTGGAGGATCCTGAGGCCGCCCCGTCTGGCCCGTCCGAGCCGCGATCCTGGGACGGAGTCTCCCCGGACCCCGCCGTGCCGGGGCTCTCGCCCTGCGGGATCAGGGGCGCCATGGGCACGCTCTCCACGAGCAGCGCGATCATCTCGGACCGTGAGCTCAGGAGAATGGCCGGCGGCTCGCCGGTGATCTGCCGCCATCGCCTGACGAAATCGCCCGCCGGCAACTCGGCGAGAGCGTCCTGTTCGGTCGCGGGGTGGTCCGTTCTGAGGGCTGCGGACTGATCCATGCGCCTCAACGGCTCGGACCACGATTCGGCCTCAGCGTCCGGCCGGGATGGTGAAGCGAGCGTTAGTCCGATCGCGGAAGACGATGCCCGCAACGGCGGACCGGCGGGCGAGGCCTGGGGCGCTCGATGCGTAGAGGAGCATCGCGCCTGTCCCTGACGAAAGCAAGTGAGCCGGTCAGTTCATCGGCGGGACAGAGGGAGGCGCGTCGAGGAATGGACCCGGCGCGCGGCCGTGCGGGTTGTCGTCATTCTCATGGGCCCTCATCGCACGACGCGGGGTCCGAGCGCGGTCAGGCGGCGAGTTTGAAACCGGTTCCGCGGGCCGTGCGGGGCGCGACCGTCGACTTGTCCCGGGGCAGCAGCAGGTCGAACTGCGAGCAGTGCAGCGCCAGGACGTTCTGCTCCTCCGCCATGGCGCGCGCCGCGCCGCTGAAACGGCCATTGGTCATCACGCACGCCGTGGTCGACCCGGCGCGCTCCGCCGCCGCCGCGACGTCCGAGATCGGGAGACACGCGACGTCGCGGTCCGCCCAATGCAGGCAAACGACGACGCGCTTTCGGGCCCGGAGGAGCACGAAGTGGTCCTGATCCTGGTAATCCAGGCGCCAGCCGGCCGCCTTCAGGCACCGCAGCATCAGCGCCTCGTAATGCGCCTGCGAGGCGCTCACGCGGTCGACGAAGGTCCAGGACGCGACCTCGGCCGGCAGGATCGACGCGAATTCCGCGCTGACCAGACGCCTGAAGCCGCGGAACCGGACGAAGGCGCGGAGCGGGGGCGAGAGATGGGCGCGGTGCAGCCTGACGAGTTCCCGGTCCCAGAGCGCCTCGAACGCGGCCGCTCCGCGCGCGTGGTGCTCCATCCACCGGTTCTCGATGATCAGGCGCTCGATCTGCGGTCGGATCGCGCGGCGACACCGCTCGGTGACCCGCTCCTGCAGATGCAACCAAGAGAGCAGAAGCAGGATGGCTATCACCCATAGGGCGAGGCTCGTCGCGAACATGGCGGCGGGACTTTGCGAAAAAAGGCCGATGTCGCCATTTATCCGCCGCAGGAATTAAGCGGACATTGCCGGTCACATGCGTACTGAACCGATCAGTGCAAGTCTTTGGAGATGGTGAATTCTAAATTTATGTCCGCCCCGCAGCCGCTCAGGTCCGCATAGCCACGAACATGCTCCGGCCCTGCTGGTGATAGTAGCCGCTCTCCATCGAGCCGCGGATGTCGTGCCCCAGCATGTCGTACTGCTCGTAGACCATGTCGAAGCCGCACTCCTTGAGAAGCTGGATCAGGGCCGGCTTGGTGGGCCAGAAGGAGCGCTTGTTGCTCCACGAGGTCCATTTGTGCGCCTCGAGCTGGCTCGTGTCGTCGAGATCGTGCTCGTGCATCCAGCGACCCGGCAGACCTTCGTTCTCGGCGGGCGGCGAGAGCTGGAACAGGGCCTCGTTGGTTTCGGTCGCGAAATGCGTGTGCAGGATGACCACGTCGCGGACGCATTCGGCCATGAGGCGGATGAAGGCGGCCGGCCTGTCGAGGTGGTAGAGCAGTCCGCAGCAGAAGGCGGCATCGAAGGGGCCGTGGGCCGCCAGATTCCACACGTCGTCGTTGACGAAGGCGAGGCCGGGGACGCCCGTCCCCTCCTTGACCCGCAGGCAGTTCTCGAAGTTGGAGCGGCGCACCTCGACACCGGTGGCGCGCATCCCGGCGCGGGCGAATTCGAGCGTGTAGCCGCCCTCGAGGCAGCCCAGATCGACGATCGACCGGCCGGCCAGCCTGTGCCCGTAGAACAGCCGGAGCGAGCGCAGGGCCGCCTGGGTCCAGGGGCTGTCGGCGATCAGCCAGCCCGCCTCGGGCAAGGTCTCGGACCCGTCCGCGAGGCGGATGTTGTGTGCCGTGAACGTCATGCCGACTCCCCACGCCGCCCACTCGTGCCGGGCAACGCCTTCGTCCGTCTATACGGGCGGCGGCCGATCGGTTCACGCGCTTTGTCGTTTCGCCCGTATCGAACGGTCGACCGGCGGGATGGGTCAGGTCGGCGCGACCGCCGCCTCCACGGTGCGGCCGGGCACGCGATGCCCGCGACGGGGCCCGTCGAACGGCGTATGTAGCCGCCCGATGGATCCGTCCTCTCACCATCGAGCCGGCCGGCGACCCGCTGGATGGGTCGGCTTCGCGCGCAGCTTCCTCGTCTGCGCCACCCTCATGGGCTTGGCGCTGATCGGCTTCGTGGCCGCGGTCGATCCCTACGGACTGCGGGCCGCGCCCGGGCATCCGCCGGGACCGATCATGGATGCCAATCAGCGGCTCTCCTATCCGCAGATCGCCCGCGGGGGGCCGTTCGACGCGGCGGTCTTCGGCACCTCGACGGCGCGACTGCTCGACCCGCAGGCTCTCGACGCGGCCTTCGGTGTCCGGTTCGCCAATCTGGCGGTGAATGCCGCGACGCCCGACGAGCAGGGTCGGCTCGCCGCGCTGTTCCTGGCCCGCCGGCCGATCCGCGCGGTCCTGTTCGGCCTCGATGCCCCGTGGTGCGCCGCCGATCCGCCGGCCCGGACCGCCCATGCCTTTCCCGACTGGCTCTACGCGGACCGCGTGCCCGGCGATGTCCTGCGTCAGGTCAGCCTGCGCTCGGTCACGACGGCCGTCCGGGCCGGACTCGCCGATCTCGGGCTGACGCGGGCGCGGATTCGCGGAGACGGCTACGCGGTCTTCACGCCGCCCGAGGCGCGCTACGACCTCGCACGCGCCCAGGCCCATATCCGCGCAGGCCGCGTGGACTCGGCGGCGGCGGACGCCCCCGAGCTGCCGATGCCGGCCCTCGACCGCCTGGACGATCTCCTCGGTCGCGTGCCCGCCGAGGCCCTGAAGATCGTGGCCTTCATGCCGGTGCACGCGGGGGCGCAGGGCTCACCGGGATCGGCGGCGGGCCGTCGCGAGGAAGCCTGCAAGGCGCGCGCCGCGGCGATCGGGAAGCGCCGGGGCGCGGTCGTGGTGGATTTTCGCCGGATCTCGCCGCTGACGACCCGGGACGCGAATTACTGGGACGCGCTGCATTACCGCCTGCCCGTGGCGGCGCGCGTCGTCTCGGATCTCGCGCGCGCCGTCGCCACCGGCCGCGACGATCCGGATGGAATCTACCGGGTGCTCGCGCACCCGTGACGCCCGGTCAGGCGGCGGCGCGCTCGGCGCTCGCCCAGCCCGCGCGGGTCTCGGCGCAGTACTCCGCGTAGCGGCCGTCCCGGATCGCCGCGCGCGCGCCGGCCATAAGGTCCTGGTAGTAGGCGAGGTTGTTCCAGGTCAGCAGCATCATCCCGAGGATCTCGTTCGAGCGCACGAGGTGATGCAGGTAGGCACGGGAATAGTCCCGCGCGGCCGGACAGGTCGAGCTCTCGTCGAGCGGCGCGGTGTCCTCGGCGTGGCGGGCGTTGCGCAGGTTGACCCGTCCGTGGCGCGTGTAGGCGAGGCCGTGCCGGCCGGCGCGGGTCGGCATCACGCAGTCGAACATGTCGATGCCGCGGGCGACCGCGCCGAGGATGTCGTCCGGCGTGCCGACGCCCATCAGGTAGCGGGGCTTGCCGGCGGGCAGGTGCGGCTCGACCGTCTCGATCATGGCGAACATGACCGCCTGCGGCTCGCCGACGGCGAGGCCGCCCACCGCGTAGCCCTTGAGATCGAGATCCGTCAGCGCGCGGGCGCTCTCGACGCGCAGGGCCGGCACGTCGCCGCCCTGGACGATGCCGAACAGGGCCCGTCCCGGCTGCTCGCCGAACGCGACGCGGCAGCGCTCGGCCCAGCGCAGCGACAGGTGCATGGCCTTCTCGATGGCCCCGTGGTCCGCCGGCAGGCGGACGCACTCGTCGAGCTGCATCTGGATGTCGGAGCCGAGCAGACCCTGGATCTCGATGGAGCGCTCCGGGCTCATGTGATGCGCGGTGCCGTCGATGTGCGAGCGGAAGGTCACACCCTGCTCGTCGATCTTCCGCAGTGCGGAGAGCGACATCACCTGGAAGCCGCCGGAATCGGTCAGGATCGGCCGGTCCCAGTTCATGAAGCGGTGAAGGCCGCCGAGCCGGGCCATGCGCTCGGGGCCGGGCCGCAGCATCAGGTGGTAGGTGTTGCCCAGGACCACGTCTGCGCCGAGATCGCGGACCTGGCCGGGGTACATGGCCTTGACGGTCGCGGCCGTGCCCACCGGCATGAAGGCCGGGGTCCGGATCTCGCCGCGCGGCGTCCCGATCACGCCGGTGCGGGCGGTGCCGTCCCGGGCCAGCAGGTCGAAGCGGAAGTGTGCGCTGTCGGTCATGGGGTGTCCGCGCCCGGGCCCGGGAAGAGCAGGCTGGCGTCGCCGTAGGAGTAGAACCGGTACCCGGCGGCGATCGCGTGCGCGTAGGCCGCGCGCATCGTCGCGAGACCTGAGAACGCCGAGACCAGCATGAACAGCGTCGAGCGCGGCAGGTGGAAATTGGTCACGAGGGCGTCGACCGCGCGGAACCGGTAGCCCGGCGTGATGAAGATCTCGGTGGGTCCCGAGAAGGGCGCGAGCGTGCCGTCCGGTCGGGCCGCGCTCTCCAGCAGCCGCAGCGCCGTGGTCCCGACCGCGACGATCCGGCCGCCCGCGGCCCGCGCGGCGTTCAGGGCCTCGGCCGTGGCGGCGTCGAGGATGCCGATCTCCGCGTGCATGCGGTGGGCCTCGGTATCTTCGGCCTTGACCGGCAGGAAGGTCCCGGCGCCGACATGCAGTGTGACGTGGTGGCGCCGCAGACCGGCGGCGTCGAGATCGGCCAGCAGCGCGTCGGAGAAGTGCAGGCCGGCCGTGGGAGCCGCGACCGCCCCCGGATTGCGGGCGTAGACCGTCTGGTAATCGGTGGCGTCGCGGTCATCCGTGGCGCGCTTCCCCGCGATGTAGGGGGGCAGCGGCAGGGCACCCTCCGCGGCGATGGCCGCGTCGAGGTCTGGTCCGGCCCGGTCGAAGGCGAGGACGATCTCCCCGGCCTCGGCCTTCTCGAGAACGGTCGCCGCCAGATCGCCGAAGCGCAGCGCGTCGCCCGCCGCGAGCCGCTTGGCCGGACGCGCGAAGGCGCGCCAGCGGTCGGGGGCTTCCCGCAGGTGGAGCATCACCTCGGTGCGCTGGCCGGGGGCGCCGGGCCGTGTGCGCACGCCGTTCAGCCGGGCCGGGATCACCCGCGTGTCGTTGAAGACCAGGGCGTCGCCGGCCCGGAGGGCGTTGGGCAGGTCGCGCACGGTCCGGTCGGCCAGCGGCGCGCCGGGGCGGACCACGAGCATCCGCCCGGCGTCGCGCGGCTCGGCCGGGCGCAGGGCGATGCTGGTCTCCGGCAGATCGAAATCGAAGAGGTCCACGCGCATCGCCGGCTGCCTGCACCGAACGGCACGCGGTTTCAACCGCGGAACCGCCGGGGGGCGCGTCCGTTTCCAGCGTCACCGAGACGCGAGGCCTCCGATCCATGCCCTGGTACGCCGTTCGCCCCCGTGACGCCGCCGATCCCCGCTGGCCGCTCCCCGGCACGCCCGAGATCGTGCTGAAGGCCGAGGATCCCGACACCGCCCGCGCGAAGTTCGAATCGGCCTACCCGAGCCAGCCCTTCGGCAGCCCCGGAATCCCGGTGCCGAATACCGGCGCCGGCAGCTTCCGCGGCGATCCGGACGCCCTGGTCGTGGCCGAGACGGGCGAGCCGCCGGCGCCGCGGGGGAGCGACGCGTGACGCCCCGCGGTCGCCCCCGGCGGGTCACCCTCGACGGGCAGCTCCTCGGGTACTGGGAGCGCGAGGCCGCCCGGCTGGAGACCCTCGCCGCCGGAGCGCGCTTCGCCTGGCAGCGCCGTCGCTTCCTGCGCAAGGCGGAGGCCGCGCGCGCCAAGGCGGAGCCGAGCCGGCGGCGCGAGGCCGCCCGCGACAACGGCGGCGCGTCGGAGACTTAGCCGCGGCTAACACGTTTTCGGCGGCGTCGAACCTTTGCCGTGGCCTTGGCCGCGGCCGGTGCCGTATGGGCGCGGCGTCACCCCAACGGCGCGAACCATGGACCGCACCCAGAAAGCCGCCCTCTTCAGCGCGGGCATCGGCCTCGCCGTCACGGCGATGAAGTTCTACGCGGCGTGGCTCACCGGCAGCCTCGCCCTGTACTCCGACGCGCTGGAGAGCATCATCAACGTGGTCGCCGCAATCGGCGCCTTCGTGGCCCTGCGGGTCGCCGCGCGCCCGGCGGACGAGGACCATCCCTACGGTCACCACAAGGCCGAGTTCTTCTCGGCGGTGATCGAGGGCGCGCTGATCGTGGTGGCGGCGCTGCTGATCCTGCGCGAATCCTATTTCGGGCTGCTCGCCCCGAAGGCCCTCGACGCGCCCGCGGTGGGCCTCGCGATCAACTTCGCGGCCGGGATCGTCAACGCGGTCTGGGCGGCGGCACTGATGCGCTGGGGAAGGCGGTGGCGGTCGCCGGCCCTGATCGCCGACGCGCGCCACGTTTTCGCCGACGTAATCACGTCCTGCGGCGTCCTGGCCGGCGTCGGCGCCGTGGTGGTGACGGGCTACCCGGTCCTCGACCCCGTGGTGGCCGGGCTGGTCGCCATGAACATCCTGTGGTCCGGCTTCCGCATGGTCCGGGAATCGGTCGACGGCCTCATGGACAGGGCCGCCCCGGCCGAGATGGTGAGCCAGATCCGGTCGCTCATCTCCCAGCACGGCGAGGGCGCGCTGGAGGCGCACGACGTGCGCACGCGCTCCGCCGGTCAGGCGACCTTCATCGACTTCCACCTCGTCGTCCCCGGCGCGATGACCGTCGAGGATTCGCACGCGATCTGCGACCGGCTGGAATCAGCCCTGGAGACGACGATCCCCGGGGCGGTGGTGACCATCCACGTCGAGCCGGGCGAGGAGGCCAAGGCGCGGGGATTGCCAGTGCTGTAGGCCGCCGATCAGCTCCAGGCGTGGAGCGGCGGGTTCACGCCATTGAGGGCGTGGTTGCCGACGATCGCGTATTTCCAGCGGACGGGATCGTGCAGCGTGTGCGTGCGCGCGTTCCGCCAGTGACGGTCGAGATTCTCGGCGGCCAGGGTCGAGCGGGTCCCCGACAGCTCGAACAGCTTGTTCGACGCCGCCAGGGCGACCTCGGTGGTCAGCACCTTCGCCTCGGCGACCGCGATCTGGGCCACCGCGACCGTCTCGGCGTCCGGCCGCGCGACGGCCGCGTCGAGGGCGAGACCGGCCCGGTCGAGCAGCGCCTCGGCGGCGTGCTGCCGGATGGTCAGGTCGCCGACCGCCTGGATCGTGTAGGGATCGTCGGACGCCCGCTCCAGCCCGCTGTCGATCCAGGGGCGGGCCTTCTCGCGGACGTAGCCGATGGTGTCGTCGAGGGCCTCGCGGCCGATCCCGGCATCGACCGCGGCCTGGATGATCTGGAACACGGCGCCGTCGGCGGTCGGCGCTGCGTAGCCCTTCCAGGCCGGCACCAGATGGGTCTTGGGCACGCGCACGTCGTCGATCAGCACGGTCCCGCTCGCCGTGCCGCGCTGGCCGAAGCTCGACCAGTCGTCGATCACCGTGAGCCCGGGCGCGTCCCGCTCGGCGATGGCGTACCAGGCGCGTCCCTCGGCATCGAGGGCGACGATCGGGACCAGGTGCGCGAGGAGGGCGCCGGTGGCGTAGAACTTCCGGCCCCGCACCACGACGTGGTCGCCGTGATCGGTGAAGCGCGTGTCGAAATCGGCCGCCCGCTTGGTGCCGCGCTCCGAGAAGGCGTTGCCGAACCGCGTTCCGCGCAAGACCTCGCCGAACAGCAGGTGCTTCTGCGCCTCGTCCGACACCGTCCGGATCGCCGCCAGGATGCCGAGATGGTTCTGGGCGATCTGCGCGATGGCGGGATCGGCGGCCGCGACGATGGCGATGACCTGCGCGAGGGTCCGGTAGGAGACTTCGGGGCCGCCATAGGCGCGCGGCACGTTGATCGACCAGAGGCCGCTCTGCGAGAAGGCATCGAGCTCCTCGAGCGGTCGCACGGCGTGGCGGTCCCGCTCCGACGCGCCGGTCCGGAACTCGGCCGCGAGCCCGTGGGCCACGGCCAGCGCCTCGGCGTCGTCACGGATCACGTGGGCGGGTGAGGGCGGCCGCGCGGGGCCGGGAGCGCCCGGGCGGTGCTCCGGCTCGAGCGTGCGCGCATCGACGGCGATGTTCATGGCTCACTCCGATCAGTCGGGATACGGTTCGGCGGGCGGCGCTCAGGCGGCCTCGGCGCGCCGGTCGCGGGCGGCCTCGAGGGCGCGGACCCGCGGGATCACGTGCGCGCCGAAATACGCGACGTCCTCCTGGAAATGCAGGAAGGCCAGCAGGGCGAGGTCCGCTCCGGCATCCTTGAGCGCCAGGATCCGCTCGGCGATCTGGTCGGGCGTGCCGATCAGGTCGGTCTTGAAGCCGTCGTTGTACTGGACGAGATCCTCGAAGCTCGACTTGGCCCAGTTGCCTTCCCCTTCCGGCGAGGCCTTGCCGGCATTCTTGACCTCGTGACCGAAGGCCTTCACGGCGTCCGGGTCGGCGTTGTCGATGATCTCCTGAAGGACGGCGCGGGCCTCCTCCTCGGTGTCGCGGGCGATGACGAAGGCGTTGACGCCGATCCGGGGATGATTGCCGGTCTCGGCCGACTTGGCGCGGATATCGTCCACCTGGGCGCGGATCGTCTCCGGCGTGCCGCCATTCGTGAAGTACCAGTCCGACACGCGGGTCGCCATGTCGCGCGCGGCGCGCGACGAGCCGCCCTGAAAGATCTCGGGCAGCGGCTGCGCCGGCTTCGGCTTCAGCGTGTAGTCGCTGTAGCGGTAGAAGTCGCCGCGGAAGGTGAAGCTGTCCTGCGTCCAGATCCCGCGCAGGCTCCGTATGAACTCCTCCGACCGGCGGTAGCGCTCGTCGTGGTCGAGCCAGGGCTCGCCGATCGCCCGGAACTCGCCCGAGAACCAGCCGGAGACGATGTTCACCGCGATGCGGCCTTCGGTGAGTTGCGAGATCGTGGCGATCTGCTTGGCGGCGAGGGTCGGATGCCAGGGACCGGGCAGGAGCGCGGCGATCACCTTGAGCTTGGTGGTCGCGGCCAGCAGGGCGTGGCTGAAGGCGACCGATTCGTGCTGGTACTCGGCGCCGTAGCCCGCGGTGAACCGGATCTGCGTCAGCCCGTAATCGAACCCCGCCTCCTCGGCGATCTGCGCCAGCTTCCGATTGTACTCGGCGTCCCAGCTCGTGCGCTGGGGGATCTTGCTGATGACAAGCCCCCCGGAGACGTTGGGCACCCAGTAGGCGAAGCGGATCGGCTCGCGCGCCGCCGCGTCGGCGAGATGGCTGGTCATCCGGCGTTACCTCAGTTGCACGGCGGTCCGGCGCCGTGTCGTCTTCGGATGATCGCCGCGAACTGAATACACTATGCAGAATGCGGCCGATCGCTCAAGAACACCGAAAGTATTCCGGGGCGATGGCCGTCGGTCAAAGGAACGGGTTGCCGTTTTTCAGCCGATCTCGGCGAGACTCTTCTTCGCCGAGATCCTGCGCGCGCGGCTTTGTCCTAGACGGCGCGGGCCGCGGGCGAATCGTGCAGGCGGCGCCACGCGAAGACCGAGAACACGCCGATCAGGCAGGCGGCGAGGCCGAACCACGTGAATGCGTATTGCAGGTGGTTGTTCGGCAGGTCGACCCGGAGCTGGCCGCCGCGCGGCCACGTCGTCTGCCCGGGAACGGCGTCGGCCTCGATCAGGTAGGGCTCGACCGTTCCGAGGCCGCGCGCCGCCGCGATGCCGGCGATGTCCCGGTTGAACCACTCCCCGCGGGCGGGATCCGGTTCCGGCACGAACATCCCCCGGGCCTCGCTCGCGCGGAGGATGCCGGTGACCGTCGTCGACCCGTCGATCAGGCCGTCCCGGCGATCGCCCTGCGCCTTCAGTTCCGTGGGAACGAAACCCCGGTTGATGATCACCATGCTCCCGTCGTCCCGGCGGAACGGCGTGAGCACGTAGTAGCCCTGCAGGGCGCGGCCCGGCGTCTCGCCGGGCGCCAGCCCGTGCACGAGGGTCTCCCGGTCGTTGAGGAACTGACCGTTAACCCGGACATGCCGGAACTCGTCGCGCGCCGCATCCCAGACATCCGCGGCCGGAGGCGCCACCGGCTCCGCGCGGCTCTGGCGCACGATCCGGGCGATGAGATCCTCCTTCCAGGCCCTGCGCTCGAGCTGCCACGTCCCGAGACCGAGCAGGATGGCCAGGGCGATCAGCGAGGCGAGTCCCGGCGCGACGAGGTCGCGCCAGCCGGCCCGGTGCGGTCCGCTCGCGGTCACGGCTCGAAGCGCCCTTGCTCCGCCCGGTTGCTGAACTGCAGGGCGATCAGCAGGCCCTTGAGGGGCCGCACCAGGATCAGGCTGAGCCCGACCGAGAGGGTCAGGGCGACCAGGGCGTGGACCCAGATCGGCGGCTCGTAGGTGATCTCCAGCCAGAGGGCGAGACCGACCACGATCAGGCCGACGATCGACATGACGAAGAAGGCCGGCCCGTCCGCGGAGTCGAAATGCGCGTAGTCGAGCCCGCACGCCTCGCAGGAGGGGCGCAGGCTCAGGAACCCTTTGAACAGGTGACCCTCACCGCAGCGCGGGCACCGGCCGCGCAGGCCGGTCGGGATCGGCGGAGGCGGCGAGTAGGTTCGGTTGTTCACGGGCACACTCCAGACCTGTTCCGTGCGGGACCCCATCGACCCGCGCGCGGGTCGTTCTCGTCGATACGGGGTTCGCGCGGCGTCGGAAACGCAGAAGGGCGGCCTGAGCCGCCCTTCGCAGATCCGCCATGCGGCGACGGGATGGTTCCGCTCAGTGAGCGCCGCCGCCGTGGAAGACCCCCGAACCCCACACGTAGATGGCGGCGAACAGGAACAGCCACACGACATCGACGAAGTGCCAGTACCAAGCGGCGAACTCGAAGCCGAGGTGCTGACGCGGGGTGAACTGGCCCGCGTAGACGCGGAACAGGCACACCGCCAGGAAGATCGTGCCGATGATGACGTGGGCGCCGTGGAAGCCCGTCGCCATGAAGAAGGTCGACGAGTAGATGCTGCCCGAGAAGCCGAACTCGGCGTGGCTGTACTCGTAGGCCTGGCAGGCGGTGAACAGCACGCCGAGGATGATCGTCAGCCACAGGCCGTACTTCAGGCCCTTGCGGTCGCCCTCGATCAGCGCGTGGTGCGCCCAGGTGACGGTGGTGCCCGAGGTCAGCAGGATCAGCGTGTTCAGGAGCGGCAGGTGCCAGGGATCGAACGCCTCGATGCCCTTCGGCGGCCAGACACCGCCGGTGAACTCCACGCGCGAGACCTGGATCGGGTCGGCGGTGTAGAGGGCGGCCTCGAAGTAGGCCCAGAACCACGCGACGAAGAACATCACCTCGGAGGCGATGAACATCATCATGCCGTAGCGGTGGTGAAGCTGGACGACGCGGGTATGGTCGCCGGAATTGGCCTCGTGCGCGACGTCCTTCCACCACGAGAACATGGTGTAGAGGACGCCGATCGTGCCGGCCCCGAAGATGTAGGGACCGGGAGCCAGGGTGCCGATCGTGAGGCTCTTCATCCAGAACACGGCGCCGAACGCCATCAGAAAGCCCGAGAAGGCCCCGATCAACGGCCACGGGCTCGGATTCAGGATGTGGTAGTCGTGATTCTTGGCGTGCGCCTCGGCCATCGTCCCGTCGCTCCTCACCCTCGCGCCCTGCACCGTTCCCGGCCTAACGCTGTTCGTTGCTTGCCCTAGGCCGGGCGCGGCACGCACCACACCCAAGCTTGCTCGCAGCTTTAGTCGCTGCGGCCCCGTGTTGTCACGGGTCCGCGATCAGAAATCGCCCTTCGTTCCCGAGGAAGACGATTTCGCCATCGCCGCCTTCACGGGCTGACCGTTCTTGGAGGCGAAGTACGTGTAGGAGAGCGTCATCTCCGAGAGATGCGCGGTGTTCGAGTCGTCCCGAACGGCCGGATCGACGTAGAACACCACCGGCACGTCCAGCGTCTCGCCCGGCTGGAGCGTCTGCTCGTTGAAGCAGAAGCACGCGATCTTGACGAAGTAACCACCCATCAACCCGGGCTGGACGTTGAAGGTCGCCACACCCGCCGAGGGCGTGCTGCCGGTGTTCTGCACGCGGAAGAAGACCGTCTTGGTCTCACCGAGCTTCGCCTCGACGCTGCTCACTTCCGGGATGAATTTCCAGGGCAGCCCCGGCGCGACGTTGGTGTCGAAATGGACGACCATGCTGTCGTCGGTCCGCGCCGCGGAGGCCGAGAGGGCCGGTCCCTGCCGGGGCGTGCCGTCGTAGCCGGTCGCCTTGCAGAAGGCGTCGTAGAGCGGCACCGACGCGAAGGCGAGGCCGATCATGCCCACGGCGAGACCCGCGCAGGCGAGGGCGGTGCGCGTGGCGGCCCGGTTCGATCCTGATGGAGGAACTGTCATCGGGGGCGCCTCAGAGCGGCCGGGTCAGGATCTGAGGGCCGAGCTTGACGATCGTCAGCACGAAGAACAGCAGGACCCAGGCTCCGAGGGCGAGCGCGATCGCGATCGAGCGCTTGCGGCGGCGCGCCTCCTGCTCGGGCGTGAGCGGCCGGTACTGGATCTCGGGATCCGCCATGGCGCTCAACCCAGGACCGGACGGAACAGGCCGAAGCTCTGCTCGGCCAGGAGCGCCGAGAACAGCGCGAACAGGTAGAGGATCGAGAAGCCGAACATGCCCATGGCGGCGCGCCGCTCGGCATCGCCCTCGCGGTTCCGCAGCACGCGGATGCTGAAGGCCACCATGCCCAGGCCGCCCACGAGGCCGACCACCGCGTAGACGAGGCCACCGAAGCCCAGAGCCACCGGGACGAGGCCGAGGGGGGCGAGCAGCAGCGAGTACCACACGATCTGGCGGCGGGTGGAGGCCGGGCCGGCGACGTTCGGCATCATCGGGATGCCGGCGCGGGCGTACTCGTCGGCCTTGATCAGGGCGAGCGCCCAGAAGTGCGGCGGCGTCCAGATGAAGATGATGGCGAACAGGATCAGCGACTCGACGCCGACCGAGCCGGTCACCACCGCCTGCCCGATGACCGGCGGCAGGGCTCCGGCGGCGCCGCCGATGACGATGTTCTGCGCGGTCGCCCGCTTCAGCCACATCGAGTAGACCACCGCGTAGAACACGATGGTGAAGGCGAGGAGCGCGGCCGCCAGCAGATTGGCGGCGAGCCCGAGCACCACCACGGAGGCGACCGAGAGGAACAGTCCGAAGCCCAGTGCTTCCTGGGAGGTGATCCGGCCCGAAGGGATCGGCCGGGTTGCGGTCCGACTCATGACCGCGTCGATGTCGGCGTCCCACCACATGTTGAGGCAGCCGGACGCACCGGCGCCGACCGCGATGGCGAGGAGCGAGATCGCGCCGATGGCCGGCTGCACATGGCCCTGCGAGACCACCATTCCGACCAGCGCGGTGAAGATCACGAGGACCATCACCCGCGGCTTCAGCAGGGCGAAGTAGTCCGGAACGTCGCCGCCGGCGGTCGTGAGGGCCGGGGCCGGAACGTCCGGTCCGATCGTGTTCGTCAGGCTCGTCATCGCGTCTGCCGCTGCTGTGTCGGCGCCCGGCCGCGCGCGTCACGGCCGAGTCGTGTCTCGAAATCGACGTGTTCCAAGGATCGGCGTGAGCGGGGCCCGGGACTTCTCCCTCGGCCCGTGCGGGTCGCCCTCATCGCTCGCCCTTGCCGGGAGGTCGGCCGACCGGCCTCCGGGGAAGGGCGAGGGCCGCGGACGCGGCCCTCGCGGGATGTCTATCAGTGCGCGCCGGGCTCGTCGACGATGCGGGGCAGCGTCTCGAACTGGTGGAACGGGGGCGGGGAGGAGAGCGTCCACTCGAGGGTGGTGGCGCCTTCGCCCCACGGGTTGTCCGCGGCCCGCTCCTTCGAGCGGAAGGCGAGGATCACGCCGATCACGAACACGAACATGCCGAGCGCGAAGATGTGGCCGCCGTAGGTCGACACCTTGTGCCACTGGGCGAACGCGTCCGGGTAGTCGGCGTAGCGGCGCGGCATGCCGGCGAGGCCCAGGAAGTGCATCGGGAAGAACAGGACGTTCGCGCCGATGAAGGCCAGCCAGAAGTGCAGCTTGCCGGCCCATTCGGGGATGATGTGACCGGTCATCTTCGGGAACCAGTAGTAGACACCGGCGAAGATGATGAACACGGCCCCGAGGGACAGCACGTAGTGGAAGTGCGCGACCACGTAGTAGGTGTCGTGCAGGTACTTATCGACCGCCGAGTTGGCCAGCACGACGCCGGTGACGCCGCCGACCGTGAACAGGAAGATGAAGCCCACCGCCCAGTGCATCGCGGCGGTGAAGCGGATGGAGCCGCCCCACATGGTGGCGATCCACGAGAAGATCTTCACGCCGGTCGGGACCGCAATCACCATCGTGGCGAACACGAAGTAGGACTGCGTCTGCAGCGACAGGCCGACCGTGTACATGTGGTGCGCCCACACGACGAAGCCGACGACGCCGATCGCCACCATGGCGTAGGCCATCGCGAGGTAGCCGAAGACCGGCTTGCGCGAGAACGTGGCGATGATGTGCGACACGATGCCGAAGGCCGGCAGGATCATGATGTACACTTCGGGGTGACCGAAGAACCAGAACAGGTGCTGGTACAGGATCGGGTCACCGCCGCCGGCCGGGTCGAAGAAGGTCGTACCGAAGTTGCGGTCGGTCAGCAGCATCGTGATCGCGCCCGCGAGCACCGGCAGCGAGAGCAGCAGCAGAAACGCGGTGACCAGCTCGGCCCAGGCGAAGAGCGGCATCTTGTGCAGCGTCATGCCCGGGGCACGCATGTTCAGGATCGTGGTGATGAAGTTGATCGCGCCGAGGATGGAGCCCGCGCCCGACAGGTGGAGCGCGAAGATCGCGAAGTCGACGGCCGGGCCGGGATGGCCGGCGGTGGAGAGCGGCGGGTAGACGGTCCAGCCGGTGCCGGCGCCGGACGCGCCGGGCGCGCCCTCGACGAACAGCGAGCAGAGCAGGGAGCAGAAGCCCGCCACCGTCAGCCAGAACGAGATGTTGTTCATGCGCGGGAACGCCATGTCGGGCGCGCCGATCATGAGGGGCACGAACCAGTTGCCGAAGCCGCCGATCAGCGCCGGCATCACCATGAAGAACACCATGATGAGCCCGTGGCCCGTGACGAACACGTTGTAGGTCGCGGGGTTCGAGAAATACTGCAGGCCGGGCGCCTCCATCTCCATCCGGATGCCGAAGGAGAGGAACGCGCCGATGATTCCGGCGCAGAAGGCGAACAGCAGGTAGAGGGTGCCGATGTCCTTGTGGTTCGTCGACAGGAACCAGCGGGCGAAGAACGACGGCTTGTGGTCGTGGACCTCATGGGCCCCGGCATGGGCTGCGGCTGTAGCCATGGATTCGAATGCCTTGTGGATCTGATGGGGTCTGTTCGATCAGCCGGGGCTCAGCGGGCCTCGGCGAAGCTCGTGCCGTTGTCGATGCGGGCGTACTTGGTCTTCGCCTCCTTCAGCCAGTCGGCGTAGGCCTGCTCGCTGACCACGCGGACCACGATGGGCATGTAGGCGTGGCGCTGGCCGCACAGCTCGGAGCACTGGCCGTGGAAGGTGCCCTCCTTGTCGGCCTTGAACCACATCTGGTTCAGGCGGCCGGGGACGGCGTCGATCTTGAAGCCGAAGGCCGGCATCGCCCAGGAATGCAGCACGTCGGCGGCGGTGACCTGGATCTTCACGATCTTGTTGACCGGAACGACCATCTCGTTGTCGGTCTGGAGCAGGCGCGGCTGCTTGTCCTCGTCGATGTTGGCATCGAACGTGAAGCCGCCGCCGGCCTCGGTCTGCGGGTACTCGTAGGACCAGTACCAGGCGTGGCCGACGACCTTGACGATCATGTCGGCCTTCGGATCCGAGAGCTGCGTGCGCAGCAGGCGGAAGGACGGGATCGCCACGGCGACCAGGATCAGCACCGGCACGATCGTCCAGGCGACCTCGATGGCGGTGTTGTGCGTGGTGCGCGACGGCGTCGGGTTCCGCTTCTCGCCGAAGCGGTAGACGCACCACAGGATGAGCCCGAGGACGAACACCGAGATGGCGAGGGACAGCCAGTGCAGGCCGATCTCGAAGTTCAGGATGTCGCGCGCGTTCTCGGTGACCGGGATCTGCCGGTCCATCTCCCACGGCACGGGCTGACCGAAGCCCGCGGCCTGCGCGCCGGATATCGGGAAGAGCAGGGCGCCGAGAGCGGCGAGGCTCCAGAGTGACCGGTTGATCGTCCGCACCGTCCGCATCTGCCTCTCGTGGCTCCCCTGAAACTGTCTGGCTGCCGCCGGACCTCCCCGTCTTGAACGCGTGCGGGATTGTACCGACGTGACGGAGTACCGGTTGTGTCACCCGGCATTATCCGACCGGCGCTTCAGACCACAAGGGCCGGCCACGTGCAACCGCACAAGCGTCGCATCGCGCGCTTTCCCGCCAGTTGACGGCGCCTCGTGGCGTCGGCGCACTAGGGGCCGGCGAAATCGTTCCCTGTCGCGTCGCGCCGGGGATGAAGCGTTGCGACGCGTTCGTGCCACGCCTGCGGAGTTCGAGATGTCCACCCAAATCGGCAGCCCCACCTCCGGTCCTCTGCCCTGCGCGGTGCCGGCGCCGATGCAGGTGATGACCTACACGGGCTCGGCGCCGAGGCCGGACACGCGGGCGCTGGCCGTCGAGGCGCCGGTCAACCTCGTCTACGGCAGCGTGCCGCACGCCGTCATGATGGCGACGCCCGCCGACCTTGAGGATTTCGCCTACGGCTTCAGCCTGACGGAGGGCATCGTCGACAGCGCGGAGGAGATCCGCGCGACCCGCGTCGAGACGGCGCCGGACGGCCTGCGCCTTCACGTCGATCTCGCGCCGGGCCGGCTCCGCGAGCATCTGGCGCGCAAGCGCGCCATCAGCGGCCGCACCGGCTGCGGGGTCTGCGGCATCGAGGACCTGGCGCAACTGCCGCAGGCCGGTAAGCGGGCGGACTCCGAGGTCCGGGTCGGGCTGCCCGCCATCGCCCGCGCCCTGTCGAATCTCGACAGCGCCCAGCGCCTCGGCGCGGAGACGCGCGCGGTCCACGCCGCGGCCTGGGCGCGCCTCGACGGCGGCCTCGCGGCGGTGCGCGAGGATGTCGGCCGGCACAACGCTCTCGACAAGCTGATCGGCACCCTGATGCGCACCGGGACGCCCGTGGACTCGGGCTTCCTGGTCATCACCAGCCGCTGCTCGTTCGAGATGGTCGAGAAGGCCGCGCGCCTCGGCGCGGCCGTGATCGTCGCCATCTCGGCGCCGACGTCCCTGGCCCTCGAGCGGGCCCGGTCCTACGGCATCACGCTCTGCGCCATCGCGCGTGCCGACACGGTGACGGTGTTCACGGGAGCCGAGCGGCTGACGGACACCGCGTGACGCGCCGGTCCCGTCCGCCGAATTTACTCGGCCTGGCCCGGGACGATGGTCGCGCCGCCGATCACCCGAACCGGCTTCTTGTCCGTGGGCGGATCCTTCCAATCCTTCGCGGCCGGCTTGGCCGTCTCGGCCACCCCGGCGTCGGCCGGCCTCGACGGCGCGGCGGGTCGCGCAGCGGGAACCGGGGCCGGGGCCTTCTCGATCGCCGCCGCCTTGGTCTCGGGCGCGGGACCCGCGTTCGGATCCGCCTTGGCCGTATCGGCCGGCGGGAGCTTGGGGGCCGGTGCCTCGGGAGACGTGCGGGGCGGCGGCTTCAGCTCTGGCGTCCGGGCGAGCGCTCCGCGCGCGACCCGCTTTGGCGGAGCGTTGGGCGGAGCGGTCCGGCCGACGCTGTCGGGATTAACACCTTCGGGATTGGCCTCGGGCCGCAGGGCCTCGGTGCCCGGCCGGCGCTGGGGCCGAGCCACCGGACCGTCCTCGGGCGGGACCGGACGCATCGCGCGGCGGGGCACGACCTCGTCCTCGGTCCAGCCGAAGCCCGGTGCGGGTCGCTCCAGCCGAGCGACGGTCTCGGGCGCACCGATCGGCCGGCGGCCGACGATCCCGCCCGTCATGGGATCGACGAACAGCCGGACGGGCGCGCCGGCGGGACCGACGGCGTCGACCACGTAGACCCGCCCGTCGAAGCGCGGGCGGCTCAGGCCGCTGAACCCGCGATC
Source organism: Methylobacterium sp. 275MFSha3.1 (assembly GCF_900108435.1). NCBI lineage: Bacteria > Pseudomonadati > Pseudomonadota > Alphaproteobacteria > Hyphomicrobiales > Methylobacteriaceae > Methylobacterium > Methylobacterium sp. 275MFSha3.1. The sequence continues at coordinate 223,500 of NZ_FNWP01000005.1, read as the reverse complement.
TGCGAGGCGCCAAGCGACGACGCGAGGCGGAAGGACCTCTTCCTCGAAGGCGAATTGCGCGCGCGCCCCGCCCGATGCGCCCAGGAGAGCGAGCGCCGACAGGCACGCGGCGCGAAGCGTCCGGCTCATCGGGCGTGGGAAGCGCGCAGCGGCTCTGCTCGTCATCGTCACTCTTGTGCGTTCTGGGTTTGAAGACCCGGCAGAGTGTCCGGTTCGTGTCCGGTTCCGGCATGGTCCGGGCCGGTAGACCCGGACCTCGACCATGCCGGCGAGGTCGTTGCCCCGCATGCCGCTTGTGCTCGGCACGACCCGTAGAACCCGCGATTCGGGCGAGATTGCGGAGGCGCGGAGCGGGTCGCGGCCCGTCATCCAGAGCGGCGACACCGTCGCGGCCTGCAGTCTCTTGCTGAAAACATTTCAATCTGGCAGTTTCGCGACTTAGGACAGCACAACTGTCCCATCGGCCGTGCATCCCGGCCGTCGCCGTCTCGCGCGCGGGCGAGAAGTTTCGGCAGACGGACGCGGGCGCGCCAGCGCACCGCTCTCCGAGCGGTCCGGGTCCTCGATGAACGCAGGCCGACGGACGTGTCCTCCCGGACCGGCCGGATGGCCTGCGGCAAGAGGCCGGGCGCGTGGCGCCGACGGCTTGCGGGCATGGAACATGCTCGCGGGTTCTTGGCTGCGGACGGGTTCGAGGGAAGGACGAGACGAAGCATGTCACAACGCAGACCCGCCGAAGAGTTTGCTGCGTCCACGGCCCAGGCTGCCGCCCCCCGCGGCGGCGCGATGCCGCTCATCGTGCGCGACCCCGCCTTTCCGAAAGCCCAGGGTTCCTACGATCCGGCCCGCGAGCGCGACGCCTGCGGCGTCGGTTTCATTGCCGACATGCACGACCGCCGGACCCACGCGATCGTCGAGCAGGGTCTGAAGATCCTGGAGAACCTTGATCACCGCGGCGCTGTGGGCGCCGATCCCAAGATGGGCGACGGCTGCGGCATCCTCACGCAGATCCCGCACGGCTTCTTCGCCGAGGAGTGCTCGCGCCTCGGTTTCGAGCTGCCGCCGGCGGGCTCGTACGCCATCGGGCAGTTCTTCATGCCGAAGGCGGAGGAGCCGCGGGCGATCATCCAGGAGATCGTCGAATCGTCCCTGGCTGCCGAGGGCCTGCCGCTCCTCGGCTGGCGCGACGTGCCGGTGGACCCGGAGGATCTCGGCGACGCCGTGAAGGCGACCGAGCCGCACCACCGTCAGGTCTTCATCGGCCGGCCCGCCTCGGTCACCGACCAGGACGCGTTCGAGCGCCGGGTCTACGTCGCCCGCAAGGTGATCTCCAACAAGGTCTACGGCCTCGACGATCCGCGGGTGAAGGAGTTCTACCCGGTCTCCGTGTCGACCCGGACCATCGTCTACAAGGGCATGGTGCTGGTCACGCAGCTCGGCGGCTACTTCCTGGACCTGAAGGACGACCGCTTCGTCTCGGCGATCGCCCTCGTCCACCAGCGCTTCGCCACCAACACCTTCCCGACCTGGCGGCTCTCGCACCCCTACCGGATGGTCGCGCATAACGGCGAGATCAACACGCTGCGCGGCAACGTCAACTGGATGGCGGCGCGCCAGGCGAGCGTCGATTCCGACCTGTTCGGCAACGACATCTCGAAGCTGTGGCCGATCTCCTACGAGGGCCAGTCCGACACCGCCTGCTTCGACAACGCCCTCGAGTTCCTCGTGCAGGGCGGCTACCCGCTCGCCCACGCGATGATGATGCTCATCCCGGAGGCCTGGGCCGGCAACCCGCTCATGAGCGAGGAGCGGCGCGCCTTCTACGAGTACCACGCCGCCCTGATGGAGCCGTGGGACGGTCCCGCCGCCGTGGCCTTCACCGACGGCCGCCAGATCGGCGCCACCCTCGACCGCAACGGCCTGCGCCCGGCGCGCTACATCGTCACCGACGACGGCCTCGTGGTGCTCGCCTCCGAGATGGGCACCCTGCCGATCCCGGACGAGAAGATCGTCCAGTCCTGGCGCCTGCAGCCGGGCCGCATGCTGCTGATCGACCTGCAGAAGGGCCGCATCGTCTCCGACGAGGAGATCAAGGGCGAGCTCGCCGCCGCGCATCCCTACGCCGACTGGGTCAAGAACACCCAGATCGTCCTGGAGGACCTGCGCCCGGTGCAGCCGCGCGAGTCCCGCGGCGACGTCAGCCTGCTCGATCGCCAGCAGGCCTTCGGCTACACGCAGGAAGACCTCAAGCTGCTGATGCAGCCCATGGCCGTCACCGGCCAGGAGGCGGTCGGCTCTATGGGCACGGACACGCCGCTCTCGGCCCTCTCCGAGAAGTCGAAGCTGCTCTACACCTACTTCAAGCAGAACTTCGCGCAGGTCACGAACCCGCCGATCGACCCGATCCGCGAGGAGGCCGTGATGAGCCTCGTCTCGTTCATCGGGCCGCGACCGAACCTGCTCGACATGGAGGGCGCGTCCCGGCGCAAGCGCCTGGAGGTCCGCCAGCCGATCCTCACCAACGCCGATCTGGAGAAGATCCGCTCGATCGGCCATTTCGAGGATCGGTTTGACACCAAGACCCTCGACATGACCTACCCGGCCGAGACCGGCGCGGCGGCCATGGACGGGGCGCTCGACCGCCTCTGCGACCGCGCCGAGGCGGCGGTGCGCGGCGGCTACAACATCATCGTGCTCACCGACCGGGCGGTCGGGCCGGATCGGATCCCGATCCCGGCGCTGCTGGCCACGGCGTCCGTGCACAATTACCTGATCCGCAAGGGGCTCCGGACCTCGGTCGGCCTCGTGGTCGAGTCGGGCGAGCCGCGCGAGGTGCACCACTTCGCCTGTCTCGCCGGCTACGGCGCCGAGGCGGTGAACCCGTACCTCGCCTTCGAGACGCTGCTCGACATGAAGGACGAGTTCCCGCCGGACCTCACCGACGACGAGATCATCTACCGCTACATCAAGGCGATCGATAAGGGCCTGCTGAAGGTGATGTCCAAGATGGGCATCTCCACCTACCAGTCCTATTGCGGCGCGCAGATCTTCGACGCGGTCGGCCTGAACTCGACCTTCGTCGGCCGCGACTTCTTCGGCACGGCGACGACCATCGAGGGCGTCGGCATGGCGGAGATCGCCGAGGAGACCGCGCGCCGACACCGCGACGCCTTCGGCGACGCGCCGGTCTACCGGAACGCCCTGGATGTCGGCGGCGAGTACGCCTACCGCCTGCGCGGCGAGACCCACACCTGGACGCCCGACACGGTGGCGACGCTGCAGCACGCGGTGCGCCTCAACGTGCCGGAGCGCTACCGCGAATACGCCGAGCTGGTGAACCGCCAGGAGCACCAGCTGAAGACGCTCCGCGGCCTGTTCCGCATCAAGTCCGCCGCCGAGCTCGGTCGCGCGCCGGTCCCGCTGGACTCGGTCGAGCCGGCCTCCGAGATCGTCAAGCGCTTCGCCACGGGCGCCATGTCGTACGGCTCCATCTCCAAGGAGGCGCACGAGACCCTCGCCATCGCGCTGAACTCGTTCGGCGGGCGATCGAACTCGGGCGAGGGCGGCGAGGAGGTCGAGCGGTTCAAGCCGCTGCCGGACGGGCGCTCGCGCCGGTCCGCGATCAAGCAGGTCGCCTCCGGCCGCTTCGGCGTCACGACGGAGTACCTCGTCAATTCCGACATGATGCAGATCAAGGTCGCGCAGGGCGCCAAGCCCGGCGAGGGCGGCCAGCTGCCCGGCCACAAGGTCGACGCCAAGATCGCCAAGGTCCGCTACGCCACCCCGGGGGTGGGCCTGATCTCGCCGCCGCCGCACCACGACATCTACTCGATCGAGGATCTGGCCCAGCTGATCTTCGACCTGAAGAACGTGAACCCGTCGGCGGACGTGTCGGTGAAGCTCGTCTCCGAGGTTGGCGTCGGCACGGTCGCGGCCGGTGTCGCCAAGGCGCGGGCCGACCACATCACGATCTCGGGCTTCGACGGCGGCACCGGCGCGGCGCCGCTGACCTCGCTCAAGCACGCGGGCGGACCCTGGGAGACCGGGCTGGCCGAGACCCAGCAGACGCTGGTGCTGAACGGTCTGCGCGGCCGCGTCGCCCTTCAGGCCGACGGCGGCATCCGGACCGGGCGCGACGTGATGATCGCGGCGCTGCTCGGCGCCGACCAGATGGGCTTCTCGACGGCCCCGCTGATCGCGGCCGGCTGCATCATGATGCGCAAGTGCCACCTGAACACTTGCCCGGTGGGCGTCGCCACCCAGGATCCGGTGCTGCGCAAGCGCTTCAAGGGCACGCCGGAGCACGTGGTGAACTACTTCTTCTTCGTGGCCGAGGAGGTGCGGGAGATCCTCGCCTCGCTCGGCTTCACGAAGCTGGAGGAGGCGGTCGGCCGGTCCGACGTGCTCGACAAGGTCGAGGCCATCGCTCACTGGAAGGCGCGCGGGCTCGACTTCACCAAGCTGTTCCACCGGCCGAAGGTGGCCGAGGGCACGGCGATCCGCCACGTGGAGGTGCAGCACCACCCAATCGACACGGTCCTCGACCGGCGCCTGATCGAGAAGGCGCAGCACGCGATCGAGACCGGCGAGCCGGTGGTCATCACCGACACCATCCGGAACTCGGACCGGGCGGCGGGCGCGATGCTCTCCGGCATGGTCGCCAAGGCGCACGGCCACGAGGGCCTGCCCGACGACACGATCGTGGTGAAGCTCGCCGGCACGGCGGGCCAGAGCTTCGGCGCCTGGGTGGCGGCCGGCGTGACCGTCGAGCTGACCGGCCACGGCAACGACTACGTCGGCAAGGGTCTGTCGGGCGGCAAGCTGATCATCCGGCCGAGCGACGCGCTGAAGTCGCCGCAGGACCGGACGATCATGGTCGGCAACACCGTGCTGTACGGGGCGATCGCGGGCGAGTGCTACATCCGCGGCTCCGCGGGCGAGCGCTTCGCGGTCAGGAACTCCGGCGCGATCACAGTGGTCGAGGGCATGGGCGACCACGGCTGCGAGTACATGACCGGCGGCGTGGTCGTGTCGATCGGCGAGACCGGGCGCAACTTCGCGGCCGGCATGTCGGGCGGCATCGCCTACGTGCTCGATGAGGACGGCTCCTTCTCGGCGCGCTGCAACCTGTCGATGGTCGACCTGGAGCCGGTCGAGGAGGAGGACGACCTGATGCGTCGCTTCCATCAGGACGGCGACCTGGAGACCAAGGGGCGGGTCGACATCCTGGCCGACATGTCCGGGCACGACGAGGAGCGGCTGACGCAGCTCATCACCAACCATCTCAAGTACACGGGCAGCCCCCGCGCCAAGGCGATCCTCGACGACTGGAGCGGCTACCGCACCAAGTTCGTGAAGGTGATGCCGGTGGAGTACCGCCGGGCGCTTCGCGAGATGGAGATGGCGCGGATGCCGGTGGCCGCCGAGTAGGCGGCTTCCTGAGACCGGGCGGGCTCCCGCCCGGTCACGCACCCACACGAGACGACGACGCGGGCAGCGCAGTCAGAGACTGGCCGGCCCAGGGGCTGACCAATGGGCAAGATCACAGGCTTCCTCGAGTTCGACCGGCAGGAGCAGAAGTACCAGCTCGCCGCCGACCGAGTCCGGCACTTCCGCGAGTTCACACTCCCGCTCGACGAGCACGACCTGACGAAACAGGCCGCGCGCTGCATGGATTGCGGCATCCCGTTCTGCCACGGGCCGACGGGCTGCCCGGTCCACAACCAGATCCCGGACTGGAACGACCTCGTCTTCCAGTCGGATTGGGAGGAGGCGTCCCGCAACCTCCACTCCACGAACAACTTCCCGGAGTTTACCGGCCGCGTCTGCCCCGCGCCCTGCGAGGAGGCGTGCACGCTTAACCTCGAGAACCAGCCGGTCGCCATCAAGACGATCGAGCAGGCGATCGCCGACCGCGCCTGGAACATGGGCTGGGTGAAGCCGGAGCCGGCGCAGACCCGCACCGGCAAGCGCGTCGCGATCGTGGGCTCCGGACCGGCCGGTATGGCGGCGGCGCAGCAGCTCGCCCGCGTCGGGCACGACGTCCACGTGTTCGAGCGCGAGCCGAAGGCGGGTGGCCTTCTCCGCTACGGCATCCCGGACTTCAAGATGGAGAAGCGCCATATCGACCGGCGCGTGCGCCAGATGGAGGCCGAGGGCGTCGTCTTCCACTACAACCAGAACATCGGTGTGACAAAGTCGGTCGACGAGCTCAAGGCCGAGTTCGACGCCGTGATGTTCTGCGGTGGCGCCGAGGATCCGCGCAACCCGCAGCTCCCCGGCCAGGACCTCGAGGGCGTCCACTACGCGATGCCCTACCTCGTCCAGTCGAACCGGCGCGTGAGCGCCGAGCCGATGCGCGGCAACGGCGAGCAGCCGATCCTGGCCGCGGGCAAGAACGTGGTGGTCGTCGGCGGCGGCGACACCGCCTCCGATTGCGTCGGCACCGCGTTCCGCCAGGGGGCCCTGTCGGTGACGCAGCTCGACATCCGCCCGCGCCCGCCGGAGCGGGAGGACAAGCTCACCGTGTGGCCCTACTGGCCGACCAAGATGCGGACCTCGTCCAGCCAGGCGGAGGGCGCGGAGCGCGAGTTCCAGGCCGCGACCCTGCGGCTCGAGGGGAACAAGAAGGGTCAGCTCACCGGCGTGGTCTGCGCCCGCGTCGATGCCAAGCGCCAGCCGATCGCCGGCACCGAGTTCGTGCTGCCGGCCGATCTTGTCTTCATGGCGATCGGCTTCGCGGGCTCGGTCCAGAAGGGTCTGCTGGAGCAGTCCGGGGTCGGCGTCGACAAGCGCGGCAATGTCGAGGCGAACGAGGACGACTACCGCACGTCGGACGCGAAGATCTGGGCCGCCGGCGATATGCGGCGCGGCCAGTCCCTGGTGGTCTGGGCGATCCGCGAGGGCCGTCAGGCAGCGCGCGCCATCGACGAGATGCTGATGGGCGCCAGCGTCCTGCCGCGCTGACGGCCTGCTGAGAGCGCGCGAAGGGCCCGCCCGGCTCAGCCGGGCGGCCAGCGGAAATCGTCGGCTCGGCCGGGCTGCGGCATCGGCGCGTTGCCGCGCAGCAGCGTCCGCTCCACGGTCCCGGAATTGTCCGGATCGCGCGGACGGCCATTCAGCAGCGCGCCGCCGGGCGACACCTCGCTCCGGCTCAACGGTACCACAGGGCCGGCCGCGGGCTTCACCGGGAGCGCCGGCACGCCGGGCGGCTCCGGCAGGCTCGGCAGCATCGCGGTGATCTGACGATCGATCGCCGCGGTATCGGTGGCCGGCGCGGTACCGTCGAGGCTCGGCCCGGGTGTCGCGGGCGGTGCGGTCGGCGCCACGGTCGCGGTCGGCGACGGCTCGGCCGTGCCCGGCACCGCGCCCATCAGCCGCTTCAGCTCGACATCGGCGAAGTGGGCCAGCTTCCGATCGCCCGCCTTGGTGAAATGGACACCGTCCGCGGTACGGAGCTTGGCGATCTGGCCTTCCGGATCCGGGCCCGACGCGGCGTACCGGTCCCGGTCGTCGACGAAGCCCGGCCAGATATCGACGTAGGTGCCGCCGGCCTTGGTCACGGTGTCCCGGACGATGTCATTCAGCGACGCGAGGTCCCGGCTCAGGGACTCGCTCTGGACCGGCGGCAGCCCGACCCAGATCAGCGGGATCTTGCGGTCGGTGAAGACTTTCGCCAGCGCCTCCACCCGGGCGCGGTAGAGGGCGCGCCAGCGGTCCGTGAGGGGATCGGCCGTCTCGTCGCCCTCGCGGATCGGCTGCCGATCGTTGGCGCCCAACATCACCAGGGCGTAGCGCACCTTCGCGTTGCTCTGGAGGTAGTCCTGCGCGACCTTCGGCCAGTCGACCACGTCCTTGCGCACCAGACCGCTGTCGCCCTTCGCGCGGTCGATCACGGCGACGTCGGCATTGTCCTCGAACACGTCGTCGAGGCCCTTGGCGAGATGGTCGGCGAGGGAATCGCCGAAGACGGCGATCTGGACGTTCGGCTCGGTCTTGGCGACCGCGGGCTTCGGCGGTGTCGGCGCCCGGGCCGGACGGACCCGCCGCTTCACGGCGGGGGGCGGACGCTGCGCCTCTCCGGTCGCGTAGGGATTGGTGCGCTGGCGCGGGGCCCGGTAGGTGCGCTCCGGCTGCGGCGCCACCGGCTGCGGCCTGTCCTCCCAGGGCCAGTAGAACTGGCGCGGCGCCTCCTGCTGCGGCGCGTAGCGGGGCTGGCGCCCGGACGTCCCGTCGTCGCGGTAATAGGCGTCCCGCGGCCGCCGGCGCGGCGGCGCCTGGTAATAGGTGCCGCCCTGCTGCTGGTAGCTGTCGCCCCACTGCGCGCGGGCCGGACCGCCCCCGAAGGTCGACACCTCCGCGAGCCCCAACAGGACCGAGAGCCCGAGGATGAGGGGGCGTTCCGAAGGACGCCGACGAGCGAGGACCATGCGCATCCCGTACGCTTTACGCCGAACCGGGCCCGTTCGGACCGCGGCCACTATAGGTGGAAGCCGCGCGCGGGTCTAAACCTCTCGCCGGGCTCAGCGTCGCGGCGCTGCCTTCCCGGCCACGCGGGCGAGCAGGGCCGGCGTTGCGTACCCGTCGGCCGGCAATCCAACGCTGATCTGATAGCGCCGCACCGCCTCGCGCAGCTTCGGGCCCGCGCGTCCATCCGTCGGCCCGTCGTAGAAGCCGGAAGCCGCGAGGCCGGTCTGCAGGGCGCGGAGGCCCGGCCCGTCGAGGCGGGCTCCGGCGGGCCACGGCGCGGCCAGCGGCGGACCGCCGGCGAGGCGGTCGGCAAGGTGACCCACTGCCAGCGCGTAGGAATCCGAGGTGTTGTAGCCCCGGACCACCTCGAAATTGTCGGTGATCAGGAAGACCGGCGCGCCGAGGCCTCCGGGCAGGAACAGGCTGGCGCGCCCGGCCCCCGGCAGCGGCTGCCCGTCGGTGCGGCGAACGCCGCGCTCGGCGAAGCTCGCGAGATCGCCCGCGTAGCGGCTCAGGTCGAACTCCTTCGGCAGGCGCACCTCGTAGCCCCAGGAGAAGGTCGGATTCCAGCCGAGATCCTTGAGATAGGCGGCGATCGAGGCCAGCGAATCCGCCGCGCTGGTCCAGATGTCGCGCCGGCCGTCGCCGTCGAAGTCGACCGCGTGGGCCAGGTAGGTGGAGGGCAGGAATTGCACCTGACCCATCGCGCCAGCCCAGCTGCCGCTCATCCGATCGGGCGCGATGTCGCCGCGCTGCAAGATCGTGAGGGCGGCGAGGAGCTCGTCGCGGAATAGGCTGCCGCGGTGCCGCGCCTCGGCGAGCGTCGCCAGCGCCCGGACGGTCGGGACGTTGCCCGCACTCGCTCCGAAATCCGATTCGACGCCCCAGAACGCCATCACCATCGGACCCGGAACGCCGTAGCGGGCCTCGATCGCCGTCAGGGTCGACGCGAGGGTGGCGGCGCGGTCGCGGCCGCGCGCGATGCGGCCGGCCGAGACCGCGCCGACGAGGTACTCCCAGACAGGCCGGCTGAACTCGCTCTGGCGGCGGGTTCGCGCCAGGATGCCGGGATCGGGGCCTGTGATCCCGCGGAACGCCGCGTCGAAGGTCGCGGCGGAGACGCCCCGCGCCGCCGCGTCCGGACGCAGGGCCTCGACGAACGCCTGGAAGGCGTCCTCGGCGCGGGCCAGGCCGGTCGCGAGGCACGCCGCCGCGGCCAGGATCCATCGACGGGAATGCATCCGGTCAGATCCGATTGCGCTTCTCCAGGCGTTCTTCCCAGGCGAGGGCTTGGCCGACGATGGCGTCGAGGTCGTCGTGCCGGGGCTGCCAGCCCAGGCGATCGCGGATGCGCGCCGCCTCGGCGACGATTTGGGCCGGATCGCCGGCCCGGCGCGGGCACAGCCGCACCTCGAAGTCGCGGCCCGAGATCCGCTTCACGACCTCGACGACCTCGAGGACCGAGTAGCCGCGCCCGTAGCCGCAGTTCAGCGTCAGGCTCTCGCCACCGGAGCGCAGATGGTCGAGGGCGAGGCGATGCGCCTCCGCGAGGTCCGAGACCTGGATGTAGTCGCGCAGGCACGACCCGTCCGGGGTCGGGTAGTCGGTCCCGAAGACGTCGAGCCGGGCGCGCTGGCCGAGCGCCGCCTGCGTGGCCACCTTGATCAGGTGCGTGGCGTTGGGCGTCGACTGGCCGGACCGTCCCTCCGGATCCGCGCCGGCGACGTTGAAGTAGCGCAGGACCACGTAGGAGAAGCCGTGCGCCGCGGCGGCGTCGGCGATCATCCACTCGCTCATCAGCTTCGAGCGGCCGTAGGGATTGATCGGCTTCAGCGGCAGGTCCTCGGGAACCGGCGAGGCCTCGGGCTCACCGTAGACGGCCGCGGTCGAGGAGAAGATGACATTCTTGACGCCGGCACGCACCGACGCCTCGATCAGCGCGCGGGTCTTCACCGTGTTGGCGAGGTAGTAGCCCAGGGGGTCGGCTACGGATTCGGGCACGACGATCTTGGCCGCGAAGTGGGCCAGGGCATCGATGCGGTGCTGCAGGATGGTCTGTGTCACGAGGGCCTGGTCGGCCACGTCGCCGACGACGAGCTTCACACCCTCTGGGACCGCCCAGTCGAAGCCGGTGGAGAGATCGTCGAGGACGACGACCTCCTCATGGCCGGCGTCGAGGAGCGCCAGCACCATGTGGCTGCCGATGTAGCCGGCACCCCCCGTCACCAGAACCGCCATCTCGCCCTCACTGCCGCCATCCCGGCAACTGCTTACGCCTTTGCAGACGGGAAATTTACGCCCCGCCGCCTCATACTAACGATGTACATGCTTGCGACGGCTCGCGTTAAGCTATCTCACTGACCGCACAGCTGACCACGTCGTTCCATCCAGTTCCGGGGTTACCGCTCGATGAAACCGATCCGCAAGGCCGTCCTCCCCGTCGCGGGCCTCGGCACGCGCTTCCTGCCCGCCACGAAGGCGGTCCCGAAGGAGATGCTCACGGTCGTCGACCGGCCAGTGGTGCAGCACGTCGTTGACGAGGCGCGCGCGGCCGGGATCGAGCACTTCATCTTCGTCACCGGCCGCGGCAAGGCGGTGATCGAGGACCATTTCGACATCGCGTTCGAGCTCGACCACACCCTTCAGGAGCGCGGGAAGACGGCCGCCTACGAGGAGCTGAAGAAGGACCTGCCGAAGGCCGGCCAGACCAGCTTCACCCGCCAGCAGGCGCCGCTCGGCCTCGGCCACGCGGTGTGGTGCGCCCGCGAGATCGTCGGCGACGAGCCGTTCGCGGTGCTGCTCCCCGACATGCTGAGCCGCGGCTGCATGCAGCAGATGCTGGCCGCCTACGATCGCCACGGCGGCAACATCATCGCCGTCGAGGAGGTGGCGCCCGAGGAGACGCACCAGTACGGCATCGTCAGCGTGGGCGAGACCTACGGCCAGTCCTTCCAGATCACAGGGATGGTCGAGAAGCCCAAGCAGGGCACGGCGCCGTCGAACTTCATCATCTCCGGGCGCTACATCCTCCAGCCCGAGATCTTCGGGATCCTCGAGCACGGCAAGAAGGGCGCGGGCGGCGAGATCCAGCTCACGGACGCCATGATCGACCTGATGGAGAAGCAGGCGTTCTACGGCATGCGCTACGAGGGCCGGACCTACGATACCGGCTCGAAGCTCGGCTTCCTCACGGCGAATCTCGCCTACGCCCTGGAGCGGAACGATCTCGCAGGACCCCTGCGGGCCGAGATCGAGAAGCTGCTCAAGAGCCAGGGCTGAACGGCGCTGCGGGCGCGGATCCGATCACCGCGCCCCGCTAGGCGACACGTGCGACCGCATCGGTTCTCGCTCTCGTCCGAGCTATGCCTGCACGCGGCGAAGCGCGGCGGCCAGCGAACGCGCTTCAGGTATGCGCGCAGAGCGGCCGCGACGGGCGAATTGCGCTTGCTTCTTGTGCGGCGCACTTTAGTTTGTGCATTGCGAGATCGCGATGGCGTCGCGGTCTCGCTGCCCTTCTTGGGCGTTTCCTCCCTAGACTTCGGGCCGCTCCTTCGGGAGTGGCCTTTTTTCTTTCCGGCATACCGCCGCTCTTCTTTGTGAACGGTCGGGGCAGCGCCCCTATTCCGCGGCCATCCGGCGGGGGACGAGATCGTCGAGGTCCTTGGCAACATCGGCGACGACGCCGCGCAGCGCCTCGACCAGTGCCGGGAAGCCCGCCGTCATCGCGAGGCTGGCCTCGTTCATGTAGAGGCCCCGATTCAGCTCGATCTGGAGCGCGTGGCGGTCGAGGTTCGGCTCGCCGTAATGCTCCGTGATGAAGCCGCCGGCGTAGGGCTTGTTGCGGACCACGCGGAAACCCCGGGCCCGGAACGCGGCCTCGAATCCGTCGATCAGGACGGGTGCGCACGCCGTGCCGTAGCGGTCGCCCAGCACCACGTCGGCTTTCATGTCCGGATCGCGGCCGAGGCTCGAGGAGGGCATCGAGTGGCAATCGACGAGCATGCAGTGGCCGTGGGTGCGCGCCGTGCGCTGGACCAGTCCGCGCAGCGCGCGATGATACGGCTTGTACAGGCTCTCGATCCGGGCGGTCGCCTCGGCAACAGGCAGGCGCCGGGCGTAGATCTCCTGGCCGTCGGCGACGACCCGGGGCACGGTCCCGAGACCGCCCGCGACGCGCATCGACCGGGTGTTGGCGAAGGGCGGCAGGCGCCCCTCGAACATGCGCGGGTCGAGTTCGTAGGGCTCCCGGTTCACGTCGAGGAAGGCGCGGGGGAAGTTGGCCCGCAGGAGCGGCGCGCCCAGTCCGACGACCGATCCGAACAGGCGGTCGACGTGGGCATCCTCGGAGCGGCGCAGGGTCAGCGCGTCGAGCCGCGAGGCCGCGATGAAGTCGGGGGGGTAGACGGCCCCGGAATGACCGGTATTGAAGACGAAAGGCAGGGTGTGCGCCGCGGGCTCGTCGACCGCGAAGGCCGGGGCAAATCCGAAGGCGTCTGGCTGTACCGGTTCGGTTGCAGTCATCGGCTGGTGGACACCCCGGCGGTTGAACGAGGACGGCAGGCGCTCACTGTGGTGTGCGATCGATCGCCTGTCCACTCCGCACCGGCGGCCGACGCAGTCGCCCGGGAGACACGCGGCGGCGGCTGCGCGCTCCATCCTAACACCTTGTTTACCATCGCCTCCCTTTATGGGATCAACTTCTCGACTCGAAGGCTCGGATCCGGCCGATGAAAATCCTGCTGGCGGAAGACGACAACGACATGCGCCGGTTTCTGGCCAAGGCGCTGCAGAACGCGGGCTACGATGTCCTGTCCTTCGACAACGGCCTCTCCGCCTACAACCGGCTGCGCGAGGAGCCTTTCGAGCTGCTGCTGACCGACATCGTGATGCCCGAGATGGACGGCATCGAGCTGGCCCGCCGCGCCACCGAGCTCGATCCCGACATCAAGGTGATGTTCATCACCGGCTTCGCGGCGGTCGCCCTCAACCCGGATTCGAAGGCCCCGAAGGATGCCAAGGTCCTGTCGAAGCCCTTCCACCTCCGCGATCTCGTGAACGAGGTCGAGAAGCTCCTAGCCGCCTGATCCTGCCGGTGCTTCGTCGACGGCGCGCGCGCGTTGCCCTGTGACCACACGGGCATAGGCAAGGCGCGCCCCGCGCTCCTATATGTCCCAAGTTCACGCGCGGGACGACGATCGCGATGCAGCCGGTCACAATCTACACCACGGCCTGGTGCCCCTACTGCTCGGCGGCCAAGAGCCTGCTGAAGGAGAAGGGCGCCGCCTTCCAGGAGATCGACGTCGAGCGCGTGCAGGGCGCCCGGTCCGCCATGGTCGAGCGCGCCGGCGGCCGGACCAGCGTGCCCCAAATCTTCGTCGGCGCCACGCATGTCGGCGGCTGCGACGACCTGTACGCCCTCGATCGCGCCGGCAAGCTCGACCCGCTGCTCAAGGACACGGCCGATGCCTGAGCCCCGCTTCACGGCTGCCTGCGTGCAGATGCGGTCGGGGCGCGACCCTGCCGCCAATCGCGACGCGGCCGTGGCGGGCGTGCGCGAGGCGTCGGCGCGGGGCGCGGCCTACGTGCAGACTCCCGAGATGACGTCCCTGGTGGAGCGGAGCCGCGAGCGTCTGTTCGCCCACGTCACCACCGAGGAGCAGGACCCGACCCTGGCGGCGCTCCGCGAGGCCGCGCGTCAGACCGGAACGGTCGTCCAGATCGGCTCGATCGCGGTCAGGGCCGGCGACAAGATCGCCAACCGCGCCTACCTGATCGGCGCCGACGGGGAGATCCTGGCCTCCTACGACAAGCTGCATCTCTTCGACGTCGACCTGCCGAGCGGCGAGCGCTGGCGGGAATCCGCGACCTATTCCGGTGGCGCCTGCGCGGTGCTCGCCGAGACGCCGTGGGCCACGCTCGGCCTGACGATCTGCTACGACATCCGCTTCCCCGCGCTGTACCGCGCCCTCGCCGAGGCGGGCGCGGATGTGCTGACGGCCCCCGCCTGCTTCACCCGGCAGACCGGCGAGGCCCACTGGCACGTCCTGCAACGGGCCCGGGCCATCGAGACCGGCGCCTTCGTGATCTCGGCGGCGCAGGGCGGTCGGCACGAGGACGGGCGCGAGACTTACGGCCACTCGCTGATCGTCGATCCCTGGGGCCGGGTCCTGGCCGATGCCGGCGGGGACGAGCCGGGGATCATCCTGGCGGAGATCGACCTCGCGCAGGTCGCGGAGGCCCGGGCCCGCATCCCCTCGCTGCAGCACGGCCGGCCCTTCACCGTCGAGCGCGTCGGTCCGCGGACTCGGGCCGCGCAGTAGTCACCACAGCAAGCAACAGAATGATTCGGTACAGTCTCGTCTGCGATGCCGGGCACGGCTTCGAGAGCTGGTTCCAATCCTCCGATTCCTACGACACGCAGGTCACGCGCGGCCTCGTGACGTGCCCGGTCTGCGACAGCGCCAAGGTCAGCAAGGCCCTGATGGTGCCGAGCGTCGCCCGCACGGATCGGGAGCGCGCGGCGCCACCGGCCCCGAAGGCGGAGGCGCCGGTGACCATGATCGCCGAGCCGGAGCGTCAGGTGCGGGCGATGCTGCGCGCGCTCCGGGAGCACGTCGTGGCGAATGCCGAGCATGTCGGGGCGCGCTTCCCCGAGGAGGCGCGCAAGATCCACTACGGCGAGGCGGAGGGGCGTTCGATCTACGGTGAAGCGAGCCCCGCGGAGGCGCGGGCCCTGATCGACGAGGGCATCGAGGTAGCGGCGATTCCGGTCCTGCCCGACGACCGGAACTGACCGGCCTCGCCGGTCCGCGCGCGTCAGGGACGCAGCGCGGCGGTCCCCGCGAAGGAGGCCAGCACGGCCGAGATCGCGGCGCTCCAGCCGGCGAGCGACACGCCCAGCACTCGGAGCGCGGCCACCGAGCAGTCGACCACCTTCGTGGTCTGCAGGCTGTTGAGGAAGTCGCCGACCTGGCCCGGATTGGCGCCGGTGCCGCCGCCGCAATCGGCGGGTCCCGGCCAGAAGCCCCATTCCGCGCCAGCGTGGTAGACCCCGATCCCGGCCCCGTAGAGCAGGCCGAGGGCCGCGAGCCCGAGGGCGATCCGCGCCAAACGCTCCGGCAGGAACAGGGCCAGCAGACCCAGCGGCACGGCGGCGTAGTAGGGCAGCCGCTCGGTCAGGCAGAGCTTGCACGGCGCGTAGCCGTATCCGTACTGGAGGACGAGCGCGGCCCCGACGGTGAGCGCGGAGGCGATCGCGAGCCAGAGGCCAGCGGTCTTGAGGCGCAGGGCAGCCGCCGTGTTCATCGCTACAGGATCACCTTGAAGAGCAGGAAGCCGAGGACGATGACGGCGACGGAGATCGCCGCGACCGCGTTCAGGTGCCGGTCGAGCACGCCGCGGATCTGGACACCGTAGCGGCCGAGCAGTCCGGCGAGAATGAAGAAGCGGGCGCCGCGGGTCACGATCGACAGGATCGTGAACCAGAACAGGCTGTAATGCGCGAAACCCGACGTGATCGTCACGAGCTTGTAGGGGATCGGCGTGAGCCCCTTCAGCAGGATCACCCAGTGGCCGTAGCGCGCGTAGGAGTCCTGGAAGGTGGCGGCCGAGTTCTGCAAGCCGTAGAGGCGGATGAGCCACTCACCGACTGAGTCGAACAGCAGGGCTCCGATGGCGTAGCCGACCAGACCGCCGAGGACCGAGGCGACCGTCGTGATCGTGGCGTAGAACCAGACCCGATCCGGCCGGGCGACCGCCATCGGGACGAGCATCACGTCCGGTGGAACCGGAAAGAAGGAGCTTTCGGCGAAGGCCACGGCACCGAGCGCGTAGGGCGCGGACGGCCGGTCACTGAGGGCCAGGATCCACGCGTAGAGCCGGCGGAGCATTCAAGGTCCCGGATTATGAGATCGGCCGCCCTTTGAGCATAGGCGCCCCGCCTTGGCCAGATCGCTGACCGACGCAAAACAACACTTGGCCGGAGCCGCCGACCTATGCGAAGAGCGCTGGCACGCGGGTATGGCGGAATTGGTAGACGCGGGCGACTCAAAATCGCCAGCCGCAAGGCGTGGGGGTTCGATTCCCTCTACCCGCACCACGGCGCCACCGATCACCGCGGGACTTCGCCGGACAGCCGGACCGTATCCGCGTCGCGTACACCGATCCCGTCCATGACAAGCGCGATTCCGTCGCTCTGACGCCGCGTGGCTCGGCCCCTATCTTCGCCCTCACGCGGCGGCGGGGCCGGTCGTTCAGACGGGGCAGGGGCGTGAACGAGCAAGGAATTGTCGCGGTCCTCGGAGCCGGCATGGCAGGCGCGGCCGCCGCGCGCCGGCTGGCCGAGGCGGGCTTCCGCGTCCGGGTCTTCGACAAGGGGCGCGGGGTCGGGGGACGCATGGCGACCCGGCGGGTCGGTGAGATGCAGTTCGACCACGGCGCGCAATTCATGCGTGCGCGCGGGCCCGCCTTCGCGGCCGAGCTCGGCCGGTGGACGCGGCTGGGCATCGTTGCGCCCTGGGCCGGCTCCGACCGCCATGTCGGCGTGCCGGGCATGACGGAGCCCGTCCGCGCCCTGCTCTCGGACCTTCCGGTATCGAGCGCGACGACCGTCGTGCGGCTTCGACGGCAGGGAGCGCGCTGGCACCTCGAGGACGCGGCCGGCACCATGCACGGCCCGTTCGACGCCGTCGCGATCACCTTCCCGGCCCCTCAGGTCACGACGCTGCTCGAGGCATCGGGCGTCGCGTTGCCCGGTGTCCGGCGCGCCACCTATGCGCCGTGCTGGTCGCTCATGGTGGCAACGGAGACGCGACCGCGGGATGTCCTCGTCCAGCCTGGGACCGATCTGATCAGCCTGATCGCGCACGATTCCGCGAAGCCCGGGAGGCCTGCCGGCTCGCGGCTCACGGTGCACGCGACGCCCGCCTGGTCCCGCGGACATCTCGAGGCCCCGCGCGAGGCGGTCATCGCCGCGCTTCTCGGAGCGGCCGAGGACGTCCTCGGCGCCACGCTCCGGCCGTCCCACGCGGAGGCACATCGCTGGCGCTACGCCCAGGTCGAGACCGCCCTGGAGCAACCCTGCCTGTACGATCCGGACCTGCGTCTCGGGGCAGGCGGGGATTGGTGCCTCGGCGCCCGGATCGAGGCGGCCTACGACAGCGGTCAGGCACTGGCCCGGTGCCTCCTGGCCGATCTGGGCCGGCCCGCGTGATCCCGCCGATTGCCTTCCATCCGGCCTACGAGGCGCCGCTCCCGTCAGGCCACCGGTTCCCGATGCGCAAGTACGGCCTGCTCGCCGAGACCTTGGTCGCCAAGGGTCTGGCGCCCCTAGGCTTCGTCACGCCGGAGCCCGCCAGTGCCGAGATCCTGCTACGCGCCCACGATCCGGCCTACGTGGACGCGGTGCTCGCCTGCGATGTCGGCCGGGACATTGAGCGGGCGATCGGCTTGCCGGTCGACGCCGCCCTTGTCCGCCGCTCCCGCGCCTCGGTGGGCGGCACCCTCTTGGCCGGGCGCCTCGCCCTCGCGGAAGGCCTCGCGGGCAGCGCCGCCGGCGGCAGCCACCACGCGCGGCGCCGGCAGGGCGCCGGTTTCTGCGTGCTGAACGATGTCGCGGTGGCGGCCCGCACCCTCCAGGCCGAAGGTCTGGTCCGGCGCGTCCTCGTGGTCGACCTCGACGTGCATCAGGGCGACGGGACCGCGGACTGCCTCGCCCTCAGTCCCGACCTGTTCACGCTCTCGATCCATTGCGAGAACAACTACCCGGCCCAGAAGATCGCCGGCGACCTCGACATCGGTCTGCCCGACCGGCTCGACGACGCCGCCTATCTCGATGTCCTGCGCGCCCGCCTGCCGCCGCTCCTCGACGCGTTCGCGCCGGATCTCGTCTTCTATAACGCGGGCGTCGATCCCCATCGGGACGACCGTCTCGGCCGTCTCTGCCTCACCGATGACGGACTGCTCGCCCGCGATCGCTACGTCTTGGCGCAGGCCCGCGCCCGTGGGATCGCGCTCGCCGCGGTGATCGGCGGCGGGTACACGCACGATGTCGAGGCCCTGGCGCGCCGTCACGCCCTGGTCTTCGAGGCGCTGGCCGCCGAGGCGGCCGCGGGATCGACGCTCGCGTGAGATGCTGCGCGGGAAATCTGCGCGAGTTCTCAGGGTGAGACCGGATTGCATCACGCGACGGTCGATATGCAGTCCTCGGGTTCACGGGAAAGGTTTTGGGAAGGGCTCCGGTCGAGGATGCGGGGCAGGCGGATTGATGAGGCGGATCCGCTGCTCGCACTCGATGACGCCGTTGGGGATCGACCATGCTCGCGCGGGTCTGGGACGTGGTGAAGGCGACGCTGGCGGTGTCGGCCCTGATCGCCGCCGCCCTCGTCTCGGCGGACAAGCTCGATCGCCAGAGATCACAACCGGTCGCCGGCGCGGCTCTGGTCGAGCCTGCGACGACCGGTGCGATCGCACCGGCGATACGTCCGTGACGTCAGCGGCCCCTCACTCCGCGGCCGCGAACCTGCGTCAGATTGAAACAAGCACGACGGGATATCTTTTCCGGCCTCGGCGTTCTCGCCGGACGCCGAGGCTTGGCCGCTCGCGGCCCCGATCCGCTCAGGAGACATCCTTGATGAAGTCCGCCACTTTCGCCCTCCTCGCGGTTCTCGTCGGCACGGCACCCGCGCTCGCGGAGACCGGCGCGGAACGGGCCGCCTGCACGCCGGACGTGATGCGCCTGTGCGCCGCCCAGATCCCGAACGCGGGGGCGATCACACTCTGCCTCCGCGAGAAGCGGGTGTCGCTGAGCGGTGCGTGCCGGACGGTGGTCGACCGGTCCGATCGGCCGGCTCGCGAGATCGCGAACCGCCGATAGCGCGACACCTCGGCAACCTGCCACGAGCGGCCGGGCCTCGCCGGTGAAGTGCCGACCGCGACGACGCGGCGGCGATCGCGCTGTGAACCGGTCGCGCAGGCGCGGTCAGGCCGCCTGCGGAGGCGCGCATCGCGCGAAGGTCAGGGGGCGCGGCCCGCACGCTCTGCCGTGTCTGCTCGGCCCGACCGGACGGCCCGCCGTCGGTGTCTTCAGGCGGAGCGCTCGAACGCCGCCACGTAGGCCGCGGCGTCGCGGGCGACGTCGGCCGCCGCCTTCCCGGGCCGGTAAAGATTGGACCCGAGGCCGAATCCGTCGGCGCCCGCCTGCCGCCAGCCCGCGATGGTCTCGGGCAAGACTCCGCCGACGGCCAGAACCCGCGTGTCCGGCGGAAGGACCGCGCGATGCGCCCGGAGCGCCAGGGGCGTCGCGACATCCGCCGGGAACAGCTTCAGCGCGGTTGCTCCCGCCGCCAGGCACGCGAAAGCCTCCGTGGGCGTCTGATAGCCCGGAAGGGAGACAAGGCCCGCCGCGACGGTGGCGCCGATGACGGCCGGATCGGCGTTTGGCGATACCACGAGGGTTCCGCCAGCAGCGGCGACCTCGCCGACCTGAGTCGGCGTCAGGACCGTGCCGGCCCCGACCAGCGCCCGCCCGGCGAGGCGCTCGGCGAGCGTCGCGATGCTCCGGAGCGGGTCCGGCGAGTTGAGGGGCACCTCGACGAGGGTGAACCCGGCTCCGACCAGCGCCTCCCCCACGGCGGGTGCCTCGTCCGGCGTGAGCCCCCGCAGGATGGCGACGAGGGGGCAGGCCGCGAAGGCCGCCTCGAACCGGTCGAGGATGGTCATGCCCGCAGACTCCAGATGGCGTGGATACCGGCCGTGGTTGAACCGTCCGGCACGATCACCGGATCCCCGCCCGCTTCGGTGATGGCGGCGGCGTAGAGTGCCCCGAGGCGGCCGCCGCCGAGGAGATGGACCGGGCGCCGCCGGAGGTCGTCCCGGGTGCCGATATCGGCGCCGATCAGGATCCCGCTGGCATGGGCCGCCGCGTCCTCCGGGGCGAGCCGGTCGAGCAGGAGGCCGGAGCGGACCTCGAACAGGGTGGCGGCGAGATTGCGGGACGCGAGGCCGCGCCGGACACCCGCGCGGAAGGGGGCCCCATCCCCGACCGTGCCGTCGAGCGTCCCGGCCAGGATCCCGTGTGCCCGCAGGAGGGCGAAGAGTTCTCCGGTCATCACGGTGGTGAAATCCGTGATGGCCCCGTCGACGGTCTCGATCCACTTGTTGTGCGTACCGGGCTGGCAGAACAGGGCCGTCGCCGGCACCGCGCCCGCTCCGATCGCCCCGAAGACCTGGATCTCCTCGCCCCGCATCACGTCGGGGCGGCCTCCGCCCCGCAGGGCGACGCCGGGGACGATCCGGACGCCCGGGGCGGGCTCGAGGCAGGCTTCGGCCAGGGCGGTGAGGGTGGCCGGCGCGGCCACGTAGGGCGCCGCCTGCCAGCCCCGGTTGGAGCCGATCATGCCGACGGCGATGATGAGGTCAGCGCCCAGTCGCGCGCGCAGGGCCGCGATCTCCGCCGGATAGGCGTCGGGCGTCAGGGCGAGGACGCCACGCTCGTCGTGCAGGCTGTCGAGAATGACGCCCGCTTCCGAGACGGAGAAGGCCCGCCGGTTCGTCGTGCCCCAGTCGACGGCGATGTAGGCCGGGCGATCGCCCATGCCGAAACCTCTCAGAAGAGCCACGCGAAGAATTGTCTGAGTTAAGTGCGGCGCGCGGCGTGGTCAAGTTCTGTCCGGCGGCCGTCGTGACACGGAGGGCGACTGATATCACTCCCGGGGGATTGTCGCGCCGCCACGAGCGTTTGCGATGGACTGCACGGCTGCGGATCGGCGATATGGCGGCAAGAAATCGAACCCGGGAGGGACACGCTTGGCACGGGATGTAATCCTGGCGACCGATGGCCTGACGATGGAATTCCGCGGATTCCGGGCCGTCAACGGCGTGGCGTTGCAGGTCGAGCGCGGCACCATCCACGCCCTCATCGGGCCGAACGGAGCCGGCAAGACCACCTGCTTCAACCTCCTGACGAAGTTCCTGATCCCGACCGCGGGGACGATCCGCTACAAGGACCGCGACATCACCGGCCTGAAGGCCGCGGACGTCGCCCGTCTCGGGCTCGTGCGCTCCTTCCAGATCTCGGCCGTGTTCCCGCACCTCACGGTGATGGAGAATGTCCGCATCGCCCTCCAGCGGCGGCGTCGCGGCGATTCCTTCGACTTCTGGCGGCCCGAGCGGGTCCTGCGCGCGCTCAACGGCGAGGCGCTCGCCCTCGTCGAGGCGGTGGGCCTCTCCGACTTCGCCGACGTGCTCGCGGTCGAGCTGTCCTACGGGCGCAAGCGCGCGCTCGAGATCGCCACGACCCTCGCCCTCGATCCGGAGATGCTGCTCCTCGACGAGCCGATGGCCGGCATGGGCCACGAGGACGTCGAGCGCACGGCCCAACTCATCCGCCGGGTCTCGAAGGACCGCACCATCCTGATGGTGGAGCACAACCTCTCGGTGGTCGCCTCGCTGTCGGACCGGATCACCGTGCTGGCCCGCGGGCAGGTGCTGGCCGAGGGCGACTACGCCACGGTCTCGAAGGATCCGCGCGTGGTCGAAGCGTATATCGGGGCGGGACATGCCTGAGGCGGCTCTGAAGACACCTCCGGCGGCCGCGACCGACGCGCTGCTGACCGTCCGCGGCCTCGAGGGCTGGTACGGCGAGAGCCACGTCCTCCACGGCATCGACATCGACGTGCGCGCGGGCGAGGTGATCACGCTCCTCGGCCGCAACGGCGCGGGCAAGACGACGACCCTCCGGGCGATCATCGGGATCCTCGGCAAGCGCTCGGGCTCGATCGTCTACGACGGCGTCGAGACGGTCCGGATGGCCTCGCGCAACATCGCCCGGCTCGGGATCGGCTACGTGCCGGAGGAGCGCGGCATCTTCGCGAGCCTGACGGTCCACGAGAACCTGATGCTGCCGCCGCGGGTGAAGCCCGGCGGCATGTCGGTGGCCGATATCCACACGCTGTTCCCGAACCTCAAGGAACGCGCCGGCAGCCAGGGCACCAAGCTCTCGGGCGGCGAGCAGCAGATGCTGGCGATCGGGCGCATCCTGCGCACCGGCGCCAAGCTGATCCTGCTCGACGAGCCCACGGAAGGTCTCGCGCCGGTCATCGTCCAGCAGATTGGCCGGACGATCCAGCAATTGAAGACTCAGGGCTACACCATCGTCCTGGTGGAGCAGAATTTCCGCTTCGCCCAGACTTTGGCGGACCGGCACTTCGTGATCGAGCAGGGGCGGGTGGTCGACATGATCCCCAATGCCGAGCTTGACGCCAATATCGACAAGCTGCACGCCTATCTCGGCGTCTGAATTTCGCACGCGAAAACCGTAGAAGCGCCAGAAAACGGCGACCCGATACTCGGCCGGCGGAGATCCGCCGCGCCGCTGGAGGATGGAAACGAAAATGCTCGGACGCATCGCCCGGCCCGTGACCCTCGCCGCCCTCGCCGGCGCCCTGATGATGGGCACCGCAGCCGCGCAGACGAACGTGAAGATCGGCATCCTGGGCGACCGCTCGGGCGCCTACTCGGATATCAGTGGCGAGGGCTCGGTCGTGGCCGCGAAGCTCGCGGTCGAGGATTTCAAGCCCGAGCAGCACGGGCTGAAGGTCGAGATCGTCTCGGCCGACCACCAGAACAAGCCGGATGTCGGCGCGGCCATCGCCCGGCAATGGTACGACCGCGACGCCGTCGACATGATCACGGACGGCGTGACGTCCTCGGTGGCGCTGGCGATCAGCCAGGTCACCAAGGAGAAGAACAAGGTCTTCATCGATACCGGTGCCGGCACCGCCGACCTCACCGGCCCGCAATGCACGCCGAACACCATCCACTGGGTCTACGACACGGTGGCGCTCGCCAACGGCACCGGCGGCGCGATGGTCAAGCGCGGCGGCAACACGTGGTTCTTCCTGACCGCCGACTACGTCTTCGGCCAGACCCTCCAGCGCGACACCAGCACGGTCATCACCAAGAACGGCGGCAAGGTCGTCGGCTCGGTGAAGACGCCGTTCCCGACCTCCGACTTCTCGTCCTTCCTGCTGCAGGCGCAGGGGTCGGGCGCCAAGGTGATCGGGCTGGCCAATGCCGGCACCGACACGATCAACGCGATCAAGCAGGCGGGCGAGTTCGGCATCACCGAGGGCGGCCAGGCGCTCGCCGGCCTCCTGGTCTTCTCGTCGGACGTGCACTCGCTGGGCACCAAGGTGGCGCAGGGGCTGGTGCTCACCGAGCCGTTCTACTGGGACCTGAACGACCAGACCCGCGCCTTCTCGGATCGGTTCGCCAAGCAGATGAAGAACGGCTCGAAGCCGACCGCGAACCACGCGGGCGTCTACTCGGACGTGCTCCACTACCTGAAGGCGGTGGCCGAGACGAAGTCGACCGCCGACGGCGCCGCCACGGTCGCCAAGATGAAGGCGATGCCGACGGACGATCCGCTGTTCGGCAAGGGCGTGATCCGCGCGGACGGCCGCAAGATCCACGACATGTACCTGTTCGAGGTCAAGAAGCCCGCCGAGTCGAAGGGCGAGTGGGACCTCTACAAGAAGCTCGAGACCATCCCGGGCGACCAGGTCTTCCGGCCGCTCAACGAGGGCAACTGCCCCCTGGTGAAGGGCTGACGGTGGGTTCGGGGCGCGGAGACCGGCCATGACCACGATCTTCGGTGTGCCGACGCAGGCCCTGTTCGGTCAGCTCCTGCTCGGCCTGATCAACGGCTCGTTCTACGCGATCCTGTCGCTCGGGCTCGCGATCATCTTCGGGCTCCTGAACATCATCAACTTCGCCCACGGCGCGCTCTACATGATGGGCGCGTTCGTGGCCTGGATGCTGCTCACCTATGTCGGTCTCGGCTACTGGTGGGCGCTGGGGCTCGCACCGCTCGTGGTGGGCGCCTTCGGCATCGT
This sequence comes from Methylobacterium sp. 275MFSha3.1, assembly GCF_900108435.1. Taxonomy (NCBI): domain Bacteria; kingdom Pseudomonadati; phylum Pseudomonadota; class Alphaproteobacteria; order Hyphomicrobiales; family Methylobacteriaceae; genus Methylobacterium; species Methylobacterium sp. 275MFSha3.1. The sequence goes on along the minus strand of NZ_FNWP01000005.1, from coordinate 199,138 downwards.
GCTGGAGCGGGTGCTCATCGCCCGGCTCTACAAGCTCGACCACCTCTACGGCCTGCTGCTGACCTTCGGTCTCGCGCTGATCATCCAGGGCCTGTTCCGCAACCAGTACGGCGTGTCGGGCCTGCCCTACGCGATCCCGGCCGAGTTGTCCGGCGGCCAGCGCCTGCCCTTCATGTTCCTGCCGAACTACCGCGCCTGGGTGGTGGTCGCCTCGCTGACCGTCTGCATCGCGACGTGGCTCGTGATCGAGAAGACCAAGCTCGGCGCCTATCTGCGCGCCGCAACCGAGAACCCGACCCTGGTCCAGGCGTTCGGGGTCAACGTGCCGCTGTTCCTGACGCTGACCTACGGGTTCGGCGTCGCGCTCGCGGGTTTCGCCGGGGTGCTCGCTGCGCCGATCTACTCGGTCAATCCCAACATGGGCGCCGACATCATCATCGTGGTCTTCGCCGTGGTGGTGATCGGCGGCATGGGCTCAATCATCGGCTCGGTGATCACGGGCTTCGCCCTGGGCCTCGTCGAGGGACTGACCAAGGTGTTCTATCCGGAGGCGTCCGCCACCGTGATCTTCGTGATCATGGTGCTGGTGCTGCTCGTCAAACCCGCCGGCCTGTTCGGGCGCACGGCCTGATCGCGATCTGAGGCACACCCATGGCCGACACCGCCGCCCTCGACGCCGCTCCGATCGCCGCCGCCGTGCCGACGAGTCGGGACGACAAGGCGCTCCACCGCCTCATCTTCGTGGGCATAGCGGTGCTGCTCGTCGTTGCACCGCTCGTCCTGTACCCCGTCTACCTGATGAAGGTGCTGTGCTTCGCGCTGTTCGCGCTCGCCTTCAACCTCCTGCTCGGCTACGGCGGCCTGCTCTCCTTCGGCCACGCCGCCTATTTCGGCATGGCGAGCTACCTCTGCGCGTACACGGCCAAGAGCCTGGGCTTCACGCCGGAGCTGGCGATCCTCGCCGGCACGGTCACGGCCGCCCTGCTGGGTCTGGTCTTCGGCGCCCTGGCGATCCGCCGGCAGGGCATCTACTTCTCGATGATCACCCTGGCGCTCGCCCAGATGGTGTTCTTTTTCTCCCTGCAGGCGAAGTTCACCGGCGGCGAGGACGGCATCCAGGCGGTGCCCCGCGGCAACCTGTTCGGCGCGATCAGCCTCGCCGACGACCGGGTCATGTACGCGGTGGTGGCCGTGGTCTTCATGGCTGGGATGCTGCTGATCTACCGGATCATCCACTCGCCGTTCGGGCAGGTGCTGAAGGCGATCCGCGACAACGAGCCGAGGGCGATCTCGCTCGGCTACCGCGCCAGCCAGTACAAGCTCGCGGTGTTCGTGCTCTCGGCGACCCTGGCCGGCCTCGCGGGCTCCACCAAGGCGATCGTGTTCCAGCTCGCCTCGCTCACCGACGTGCACTGGTCGATGTCCGGCGAGGTGGTGCTGATGACGCTCGTCGGCGGCATGGGGACGGTGTTCGGGCCGATCGTCGGCGCGCTGGTGATCGTCACGATGGAGACCTACCTGGCGCAGTTCGGTGCCTGGGTGACGATCATCCAGGGCTGCGTCTTCGTGCTCTGCGTGCTGCTGTTCCGCGAGGGCATCGTCGGCCTGATCGCCCGGCTGATCCGACGGCCGCTCTAGGACGCGGGATCCGGGGCGGGTGGCGGTTGCAGCGCGGCAACGCCCCCGTCGCGACCTGCAATGGCGGATCGGGGCTGCGACTTGTGGTGAGCTTTCGTTAACCAAGACTGCCCACGCTGACGGCTCCACGCTGTCAGGGCCACCATGACCCAGGACCGAACGCTCAGCATCGACGACCCGGCCCTCGACTGCCCGGTCGCACCGGACGTGGTCGGCCGCCTGATCAAGGCCGACCCGGACGGGGCCGCGCTTCTGCTCGACGGGATCCCGGAGGCGACGCGCGCCCGGCTCGCCGTCTGGCTCTACGGCCGCAGTCACACCCACGCGATCGGCGTCCGCGTCGCGGCGACCTGCGAGGGCCCGACCCTCCGGCGGACCGCGGGCCTCGTCGGGAACGTCCTCTACGACCTGTCCCGCCGTCCCGTGGCGGCGGCGAGCCACGGACCGCGCGGGGGCGCCGGCCGCATCTCCCTGGGCGGGTCGAAGCGCCGCGCCTGACGGGTCGGCACGACCGGCCGATTGGATCGCCGCCGCGCAGGGACTATCCTGCGCGCCGATGTCCTCCCTGTCCGCGCCGTCCGTCCGCCGCCTCGACCCCGTCCTCGTCGATCGCATCGCCGCGGGCGAGGTGGTCGAGCGCCCGGCCTCGGCCGTGAAGGAGCTGGTCGAGAACGCGATCGATGCCGGGGCCCGGGCGATCGAGGTCACCGTCGAGGCCGGGGGGCGCCGGCTGATCCGCGTGGTCGACGACGGCCGCGGCATGACGCCGGACGATCTCGACCTCGCGGTCGAGCGGCACGCCACTTCCAAGCTGCCGGGCGGCGACCTCACGGCGATCGACACCCTCGGCTTCCGCGGCGAGGCCCTGCCGTCGATCGGCGCGGTGTCGCGGCTCGCCATCGTCACCCGCACGCCCGAGGCCGAGGCGGGGGCGAGTCTGACGGTCGAGGCGGGGCTGAAGGGTCAGGTCCGCCCGGCCCCGGCCCAGCGCGGCACGCGGATCGAGGTGACCGAGCTCTTCGCCGCCACGCCGGCGCGGCTCAAGTTCCTGAAATCGGACCGGGCCGAGAACGCCGCCATCGCCGAGACGCTGCGCCGCCTCGCCGCGACGCAGCCGGGCATCCGCTTCACCCTGCGGGCCGATTCCGGCCAGCCCCTGGTCCTGCCGGCCGAGACCGGGGCCGAGGCGGAGCTGCGCCGGCTCGCGGCGGTGCTGGGGCAGGACTTCCTCGCCAACGCCCTGCCGGTCTCCCTGGCCCGGGAGGGCTTCGCGGTGGCCGGTCATGTCGGCCTGCCGACCTACCATCGCGGTGCGGCGACCCATATCCACCTCGCGGTCAACGGCCGGCCGGTCCGCGACCGGCTCCTGCTCGGGGCGATCCGCGGCGCCTACGCCGACACCCTCGCCTCCGACCGGCACCCGGTGCTCGGCCTCGCCGTCGCGTGCGACCCTGGCCTCGTCGACGTGAACGTCCACCCGGCCAAGACCGAGGTGCGCTTCCGCGAGCCGGGCCTCGTGCGGGCGCTGATCGTGAGCGCGATCAACGACGCCCTGCGCCGCGGCGGCGCCCGCTCGGCCACCACCGGCGCCGCGCGGACCCTCGACGCCCTGCGCCCGGCCGGGGCGCCGCTCGCCACCCACAGCGGCGCCACCGCGCCGAGCCTGTTCCGGCCGACGCGGCCGGGCCCCTTCCCGAGCGGTGCACCCTCGGTGGCAGCGCCGCCCGGCTACCGTTCCTCGGCGGCGTGGAGGCCGGCGCCGCAGCCGGCGCGGGTCGAGCCGACCGGCTTCGGCGAGGCCGCTCAGGCCGTCTGGGCCGGGCCCGAGCCCGAAGCCGTGGCGGCCCCGCCCCAGGCCGACACCCGCGTTGCCGCCGACGCTGTGGAGGCGCTCGATCATCCGCTGGGGGCCGCCCGCGCGCAGATCCACGAGACCTACATCCTCGCCCAGACCCGCGACGGCCTTGTGATCGTCGACCAGCACGCCGCCCACGAGCGCCTCGTCTACGAGCGGATGAAGACCGAGCGGGAGGCAGGCGGCATCGCCCGCCAGGGTCTCCTGATCCCGGACGTCGTCGAGATGAGCCCCGAGGAGGCCGACCGGCTGGTCGCGGCCGCCCCGGACCTCGACCGGCTGGGACTGTCCATCGAGGCGTTCGGGCCGGGGGCGGTGCTCGTGCGCGAGGTGCCGGCCGCGCTGATCGGCGCCTCGACGCGCAAGCTCGTCACCGACATCCTCGACGCCCTGGAGGCCAGCGGCGACGAGGAGGGCGGAGAGCCGGCGACCGAGGGCGGCCCGCTCGGGCGGCGCCTCGACGCGGTCCTGTCGCGCATGAGCTGCCACGGCTCGATCCGGGCCGGGCGACGCCTGCGGCCGGAGGAGATGAATGCCCTGCTGCGCGAGATGGAGGCGACGCCCAATTCCGGACAGTGCAACCACGGTCGCCCGACCTCGATCGAACTGAAGCTCGCTGACATCGAGCGGCTGTTCGGCCGCCGATGAGCGGGCAGGGGCTCCTTGCCGGCTGGCGGACCCGGCGGAGCCGGTCCACAACAGGGTCCGGCGCCGCGGCCTGAAGACTGGCGGCGCGTGCAGGGGAGGCGCAGAGCCATGACCGTTTTCGTCATCACCGGCGCGTTCCGGGTCGCCCTGCCGAGCGTCGCCGCGGCCCGCTGAGATGGCGAATCCGTTCGACCTCGCTGGCCGCCACGTTCTCGTCACCGGGGCCTCCAGCGGCCTCGGCCGTCACTTCGCTGGGACCCTAGCCCGCGCCGGCGCGCGCCTCTCGCTGGGCGCCCGCCGGGCCGACGCCCTCGCCGAGACCGTCGCCCGCGTCACGTCCGCGGGCGGGGAGGCCCACGCCGTCGTCATGGACGTCACCGATGCCGCGAGCGTTGAGCGGGCGCTCGACGCCGCCGAAGAGCGCTTCGGACCCGTGGCGGTGCTGGTGAACAACGCCGGCGTGACGGCGACGAAGCCGGCCCTCGACCTCGCGGAATCCGACTGGGACGCGGTGCTCGACACGAATCTCAAAGGCGTCTGGCAGGTCGCCCAGGCCACCGGCCGGCGCATGGTCCGGCACGGCGCGGGCGGCAGCATCGTCAACATCGCGTCGATCCTCGGGCTGCGGGTCACCGGCGGACTCGCGCCCTACGCCACCTCGAAGGCCGCGGTCGTCCAGCTCACCAAGAGCCTCGCGCTCGAGTGGGCCCGCTACGGGATCCGGGTGAACGCCCTCGCGCCGGGCTACATCAAGACAGAGCTGAACGACGCCTTCTTCGAGTCCGACGCCGGCCGGGCGCTGATCAGGCGCATCCCGCAGCGCCGGCTGGGCGAGGCCGCCGAACTCGACGGGCCGCTCCTGCTGCTGGCCTCGGAGGCCGGCGCCTACATGACCGGCAGCGTCCTGGCGGTCGACGGCGGTCACCTGGTCTCCGGCCTGTAGCGATCGCCCCGGACGGCTCCCTTCGCGGGGCGGGCGCGGGTCAGAGGGTCCGCGCCTGCTCGCGCAGGACGAATTTCTGGATCTTGCCGGTCGAGGTCTTCGGCAGCGGCCCGAACACCACCGTCTTCGGCACCTTGAACCGCGCCATGTGCTCGCGACAGAACGCGATCAACTCCTGGTCGCTCGGCACCGCTGCGCCGGGCTTCACCTCCAGGAACGCGCAGGGGCTCTCGCCCCAGGTCGGATCCGGCCGCGCCACGACGGCCGCCAGCATCACGGCGGGATGGCGCATCAGCACCTCCTCCACCTCCAGGCTGGAGATGTTCTCGCCGCCCGAGATGATGATGTCCTTCGCCCGGTCCTTGATCTCCACCGACCCGTCGGGATGCCAGACCGCGAGGTCGCCGGTCCGGTACCAGCCGCCGGCGAGGGCCTCCTCGGTCGCGCCCGGGTTGCCGAGGTAGCCCTTCATCACCGTGTTGCCGCGCAGGCGGATCTCGCCGACCGTCGTGCCGTCCCGCGGCACCGGCGCGTCGCTCGCGACGTCGGCGACGCTCACCGCCTCGAGCGTGGCCAGCGGCACGCCCTGGCGGGCCATGCGGGCGTGTCGCTCGGTGTCGGGGAGATCGGTCCAGTCCGGCTGCGCCAGACAGACCGTCGCGGGGCCGTAGCTCTCGGTGGCGCCGTAGAGGTGCGTCACCTGGAAGCCGAGCTCCTCCATGGTGCGGATGATCGTCGAGGACGGCGCCGCGCCGCCGACCGCGCAGCGCACGCGCTGGGGGAACGGCACGCGGTCCTGGGCCGGGGCGTGCGCGATCATCGAGAGGACGATTGGGGCGCCGCACAGATGCGTCACCCCGTGCTCGGCGATCAGCCTGAAGATCGCTGCCGGCTCGACCTTGCGCAGGCAGACCTGCGTGGCGCAGGCCGCGACGCTCGCCCAAGGGTAGGACCAGCCGCTGCAGTGGAACATCGGCAGCGTCCAGAGATACACGCTCTCGCCGGTCAGGCCGAACGTGACGGCGTTGCCGAGCGCCTGGAGATAGCCGCCGCGATGGCTGTAGACGGCGCCTTTGGGATCGCCGGTCGTCCCCGACGTGTAGAGCAGGCAGAGCGACTGCCACTCGTCCTCCGGGCCGTGCCAGGCGTAGTCCGGATCGCCCTCGGCCAGCAGATCCTCGTAGGGCAGGGCCCCGTCGATCCCGGTCGCGCCGATCGCCACGACGAGGACCGGCTCGGCGAGTTCCGCGAGCGCCCGCGCGGCCAGCGCGGCGTACTCGGCCTCGACGAGGAGCGCCCGGGCGCCCCCGTGCCGCAGCGAGAACGCGATCGTCGCCGCGTCGAGGCGCGTGTTGAGCGGGTTCAGCACCGCGCCGAGCATCGGCACGGCGAAGTGCGCCTCGATCATCTCCGGGACGTTCGGCGCCAGGATCGCCACGGTGTCGAGTGGCCCGACCCCCTGGGCCGCGAGGCCCGCGGCGAGGCGCCGGCAGCGCGCGTAGAGGTCCGCGTAGGTGAGGCGGCGGTGGCCGTCGATCACGGCGATCCGCCCCCCCGCCGCGGCGGCGGCCCGCGCCAGCAGGCTGACGGGGGTCAGCGGGACGTAGTTGGCCGGCCGGCGGGCGAGCCCGGCCTCGAACGGATGAGAGCCCGTCTCGCGGACCTCGGTCTGGGTCGGACGGGTGTCCGTCATCGTGCAGCCTTCTGATCGGGCGGCGGGCGTGGCGTGCGCTCCGCGCGACGAAGATTTCGCCGCCGTCGTGCCTGTCAATCGCGGCCACCGTGACAATGTGGGCCGCGCGCGGATTCTGTTACAGCGCCCTGTTGACGGGAGATCGCCCCTGGCGGATGCCCGTATTCCAGCCACGCGCCGTCGGGACCGCGTGCGACCGGCCCATCTGCGGGAGACGATTGTGGGGAACGACAACCTGCCGGCGATCTCCGGGGAGACCGGCCGCGCCGCGATGGAGGGCGGCGTCGCCCGGGCGCGCGAGGCGTACGAGCGCTTCGCCGAGGCGGGCGAGATGGCGCTGAACGCCTTCGAAGCCTCGATGGCGCAGAGCTTCGAGGGCTGGCGCGCGGTGATGGGCTCCAGCCGCGAGACCGCGCACCAACTCACCGACAGCAACGTGGCCGGCGCCCGCCGGGTGCGCGAGCAGTGGGACGCCGCCGGAGCCCGCCTCTACAACGCCTTCGAGGACAACGCGGTTCACGCCATGGCGGCGATGCGCGAGATCGGCCACCGGATGCTCGTGGCCTCCGACACCAATGTCCGCGCGAGCCTCGACTTCGCGGACCGCGTCGCCAAGGCGGCAGATGCCCGCGAGGTCGCGGCGCTGAACATCGCGTTCCTGCAGGAGCAGGCGCGCCGGCTGACCGACCAGATGGTCGACCTCCATCAGACGACCGGCCGTCTCGCCCGCGAGGCCGCCGCGCGCACGGAGACCCCGTGACGGCCGTCACCGCGGCGCCCGCTCCCGGACCTGAGGCGATGCCGCGGCTCGACGACCTGAGCCGCGCCGACGTGCCGTTCCGGACTGGCCATTTCCAGGCCTACGCGCCCCACGACTTCCACCGCATCGCCTACGTGGAATGGGGTGACCCGGACAGCCCGCACGTCGTCGTCTGCGTCCACGGTCTCAGCCGCCAGGGCCGCGATTTCGACGCCCTCGGCTATCGCCTCGCGAAGCTCGGGTACCGGGTGATCTGCCCGGACCTGCCCGGGCGCGGCCTCAGCGGATGGCTGAAGGACCCGGAACTCTACGGCCTGCCGCAATACGCCGCCGACATGGCCGCGCTCATCGCCCATCTCCGGGTCCCCGGGAAGATCGACTGGGTGGGCACGTCTCTCGGCGGCCTGACCGGCATGGTCCTGGCCGCGGCCGCCCGCACCCCGATCCGCCGGATGGTGATCAACGATATCGGCCCGTTCCTGCCCTGGGCGCCCATCCGCGAGATCGGGTCGCGCCTGCGGGACGCGCCCCGGCTGCACCATAACCTCGCCTCGGGCGAATCGCGTCTGCGCACGGTGCTGGGCGCGTTCGGCCCGCTCACCGACGAGCAGTGGCGCCACATCGCCAAGCACAGCTTCTTCCAGGAGCCCAACGGCGGCTGGCGGCCCCACTACGATCCCGGCATCGGAGACGCCTTCCGACCGGGCCGCGTCTACAGCGTGAGCATGTGGCGCGACTGGGACGCGATCACCTGTCCGGTCCTGCTGCTCCGCGGCGAGCACTCGGAACTCCTCCTCGCCTCGACGGCCGACGAGATGACGCGCCGGGGACCGCCGACGCGCCGCGTCGAGATTCCCGATTGCGGCCACGCGCCCGCGTTGCTCGACGACGACCAGTTGCGAATCGTCCTCGATTGGCTCGGCCCGGCGGCGTGATTCCGTCGCCGGCGCGCGCCACCGAGCCCTGAGTCGACCGTTTGCTGTCGTACGGATTTCACTGGGATCGGCCCGGCGGGCCCAACGCGGCGCAGGCAACCCGATATCGCCCGGCAGTGTTCGAGAGTGAAATTTTAGCTGATCTCGCTCACTTATATTTGATCGGGCCCGGTATTTGAGTTGTTCTCGCGGCTGGCACTGGAGGGCCCAAATTGCGGTCTTCCGGACCTAAGATTTCGAGAGCGTAACCATTCGTTGCACGCGCGGCTGACCTGTGGCACTAACAGATGTCAGGTCTGGATCTTGGCCGCGCAATGTTGCACCTGTCGGTTGTGATTGGCGCCCTGGATCCGGGCGAGCAAGCCTGCAGACAGCATGAACATCCGGACTACCCACTATGGCGAACCCAACCCCCAAGCCGAAGCAGACCACAGCCATCGATCACGGGGTCGGCAGCCGCATCGCGTTCCTTCGGGCGGCGAATGGACTGAGCCAGTCCGCGCTGGCCAGCGCGCTGGGCGTCAGCTTCCAGCAGGTCCAGAAGTACGAGACCGGCAAGAACCGCGTCGGTGCCGGCCGCCTGCAGGCGATCGCCGAGCGGCTCGGCGTTCCGGTCTCGAGCTTCTTCGAGCCCGAGCCCGAGGCGACGACGGATAGCGGTCCCGCTCTGCTGCGCGTCGCCGGCGCCGTCGAACTGCTCCGGGCCTACAATCAGATCGCCGACGATCAGATGCGCCGCGACGTGCTCTCCCTCGTCAAATCCGCGGCGCGGATCGGTCAGACCAAGACGTCGGACGGCGCGGCACCGCAGGCGGGCGGCGCTCCGCGCAACTCCTGACATCCGGGCCTTGCCCGGCGCCGATCCGGCGCCGTGCGGTCCCTGCAGGCGGGATCATGGACTCTCTCCCGACGCGTGTGACCCACCTGCTCGCCGACCTGCCGCTCCGGGCGGACGACGAGATCGTGTCGGTCCTGGTCTCCGAGCCGGGCCTGCGGGTGGAGCGCATCGTCTCGACCGGTCAGGCGAGCCCGCCGGGATTCTACTACGACCAGCCGGATACCGAGTGGGTCGCCGTCCTGACGGGCGCGGCCGACCTTCGGTTCGCCGACGAGGCGGAGGCCCGTCGCCTCGTCGCGGGTGACGCCGTGCTGATCGCGCCGCATCGTCGGCACCGGGTGGAGTGGACCGACTCACCCACCGTTTGGCTGGCGATCCATTTCGGGTCTCAGGTCGGCGCTACGGATACGGCTTCGCGCGATCGGGACTAAGCACGATTCAGGCGGCGAATCGGGCGATCGCCACGGCCGTATCCCCGTAGACGCGCCGCTCCAGTTCCGCGAAGCCGGCCGGCCAGACGACCTGCGCGGCCTCGACCTCCTCGACGACGATGAGAGCCCCGGGCGCCAGCCAGGCGCCCTCGGCGGCGCTTTTCAGGGCGCGCGGCGCGAGATCACGGCCGTAGGGCGGATCGCAGAAGACCAGCGAGAAGGTGCCCGCCGTTGAGGCCGGGCCGAGACGGGTCGCGTCCCGCCGAAACAGGCGCGTCACGCCTTCGGCACCCAGGGCCTCGATGTTCTCGCGGATCACCGCGCGCGCCTCTGCGCCCTCGTCGACGAGGAGGGCGTAGGCGGCGCCCCGCGAGAGCGCCTCGAAGCCGAGGGCACCCGTACCGGCGAACAGGTCGAGGACCCGGGCGCCGGTGACGGCGTCGTCGTAGGCGTGGGCGAGCACGTTGAACAACGATTCCCGCAGGCGGTCCGATGTCGGCCGAATGGCGTCGGTGCGCGGCGTGGCGAGCCTGCGGCCCCGCCACGCGCCGCCGACGATCCTCACCGCGTCCCGCGCGGCGGCCGGCCGCCGCCGGGCTTGGCGCCCCCGCGCGGTGCACCGGGACGAGCACCAGGACGACCGCCCGTCTCCGACCCGCCCGCGGGTCCGTTGCGCCGACCCTGGCCAGCCCCCTTGCCGGCGAAACCGCCAGGCTTGCCGCCGGGGCGGCTTCCGCCGGGACGCGCACCCCCGGTCTTCGGGCCACCGAACGCGGGCTTGCCCCCAGCGGCAGCGGGCTTCTGGCCGCGGAAGCCGCCCGGTTTCCGCGACGCGCCCTCCGCCGGCCCGGCGTCGAACGGTCGGTCGCGCCGGCCCCCGGGCTTGCCCCCGCGCTCGTCGAATCGCCGCTCGTCCCGCGGAGCCTCGCTCCGCGCGCTCTCGCGGCGCGGGCGCTCATCGTCGCGGCGCTCATCGCGCCGACCGGCGGGGCGCTCCTGCCGGTCCGGCATCCCCCGGTCGGCGAAGCGGCGCTTCGGCTTGGCGACGGGCTCGGGCTCCGCCGGCGTTGCGGACAGGCGCTCGACGACGACCCGGCGGTCGCCGGCCCGGATCGAGCCGACGCGCTCGCGGCCGCGTTCTGCCGCGGCCGCCTGCGCGGCCCGGGGATCCGCGCCGCGCCGGGGAATGCGCGTCCCCCGCGTCTTGGCCGCGTCCTCGTCGCGCCACGCGGAGTTGCGCGGTCCGGGACCGGCGCCCCCGGTCGAGACGCGCGGCGCCGGCGCGGGACGCGCCGCATTGCGCCGGGAAGATGCCGGCTGCGCCGATTGGGCGTCCCGATCCGCCGGGCGGGTGCCACCGAACGGCGAGATCGGCTCGCGGACCGGACTGTCGAAATCCACGCCGGCCTGCTCGGCGAGGCTCTTGCCGAGCTGATCCTTGAGGACGCGGGTCCGCACCTCCTCGACCAGGCCGACTTCCAGGTCGCCGAGCTGGAACGGCCCGAAGGAGAGCCGGATCAGCCGGTTCACCGACAGCCCGAGATGCTCGAGGATGCGCTTGACCTCGCGATTCTTGCCCTCGCGCAGGCCGAGCGTCAGCCAGACGTTATCGCCCTGGACGCGGTCGAGGGTCGCCTCGACGGGGCCGTACTCCATCCCGTCGATGGTGACGCCCTTGGATAGCCGGTCGAGTTGCGCCTGATCGGTGTCGCCGTGGGCGCGGACTCGGTAGCGGCGAAGCCAGCCCGTGTCGGGATGCGCGATCACCTTGGCGAGCCCGCCGTCATTGGTGAGCAGCAGCAGCCCCTCGGTGTTGATGTCGAGCCGTCCGACCGCCACGACCCGGGGCAGATCCTCCGGGAGCACGTCGAACACCGTCTGGCGGCCCTCCGGGTCCCGGGCGGTCGTCACCACGCCCCGCGGCTTGTGGAAGATCCACAGGCGGCTGCGCTCCCGCGACGGCATCGGCTCGCCGTCGATCAGGATCCGGTCGTTCTCGGTGACGTTGCGGGCCGGGGATGTCAGCGTCTCGCCGTTGACGCTGACGCGTCCGGCCAGGATCACCGTCTCGGCGTCGCGCCGCGAGGCGACGCCGGCCCGTGCCATCGCCTTCGCGATGCGCTCGCCGGGCGGCGTCTCGATCAGGGCTTCGGCGTCCGCGGACGCTTCGGGACCTGGCTCCGGCTGCGGCTCTAACAGAGGCTCCGCCTGCGGGGCGGGCTGCGGCTTGGCCTTCCGCGCCGTCTTCTTCGCGGCAGAACTGGCAGGCCGCTCGGTGTCGGCATCGGCACGGCCCGCATCGGTGGGCGGTGCCCAGCTCTCGGTGCGCGCTGACTCGGGGGCCGGACGGGCGGTCCCCTCCGGCTTATCGTCGTTCGGCAAGTCGCTCATGCCTGCCGCTTATCAGAGCCGGTTCCGACAGGCGAGACGGGTTGTGCACCGGTGCGAGTCGCCTCAACGCGAAGAGGCGGCCCGTCGGGACCGCCTCGAAGACTTGGATGGCGGGTCGAAGACCCGCATTCGTCAGAGTCTCGGCGAGCGCCCGCGCATCACGCCGAACACGGCGGAGATCAGGAACAGCGCGATCGCCACGAAGAAGACGATCTTGGCCGCCTCCATCGCCGTGCCGGCGATGCCGCCGAAACCGAGGAGCGCCGCCACGAGAGCGACGACGAGAAACGTGACAGCCCAGCCGATCATGGCATCCTCGCGTTATTCGGGTCGGTTCAGTTCTGGAACCCGCCCGAGGCGGGTTCCGTTCCGGTCGCGCTCGACGATCAGAGCTTGTCGGTGGCGGACTTCACCGCGCTCTTGGCGTCGCCGACGGTGCCCTGGGCCTTGCCCTTGAGTTCCTGGGCGGCACCTTCGGCCTTGAGCTTGTCGTTACCGGTCACGTCGCCGATGCCCTGCTTGGCCTTGCCGACGGCCTCGTTGGCGACGCCCTTGATCTTGTCGGTGGTGCTGCTCATGGCGTTGTCCTCTTGTTCGATCTGCGGCGGCGCCGCACTGGTTCCTGAAACGGTCACGGTCGGCGGAATGTTCCAGGCCTTAACATTGACTTGGGTCAGGCTAGCCCGCCGCCCTGGGTCCGTCGCGTCAGTGGGATGAGAACAGCTTGGCTGCCGATCCGATCCATCCGGCGCGGGCGGAAACGTCCGGACCGCTGACCGCGCTCGATCACGCTTTCGCGGCCGCCCGCGCCGCGGCCGCTGCCGGGGAGGTCCCGGTCGGCGCCGCGGTGGTCCGGGACGGGGTTATCCTGGCGGTGGCGCATAATCGGCCGCGCGAATTGCACGACCCGACGGCGCACGCGGAGATCCTGGCGATCCGCGCGGCCTGCGCGGCCCTCGGCACCGAGCGCCTCGTCGGCTGCGATCTCTACGTCACCCTGGAGCCGTGCCCGATGTGCGCGGGCGCGATATCCTTCGCGCGCATCCGGCGGCTCTACTACGGCGCGGCCGATCCGAAGGGGGGTGGGGTCGAGCACGGGCCGCGCGTCTTCGATCAGCCGACCTGCCACCACGTGCCCGAGGTCTACGGCGGGTTCCGCGAGCGCGAGGCGGCCGATCTGCTCCGGGCGTTCTTCGCGCAGCGCCGCGACTGACGCGGGGCGGGCGTACAGGTTCCCAACGGCCCTGGGCGGGTCAGCAGAGGAGGAGAGGATGATCCCGACCTATTCCAGAGCCCTGATCGTCGGGGCGGGCTCCGGCCTCAGCGCATCGCTGGCGCGCCTGTTCGCGGCCGACGGCATGACGATCGGCCTCGCCGCCCGGAACGTCGACAAGCTCGCCGCACTGGCGGAGGAGACGGGCGCGGCGGTCCATGCCTGCGACGCCAGCCGGCCCGCTGAGGTCGAGGCGCTGTTCGCCCGCCTGGAGCCCGCGCTCGGTGGTCCGCCGGACGTCGTCGTCTACAACGCGAGCGGTCGTCTCCGCGGCCCGGTCGCCGATCTCGACCCGGACGCGGTCGCCCAGGCGCTGATGGTGTCCGCGTATGGCGGTTTCCTCGTGGCGCAGGCCGCGGCGCGCCGCATGCTGCCGCATCGCCACGGCGCGATCCTGCTCACCGGCGCCTCGGCGAGCGTGAAGGGCTTCGCGGGATCGGCCCCGTTCGCGATGGGGAAGTTCGCGCTGCGGGGACTGGGTCAGAGCCTCGCCCGGGAATTGCAGCCCCACGGGATCCACGTCGCGCACATCGTGATCGACGGCGCCATCCGCAATCCGGCGCGCGGCGGCGAGCCGCCGGAGGCCCCCGACAGCCATCTCGATCCCGACGCCATCGCCAGGGCCTATCGCGACCTCCTGCGCCAGGATCGGAGCGCCTGGACCTCCGAACTGGAACTGCGTCCCTGGACGGAGCGGTTCTGAGGCCGCCTCAGGGATTCACGCGCAGGCCGAGCAGGAAGGTGTTCTCCCGGAAGCTGGACCCGGCGACCGTGCTGTCGAACTTCTGATAGATGTACGTGCCGCGCAGGGTCAGCCAGCGGGTGAAGTGGTAGTCGAGCCGCGCGGTCGCCGAGAACCCATTCTCGCGGATGCTGCTGCTCTGGTAGTCGTTCCGGAGATACGATCCGCCGAGGACGATCGAGAGGTTGCGCAGCAAGTCGTGCTGCACCTCGAGCGTCGCGACCTCGGTGAGCACGCCGCTGGAGCCCGGGATCGTCGTCTCGGTGACGCCGGTCGCGGCGGTGAGACGGACGGTCGTGAGCGGACTCGCCGCCCAGACCAGGGCCGCGTTGAGCAACGGCGCGTTGATGTCGCGCAGGCTCGGATCGACGTAGGTCCGATGCTGGATGCCGGCGGAGATCTCGCCCGTCACCGAGCGCGCGAGGCCGATGCTCGTCCCGAAGGCGACCGCAATGCCGTCCGAGTCGCGCCGGACGCCCGTCGCGTCGAAGGGGCGGTCGTAGACGCGCGTGTCGCCGAGTAGGTCGATGAACGGGCTGAAATCCGGGTTGATCTCGTAGGCCGTGCGCAGCTGCAGGCTGTACTGGTTCAGGTTGCGGTCGGACTGATTGACGATCGTCCCGTCCGCCAAACGCGCATTGTCGAACTCGGAGCGGTCGACGGACCCGCGCAGGCTGACCGACAGGCGGTTGAACGTCTCCGTCGCCCCGAGCGAACCGCCGTAGACGGCCAGGAGCGGCCGTGTCGTGGCGGTGGCAGCCTGGAGGTTGGCGCTCGACGTGCGCTGCGTATCCACCAAGAACCGCCCCTCCGCGTCGATGCGCAGGTCCCGGTTGGCGTCGATGCGCAGCCGGACCACGCCGTCTGCCGCGGGGCGGCTCGCGGCCTCGTTCTGCGGGGTCTCGAGGTACGAGCCCCGGAGCGAGCCCTGCAGCGAGCTGGAGGACCAGTTGCTCCGAAAGTCGACCGTGGCGTCGGTGCGCAGCGCGACCGAGCTTTTGGCGATCTGGCGGGTGGTCTGGTCCGGGTTCGAATCGTAGCCCACGCTCTGGGCGAAGGTGGGCAGGACCGTGAAGGTGCCGACCTGATAGCCGATCGGCGCGTAGGCCGGATCGGTGGGGATCGCGCGCGCCAGGTCGGTGCCGAGGATGAAGCCCGGGGTCAGGAGGCCGAGGGCCGGCGCGATCGACTGGAACGGGAGGATCGGCCGGATCGGCGTCACGACCTGCGGGTTCGGGACCCCGACGACCGCCTGCTGGACCACCGGCGTCAGCCGCAGCGCCGGCGGCGGGATCTGCGTGACGTCCTGAGTGACCCGCCGCGTCGCCGAGCCGATCCGCCGCGGCGGAGCGGCGCGCGTGCGCAGGAGAGGCGACGGCGCGAGATTGGCCGGTGCCGTCGAAGATCCGCCGGTGCGCCGTCCCCCCGTGGTGACGCGGGTGCTGAGCTGGGACACGCCGGGCTGACCCGGGATCTGCGTCTGCGCGGGGGGCGAGAGCGGCGACCGGAGGCTGTCACCGCCGGTCTGCTCGCCGCCCGCCGCGTCGCCGCCGAGCGCCCCGCGATTCTGGTCGCGGCTCAGGCCGTCCGGGATCGTGCGCTTGAGTGTGGGCAGGCCGTTCGGGCCCGTGTCCTGGCCGATGCCGGGATTGTCGGGCTGGCCGGTAACCGGGCTGGTCGCGTCGAACCGCTGGGCTGCCGCCGGTGCCGCGAGCGTGACGCCGAGCGCCGCGGCGGCGAGCCGCATCCTCCGCCGTTCCCACCGGTCAGCCGCCGTCCGCACCTGATCCCGGTCTCCGCCAAAGTCCCCGGCC
Organism: Methylobacterium sp. 275MFSha3.1; assembly: GCF_900108435.1. NCBI lineage: Bacteria > Pseudomonadati > Pseudomonadota > Alphaproteobacteria > Hyphomicrobiales > Methylobacteriaceae > Methylobacterium > Methylobacterium sp. 275MFSha3.1. Next base: position 183,177 of record NZ_FNWP01000005.1, on the reverse strand, counting down.
AGAGCGCGGAGATTGCAGGTCACACCACCCCGGAACAGTGCCGGTATGGTTAATGAACCCTAGCGGCGACGTGGTTAATGCCCCGTCAACGGCGGTGGGGCGGAAGGTTTGCGGCCCATCGATCCGATCTCACCTGTCGATCACGAATACGTTTGAGATATTTCGTGCACTATGCTACATAGGTGCAGACTTCGGTCGACTCCGAGAGGAATTGATCGGCCTGAATGATTGTAACTCTTGAGGTTTGCCGTGAGTGAGAACGCAGGCAGTGAGCTCAGCCCGGCGATCGGGCTCGCGGTCGATATCGTCGCCGCTTACGTGTCGAACAACTCCGTTCCGGTGTCCGAACTTCCCGGATTGATCGGCGGTATCCACGCGGCGCTGAACAGTTTGACAACTCAAGGTCGCGCCGCGAACTCAAGCGTCGAGAAGCTCAGTCCGTCGCAGATCCGCAAATCAGTCACGAATGATCACATCGTCAGCTTCGAGGACGGGAAGCCGTACAAGACGCTCCGGCGTCACCTGACGCTGCGCGGCCTGACGCCCGAAGCCTACCGGGAGAAGTGGGGCCTGCCCCGGGACTATCCGATGACCGCGGCGAGCTATTCGGCGCAGCGATCGGAGTTGGCACGCGCCCTCGGGCTCGGACAGCAGCGCCGGAAGACCCGCGGAGGGGCCGCGGCCACCATCGAGGCGCCCCCTGCGCCGACTGCGAAGTCGCGGAGGCGGAAGAAGGTACCGGCTGAGTGAGAGGTCCGAGCGGGGGCTAAGCCGCGTCGTATCCGCGAGGCGGCCCTTGCGCGCCGCGCAACTGTGCGCCGCGCCTCCGACGCTATCCATCGGCGACCGCGCTGCGATGCTGCTCTGCACCATCGAGCTCAGCCCGCGCCGAAGGATGTCCCCGTGCCGCCCCTGCCGATCCTCGCCCTCGCCGTCGCCTCGTTCGGGATCGGCACGACCGAATTCGTCATCATGGGCCTGCTCCCGGAGGTGGCGCAGAGCTTCGGCGTCACCATTCCCCAGGCCGGCTATCTCGTCTCGGGCTACGCCATGGGCGTGGTCGTGGGCGCGCCGATCGTGGCGATCGCGACCGCGGGCCTGCCGCGCAAGACCGCGCTGCTGGCGCTGATGGCGGTGTTCCTGGCCGGCAATCTCGGTTGCGCGCTGGCGCCGAGCTACGCCCTGCTCATGGCCGCGCGGATCCTGACGGCCTTCGCGCACGGCGCGTTCTTCGGCATCGGCGCCGTTGTGGCGCGGGATCTCGTGCCGCGGGAGAAGCGCACGCAGGCGGTCTCGCTGATGTTCGCGGGCCTCACCCTCGCCAACGTGCTCGGCGTGCCGCTGGGCACCGCCCTCGGGCAGGAGGCGGGCTGGCGCTCGACCTTCTGGGCGGTGGTCGTGATCGGGCTCGCGGCCGGGCTCGCGATCCAGCTCTGCGTGCCGGACGGGCTTCCCGGGACCCGCGGCCGGCTCGTCAGCGAGTTTCGCGCGCTCGGGCGCTGGCCGGTCCTGCGGCCGATGCTGATCTCGACGCTGTCCTCGGTGAGCTTCTTCACGGTGTTCACCTACATCACGCCGTTCCTGACCGGCGTGACCGGCTTCACGCCGCAGGGCGTGACCGGCGTGCTGTTCGCCGCCGGCACGGGCCTGACCGTCGGCAATCTCCTCGGTGGGCATCTGGCCGACCGGGGCCCGATGGCCACCATCGTCGGCAGCTTCCTGGGCATCGTGGCGGCCCTGCTGGTGCTCGCCGCGGTCGCGCACCATCCGGCGCTCACGGTGGCGGTCGTGGTGCTCTGGTCGGGCCTGGTCTTCGCCCTGGTCTCGCCCCTCCAGATCTGGGTCGTGGAGGCGGCGAGCGACGCGCCGAACCTTGCCTCCACGCTGAACCAGGGCGCGTTCAACCTCGGCAACGCCACCGGCGCCTGGATCGGGGGCACGGCGCTGACCCTCGGGGCCGGCTACGGCCAGCTCCCGCTGATCGCCGCCGCGGTGTCGCTCGCCGGGCTCGGACTGGTGCTCACCGCGGTCGGCCGCGGACGCCGGAGCGTCATACCGGCATCCGCGCCCGGAGCCTGATCGATCAGTCGGCCCGGACGAGGTCGCCGAGCAGGCTCGCCGCCACCGTCGCCTTGGAGACCGTGAGGCCGGAGGCGCTGATCGCGTCCACGGCCTCGCGGATCCGGGCGAGCGAGGTGCCGCGCGCCCGGATCCAGGCCTCCACCGCGTCCGGCCCGGCGCCGAGATCCGCCACGACCTCGGCCGTCAGCTTGCGGTGCGCGGCAGCAATGCCGGCGCCCGCGCGCTCCAGGGCCACGCGGTCGAACGTGTCGGCCACCGGGACGGTCCGCGCCGCGGCGGCGAGGTCGTCCAGCCGGAAGGCGTGCTCCAGGGCGAAATGCGTGGCCGCGACCTCCTCGACTGGGCGCCCACTGGCCTCGGCGACCCGGACGATGTCGGGGGCGGAGATCAGCGCGCTGAGCGAGGCAAGGCGCCGCGCCTGGGCCGGGGCCATGCCGTGCCCGGTCAGCTCCGCCGCGCGGGCGCCGATCGTCGCCAGCGCCTCGTCGCCGAGCACGTTGGGGAGGGCGGCCTCCACGGCGGCGATGCCGTCCCGGTAGCGGGCGACCACCGGGGCGAGGCCGCCGCCCAGGTCGAGGTTGCGGATGAACCACACGATCCGGTTCGTCAGCAGATCCTGCACCTCCGCGTAGAGGTCGAGCTGGCCCTGGCCGGGAATCCGACCGCCGAGGCCGTCGATGGCAAGGTTCAGCTCCATCAGGCCGAAGGCGTCGCGGGTCACCGCGTAGGCCTTGGCGATGGTCGCGGCGTCCGCGCCGGTGCCGTCGACGAGGCGCGTCACCAGCGACGGGCCGCCGCGATTGACGATGATGTTGGCGAGCGCCGTGGCGATGATCTCGCGGCGCAGGCGGTGTCCCTTGACGGCATCGGGGAAGCGTTCGCGCAGTGCCTTCGGGAAGTAGCGCTGCAGCTCCCGGTCGAAGTACGGGTCGTTCGGCACGGCGCTCTCAATGATCGCGTCGTGCAGCGACAGCTTCGCGTAGGCGAGCAGCACGGCGTATTCCGGGCGGGTCAGCCCCTCGTTCCGCCGCATGCGCTCGGCGAGCGTGCCGTCGTCCGGCAGGAACTCCACCGCCCGGTCGAGCCGGCCCTCCGCCTCCAGTGCCTGCATCGTCCGCATGGCGAAGCCGGTCTCCCCCAGCCCCCCGCGCTGGGCGAGGGACAGGGCGAGCGTCTGCAACTCGTTGTTGCGCAGCACGAGGCGCCCGACCTCGTCGGTCATGTCGGCGAGCAGGGTGTTGCGCGCCTCGTAGCTGAGCCTGCCGTCCCGCTCCGGCGTCATCAGCGCGATCTTGATGTTCACCTCGACGTCCGACGTGTTCACGCCGGCCGAGTTGTCGATCGCGTCGGTGTTGAGGCGGACGCCCGCGCGCGCCGCCTCGATGCGCCCGCGCTGCGTCAGGCCGAGATTGGCGCCCTCGCCGACGACCTTCGCGCGCAGCTCCGGCCCGGTGATGCGCAGGGCGTCGTTCGCGCGGTCGCCGGCATCTTCGTCGGTCTCGGTGGTGGCCCGGACATAGGTGCCGATGCCGCCGAACCAGAGCAGGTCGGCCGGCGCCTTCAGGATCGCCTGCATCAGCTCGGTGGGCGTCGCCTCGGACCGGTCGAAGCCCAGCGCCGACCGGATCGCCTCCGAGAGCGGCACGGTCTTAAGGCTGCGCGGGAACACGCCGCCGCCCTCCGAGATCTGGCTCTTGTCGTAATCCGCCCAGGAGGACCGCCCCAGATCGAACAGGCGCCGCCGCTCGGCGAAGCTCGCCGCGGCGTCCGGGTTCGGGTCGAGGAAGATGTCACGGTGGTCGAAGGCCGCGATCAGGCGGATGCTCTCGGAGAGGAGCATGCCGTTGCCGAACACGTCGCCCGACATGTCGCCGACGCCGACCGTGGTGATCGGGTCGGTCTGCACGTCCACGTCGATCTCGCGGAAATGCCGGCGCACCGCCTCCCAGGCGCCGCGGGCGGTGATGCCCATGCCCTTGTGATCGTAGCCCTGACTGCCGCCGGACGCGAAGGCGTCGCCGAGCCAGTGGCCCTTCTCCAGCGAGAGGGCGTTGGCGATGTCCGAGAAGGTGGCGGTGCCCTTGTCGGCGGCGACCACCAAGTAGGCGTCGTCGGAATCGTGCCGCACCGTGTCGGGCGGCGGCACGATGGCGTTGTCGACGATGTTGTCGGTCAGTTCGAGCAGCGTGCGGATGAAGATCCGGTAGCTCTCGGTCCCCTCTTGCATCCAGGCGGCGCGGTCGTAGGCCGGCGGCAGCCGCTTCGGGAAGAAGCCGCCCTTGGCGCCCACCGGCACGATCACGGCGTTCTTCACCTGCTGGGCCTTCACGAGGCCGAGGATCTCGGTGCGGAAATCCTCCGGCCGGTCGGACCAGCGCAGGCCGCCGCGGGCCACGTAGCCGAAGCGGAGGTGCACGCCTTCGACGCGGGGCGAGTAGACGAAGATCTCGAAGAACGGCCGCGGCAGCGGCATCGCCGTCACCTTGGCGCAGGCGAACTTGAAGCTGATCGTCTCTCGCGGCTGCCCGTCGGCGCCTGTCTGATAGAAGTTCGTCCGCACCGCCGCCTCGACGAGGTTGACGAACCGGCGGAGGATCCGGTCGTCGTCGAGGCTCGTGACCTCGGCGAGCGCCGTCTCGATCTCGGCGCGCACCTCGGCCTCCCGGGCGGCCCGATCGCCGGCGAGGGCCGGGTCGAACCGGGCGCGGAACAGGGCAACGACGGCGCGCGCGATCCCGGCGTGGCGGCTCAGCGTGCCCGCAAGGTAGTCCTGCCCGTAGCGGATGCGCAGCTGGCGCAGGTAGCGGCCGAGGGCCCGGAGCAGGGCCGCCTCACGCCAGGGCAGGGCCGCCTCCAAGACGAGCCGGTTGTACCCGTCGGACTCGGCGATGCCGTCCGCGATGGCGAGCATCGCGGCCTCCAGCGGGCGTTCCAGCGCCGCGAGGTCGATCGGGGCGCCGGTGGCGCGCTCGATCAGCATGTCGTGCAGCCAGACCCGCGCGGCCTCGTCCGTCTCGGACGGCGCGATCTGGTACGTGCGCTCGTTGATGACGCGGAAGCCGAGATTCTCGAGCGCCGGGACCCGGTCGGACAGCGCGATCGCCGTGCCGCGCGAGAACGCCTTCAGGCGGACCTGTGCGGCGGGGTCGCTGGGCCGCCGATCGAGATGGACGGCCCGCGGCTGCGTCTCGCCGAGGCTGTCGAGGATCGTCACGTCGGCGACGGCGACCTCAGGCTGAAAATTGTCCCGATAGGCGGCCGAGAACGCGTCGCCGTAGCGGGCGGCGAGTTGCCGCGCGCGGTCGCCCCCCTGGGATTCGGCCAGCGCCGCCCGCAGCGCGTCGCCCCAGGTCCGGACCAGGGCGACGATCCCGGCCTCCAGGGAGGCGGGATCGTGCTCGGGGCTGCCCTGATCGGGCAGACCGATGATGTAGTGGATCCGGGCGAGCGAGCCTTCCGGGTAGTCGGGGTAGGACGCGCTGAGCCGCCCGCCGTAGGTCTCGGCCAGGTAGCTGCCGATCCGTCCCCGGATCGCGGAATCGTAGCGGTCCTTCGGGACGTAGACGAGCAGCGACACGAAGCGGCCGAACCGGTCGGGCCGGGACAGCACGCGGACCCGCGGGCGGTCGGCCAGGGCGGCGATGGCCAGGGTGAACCGGTAGAGCCGCTCGCCGTCGATCTGGAAGAGTTCGTCCCGCGGGTAGCTCTCCAGCACGGCGAGGAGGCTGCGGCCGGCATGGCTCGTCGGGTCGAGGCCGGCGCGCTGGACGACGGCCTCCACCTTCCGGCGCAGAACCGGAATGTCGCGGGCCGGGCTCGTGTAGGCGGAGGCGGTGAACAGGCCGACGATCCGCACCTCGCCCGACAGCTTGCCGAGACCGGAGAACAGCTTGACGCCGACATAGTCCAGGTAGGCTGAGCGGTGGACCCGGGACTTCACGCTGGCCTTGGTGATGATCAGCGGCTGCGGCTCTTCCAGGAAGGCGAGGATCTCCGGCGTGTAGTCCACCGGCGTCCGGCCGCGGCGCAGGGGCGTCGCGCCGGGATCGCGGAGCACGCCGAGGCTCGACCCCTCGACCAGCGGGTGGGCGTCGCCGGCGATGCCGTGCTCCTGCATGCCGAGGATGAGGAACTGGCCGTCGGTCAGCCATTCGAGAAAGGCGCGCGCCTCCTCGGTCTCCGGTTCCGGCATCGGGGTTGGCCCGCGCCCGAGATCGGCGGCGAGGTCGGTGAGGCGCGCCAGCATGGCGTCGTGGTCGTCGCTCGCCAGGGCGACATCCCGGTAGACCGTCGCGAGGGCGTTCAGGAGCCGCTCGCCGGTCTCGGCCGCCACGGGGTCGAGGTGGATGTGGATGAAGCTCTCGCGCGCGAGACTGCCCTGCGCGTCCGCGGTCGTCTCCCCGACCACCCGGATGAGCCCGCCGGCACCGTCCCGCTCCACCCCGAGGATCGGGTGCGCCACGAGCTGCGGGGCGAGGCCCTGCTCGGTCAGTTCGGCCAGGGTCGAGTCCAGCAGGAACGGACGGTTGTCGTTGATCACCTCCAGGACCGTCGTCTCGCGCGCACGGCCGTCGCGCACCAGCTGGCTGTCGCTCAGGCGCAGCCGCGCCGGGTCGCCCGGCCTCCGCGGCTCGGACAGGAAGGCGCGGGCGCGGGCGGCGAGATCCGCCAGGACAGAGGGATCGTAGGGAGCGAGATCCTCCGGCGTCACGCGGCCGAACAGGTCGCGGACGAAGCCGCCGGGTCCGCCCTGCTCGGTGACGATGTCGGCGGCCGCCTCTATCAGCCCGGTGCGGGCCGTCTTCTGCTCCGAGGAGGACAACGCCGTCGCGGTCTCGAGTGTCATCGCGCTTCTCCCGAACCGGGTCACTCGCCCAAGCGATAGCAGCGTGACCGGCCGTGTCGATGACAGCGCCCGCCCGTTTCCGGGCCAACGGGTGTCGATCGCTGCGAACCGTCAGCTTCGCCTTGCCGAACGCCCGATGCGTGCATATACACCCATACCTTGAGCGCCCCGTCACCCGAGCCGTGCACCTGCTCCGCCCTGCGTCGCGCCACGCGGGCGCTGACGGCGATCTACGACGCCGCCTTGAAGCCGACCGGGCTCCGCGTGACCCAGTTCGCGATCCTGCGGCTGCTGGACCGGCTCGGACCGGTCCCGGTCTCCCGCCTCGCCGCCGAGGCAGCGCTGGAGCGCACCACGATGGGCCGCAACCTCGACCCGCTCAAGCGCCGCGGCTTCGTCTCGGTCACGCCCGGCGCGTCGGATCCGCGCGAGCGCCGCGTGTCCCTGACCGCGTCGGGCCGCGAGGCCCTCGCGGCCGCGACGCCCTACTGGCGCGAGGCGCAGAGCCGTATCAACGCCCGGGTCGATCCCGCGACCGTCTCCGCCCTGGCGGAGTCCCTGATCTCCGCCGCCTGACCGATCCGCCCCGCTTCCGGAGCCCGTCCATGACCGCCCTGACAGAGACGCGCCCCGGGTCGCGCCTGCACTACGCCTGGATCGTCGTCGCGGTGACCTTCCTGGTCCTGCTCGTCGGGGCCGGGGTCCGGGCCACCCCGAGCGTGCTGATCGTCCCCTGGGAACGGGAATTCGGCTGGACCGCGGCCACGATCAGCGTCGGCATCGCGCTCAACATCTTCCTGTACGGGATGATCGGCCCCTTCGCGGTGGCGATCATCGAGCGGTTCGGCCTGCGGCGCTCGGTCTGCGGTGCGCTCCTGATCCTGGCAATCGGCACCGCCGCCACGAGCCTGATGACCGCGCCCTGGCAGATGGTCCTGCTCTGGGGCCTCGTCGTGGGATCCGGGTCCGGCATGGTGGCCAACGTGCTCGGCGCCACCGTGGCCGGGCGCTGGTTCGCCAGGCGCCGGGGTCTCGTGCTCGGCCTGCTGACCGCGAGCAGCGCCACGGGTCAGCTGGTCTTCCTGCCGATGCTGGCCTCGATCGCGGTGGGGCAGGGCTGGCGCTCCGTCTCTCTGGTGGTCGCCGCCGCGACCCTGGCGCTGATCCCGCTGGCGGCCCTGTTCCTGCGCGACCGGCCGGCGGATCTCGGCCTGCCCCGCTACGGCGAGGACGCGGTGACGCCGACGCCGGTGCTGACCGAGAACCCGGCCGTGCGGGCGCTCCGCGGCCTGCGCATCGGCCTGCGCTCCCGGGATTTCTGGCTGCTCGCCGGCACGTTCTTCATCTGCGGCGCCTCGACCAACGGCCTGATCGGCACCCACCTGATCCCGGCCTGCATCGATCACGGCATCGCCGAGGTCACGGCCGCCGGCCTGCTGGCGCTGATGGGGATCTGCGACTTGGTCGGCACTACGGCGTCGGGTTGGCTCACAGACCGGTTCGACTCGCGCAAGCTCCTGGCCTGGTACTACGGGCTGCGCGGACTCTCGCTGATCTTCCTGCCCTATTCCTTCGACTACAGCTTCTACGGCCTGTCGCTGTTCGCGGTCTTCTACGGGCTCGACTGGATCGCCACGGTGCCGCCCACCGTCCAGCTCGCAGGCAAATCGTTCGGGGAGGAGAACGCCGCGCTGATGTTCGGGTGGATCGCGGCCGCGCACCAGATCGGCGCGGCGTCGGCGGCGTGGCTCGCCGGCATGGTCCGAACCGAGAGCGGCACCTATCTCGGCGCCTTCGTGGCGGCCGGCCTGCTCTGCCTCGTCGCCGCCCTGATGGCCGCCTTCGTGGGCCGCAAGCCCGACGCGCCGGCCCTGCGCCCGCTGCCGGCCTGAACTGCGCGGCGCGGGCAGGGTTGTCACAACTGTGCCGTGAAGGACGAGCCCTGATCGGCCCGTTCCCGCGCACCCCGAGAGCCCGCCGTGACCATCGCGATTCGGCCCGTGCCGCCGGTCCAGGACGTCCGCGCCCCGCGGCCCTGGTCCGGGCCGGGCTTCGCCGAGTTCGTCGCCATCATCGCCCTGATGATGGCGGTGACGGCGATCTCCATCGACAACCTGCTGCCCGCCTTCCCGGCCATCGAGGCGCGGTTCGCGGTGGCCGATCCCAACCGGCTGCAGCTCCTCGTCTACGTCTACATGATCGGCTTCGGCTTCGCGCAGATCGTCTACGGGCCGGTCTCCGACGCCCTCGGGCGACGGCCGGTGCTGCTGGCAAGCCTCGCCGTCTACGTGATCGGCTGCTTCCTCGCCATGGTGGCGCCGAGCTTCGGCTGGCTGCTCGCCGCCCGGATCATCCAGGGCATCGGCGCCGCCGGTGGGCGGGTGCTGTCGGTGGCGATCGTGCGCGACCGGTTCGCCGGCCGCGAGATGGCGAGCGTCATGTCGCTCACCATGATGGTGTTCCTGATTGTCCCGATGATCGCGCCGGCGATCGGCGGCATGATGCTGGCGCTGGGCTCCTGGGTCTACGTCTTCGTCTCGATGCTGGTCCTCGCCTTCTGGCTGACGATCTGGTTCTCCCTGCGGATGCCCGAGACGCTGCACCCGGAATATCGCCGGCCGCTCTCGCCGGCCGCGACCTGGGAGGCGATCCGCCTGACGCTGAAGACCCGCGTCGCCGTCGGCTACGCCACCGCGCTCGGGCTGATGACCGGCTGCATCATGGGCTACGTCGGCTCGGCGCAGCAGGTCTTCGATACCGGCCTGTACCACCTCGGCCCGCTCTTCCCGCTGGCCTTCGGGCTCGTGGCGGGCGCCATGGGGGCGGCGACGCTGATCAACGCCCGCGTGGTCCGGCGGCTCGGGATGCGGGCGATGTCGCACAGCGGCGTCATCGCCTTCACGCTCGTCGGCCTCGCGCAGGTCGGCGTCGCGCTGGCCTATCACGGCCACCCGCCGCTGGCCCTGTTCCTGTCGGTCCTCGCGGTGAACCAGTTCCTGATCAGCTTCGCGATGCCGAACTTCAACGCCCTCGCGCTGGAGCCCCTCGGCGCCATCGCCGGCACGGCCTCGTCGTTCCTGGGCTTCTACACCACGATCCTGGGCGCGTTCTGCGGCTTCCTGATCGGCCAGTCCTTCGACGGCACGGTGCTCCCCGTGGCGATCGGCTACGCGAGTCTCGGCGCCCTGTCGCTCCTCGTCGTCGCCTGGACCGAGCGTGGCCGCCTGTTCCGCGGCGGCGTCGGCGGTTGAGGCGTCGGTTGAGGCGGCGTCCTTAACGGGGTCTTCAGCGGAAAGTTGCAACACTGCTGTCCTGATCCACCCGACCGGACACGCCGATGCTCGCCCGCGCCCAGGACGCAACCCTCCTCGTCGCGCGCCTGCTGCTGGCCGCCGCGCTCCTGCCGACCGGGATCGCCCGGGCGCTCAACGTGTCGGGGTTCGCGCTGACGCTCGCGGGGGCCGGGATGCCGTTTCCCAACGGCGTCGCCACCGCCGCCGTGGTGGTGCAGGTGTTCGGACCGCTCGCCCTGATCCTCGGCGTCCTGCCGGGGCTCACCGGGCTGGCGCTCGCGCTCTTCGCCGCCGTGACGGCCTTCGTGCTCCACCCGTTCTGGTACTATGTGGGACCCGCCGCGGTCGCCGAGCGCACGCTGATGCTGGCCGATCTCGGCCTCGCCGGCGGGTTCCTCATGTACGCCCTGAGCGGTCCGGGCGCGCTCAGCTGGCAGGGCTGGCGCGCCGGAACTCGCGCGGCGGCGCCCAGCGCGAAGCCCGCCTCCGCGAAGGCTTCCGGCAAGGGCAGCGCGCCGCGGAACGCCGGCAAACGCGCTGCCGGCCGGCCGCCGGCCCGCGCCGCGGCCTGATCAGCCGTGCCGCGGCCTCATCTCGGTCGTCGGGGCGGGCGGCGCGGCAGCCACCTTCCGCCCGGAGATCTCCGCGCCGGCATCCGGCGACAGGTTGCGGAAGGCCAGTGCCGAGGCCGCCGAGATCACGGCGACGGCGAAGAAGGCCGGCCCGAAATCCGAGGCCTGGATCTCCGTTCGGCCGTGGAACCCGGCATTCCCCTCGAGCGCCAGCGCGCCCAGCGTGACGCCGAGGCTGAGCGACAGCTGCTGGCAGACGCTGGCGAAGCTCGTGGCCGCGCTCATCTCCTTCGATTCGAGGTCGGCGTACGCGATGGCGTTGACGCAGGTGAACTGGATCGAGCGCGAGCAGCCGCCGACGAACAGCAGGATCACCATGATCCAGTGGGGCGTCTGCGCGGTGTAGAACCCGTTGACCGCCAGGAAGGCCGAGGCCAGCAGCGCGTTCCAGACCATCAGGGCGCGGAAGCCGGTGCGGCGCAGGATCCGCGGCCCCAGGGTCTTCACGAACATCGCCCCGGCCGCCGCCGCGAAGGTGATCAGGCCCGACTGCAGGGCGTCGAGCCCGAAGCCGACCTGCAGCATCAGCGGCAGCAGGAACGGGATCGCCCCGGTGCCGATCCGGAACAGGCTGCCGCCGAGCACCGCGACCCGGAAGGTCGGCCGCCGCATCAGGTCGAGGCGGACGATCGGGTAGGGCACCCGCCGGGCATGTGCCCAGTAGAGCGGCAGGAGCACCGCGCCCGCGGCGAGGCAGCCCCACGACACTTCCGCCGGCAGCAGGTGGCGGCCGAGGGAGGCGAGGCCGAGCATCAGGGCGGCGAGGCCGGTCCCGAGCAGCGCGAAGCCGAGCAAGTCGAGGGGCGGTCGCTCCGGCTCGCGCACGTCCTCGAAGTACAGGCTCGCCAGCACGATCCCGGCGCAGCCGATCGGCAGGTTGATGAAGAAGATCCAGCGCCAGTCGAACCACGTGGTGATCAGGCCGCCGACCGGCGGACCGAGCACCGGGCCGACCAGCGCCGGGAAGGTCAGGTAGGCGAGCGCCGTCACGAGCTGCGATTTCGGCACGCTGCGCAGCACCACGAGGCGCCCGACCGGCACCATCATGGCGCCCCCCATGCCCTGGAGGAAACGCGCGGCGACGAACCACGCGAGGCCGTTCGCGGCCGCACAGGCGAGCGAGCCGGCCATGAACACCACGAGGGCCGCGCGGAACACCGTCCGCGACCCGTACCGGTCGGCCATCCAGCCGCTCACCGGGATGAAGATCGCGAGGCTGACCAGGTAGGAGGTCAGCGCCAGCTTGAGGGCGATCGGGTCCTCGTGGAGGCTCGCGGCGATGCTCGGGAGCGCCGTTGCGATCACCGTGGAATCGGTGTTCTCCATGAACAGCGCGGTGGCGACCGTCAGGGGGACGATCCAGAGCGGTCTTTGGATGGTCGCGGGCATCATACAGCAGACGCATGTGGCGCCGCCGCGGTTGTACGGCAGCGCGGCCACCTCGCACCCTCGTGTTTCGCGAATGTATCCCCCGTGCAACAGAGGTTGAGCCGCAGCGCGGGGCCACCTTTTTTGCGGGTGCGCCAATGGCTAAGTTTCCATCACGCGTCCGTGAGGCCGCTCCAGCCGGCCCGGGGCCGGCGCGCGAGGATTTCGATGCAGTCCAGCCCCAGCAAGGTCCGCTCCGTGGCGCGGATCGCCGCCGGCGTCGCCCTTCTCTCGATGGTCGCCGCCTGCGGCACTGTCCTGCTCAACGATCGCGGCTCGCTGACGCGCTACGACCGGCTCAAGTCCAGCGATCAGGTCGCCTCGGCCTCGCGGATCTACGTCGACCGGCCGGCCCTGGCGAAGGCCCGCACCGTCCGCATCATCCCGACGGCGTTCCACGCCGACGTGTCCGGCGCCGCCCCGCTGACGGCCGCCGAGCGGCGGCTCATCGCCAACGCCGCCGACCGGGCGCTGTGCTACGACCTGTCGCTGAAGTACGACATCGTTACCAGCCGCGACGCCGACCTGACCGTGCGGGCGCAGGTCACCCGCGTCGATCCGACGGACCTTCTCGGTGCCGGCGCGACCATCGCGGGCTCGGCGGGCGTGACGGTCGCCTCGCAGCTCGGCCTGAGCTTCGCCGAGGGTGTCGGGCGCGTGCCGATCCCGCGCGTGCCGATCGGGCTCGGGAGCCTGACGGTCGAGGCCGAGGCTCTGGACCGGCGCCGCGAGCAGCGGGCCGCCATGGTCTGGGGCGGAGCGGCCAACTCGTTCACCAGCCAGCCGCGCTTCTCCCGCGCCAGCGACGCCTACGACCTCGCCGGGGAGTTCGGCCAGGATTTCGGCTACATGCTGGCGACCGGCGACGACCCGTTCACGGCCCCCAACACGATCCCGACTTGGGACCGGATTCGCATCACCACCCTGGGCGAGGCGCCCCTCGACCCGGACTGCGAGGCCTTCGGCCGCGCGCCGGGCATCGACGGCATGCTCGGCGACTATATCGGCCTGCCGCCCGAGTACACCGACAAGGGCCCGGCCAGCCCGGCGATGCGCTGAGGCGCATGCGCCAACTCCGCGTCTGACCGCGGACGTCCGTTCACGGCACTGCCGCGCCCGTCGAGCGGGCGTGGATAAGCCTCGAGCCATGCACGTTTTCGCGCTGCGACGCATCAACCGCGCATTGGCGCCTTCGCGGAGCCCGTGATACTGGCACTTGCCAACCCGATCCCGCAGCGCGGCCTCCATGCGCGCTGCCGTCCGAGGAAAGTTGGCACATGGCCCGAGTAGAAACCGCATCGATCATCGAGGGACTCACCTTCGACGACGTGCTCCTGCGGCCCGCCGCCTCCTCGGTGATGCCGACCGAAGTCAACGTCGCCTCGCGGCTGACCCGCACGATTCCGCTGAACCTGCCGATCCTCGCCTCGGCGATGGACACGGTCACCGAGGCGCCGATGGCGATCGCCATGGCGGCCAACGGCGGCATGGGCGTCATCCACCGCAACCTCGAGCCGCCGGAGCAGGCCGAGCAGGTCCGCCTCGTCAAGAAGTACGAGTCCGGCATGGTTATGAACCCCATCACCATCCACCCCGACGAGACGCTCGCCGACGCCTTCGAGGTGATGAAGCTCAACCGGATCTCCGGCATCCCGGTGGTCGAGCGCGGCCCCAACGGCTCGCGGGGCAAGCTCGTCGGCATCCTGACCAACCGCGACGTCCGCTTCGCGACGAACTCCAACCAGCCGGTCGCCGAGCTGATGACCCGCGACCGCCTGATCACGGTCCGCGAGGGCGTGACCCAGGACGAGGCCAAGCGGCTGCTTCACCAGTTCCGGATCGAGAAGCTGCTGGTCGTCGACGACCATTACCGCTGCATCGGCCTGATCACCGTCAAGGACATCGAGAAGCGCGTCGCCTACCCGAACGCCGTCAAGGACGAGCAGGGTCGGCTGCGCGTCGCCGCCGCCACGACGACGGGCGACAGCGGCTTCGAGCGGGCCGAGCGCCTGATCGACGCCGGCTGCGACGTGATTGTGGTCGACACCGCCCACGGCCACTCGATCAAGGTGCTCGATGCCGTCGCCCGCGTGAAGCAGCTCTCGAACGCCGTTCAGGTCATCGCCGGCAACGTCGCGACGCGGGACGGCGCCAAGGCGCTGATCGATGCCGGCGCCGACGCCATCAAGGTCGGCATCGGCCCGGGCTCGATCTGCACGACCCGCATCGTGGCGGGCGTGGGCGTGCCGCAGCTCACCGCGCTGATGGAGGCGGTCGAGGCGGCCGGCGAGGCCGACGTCCCGGTCATCGCCGACGGCGGCATCAAGTATTCGGGCGACCTCGCCAAGGCGATCGCGGCCGGCGCCTCCGTGGCGATGCTCGGCTCGCTGCTCGCCGGCACCGACGAGGCGCCCGGCGAGGTGTTCCTCTACCAGGGCCGCTCCTACAAGTCGTACCGCGGCATGGGCTCAGTGGGCGCCATGGCCCGCGGCTCGGCCGACCGCTACTTCCAGGCCGAGGTGAACGACACCCACAAGCTCGTGCCGGAGGGCATCGAGGGGCAGGTCCCTTACAAGGGCCCGGTCGGCAATGTCCTGCACCAGCTCGCCGGCGGCTTGCGCGCCGCCATGGGCTACGTCGGCGGCGCCACGATCCCCGAGTTCCAGGAGCGGGCGCAGTTCATCCGCATCACCAATGCCGGCCTGCGCGAGAGCCACGTCCACGACGTGACGATCACCCGCGAGAGCCCGAACTACCCGTCGCGGACCTGAGGGACCGATGCGCACGCTGATCGTCGGGGCCGGCGCGACCGGCGGCTATTACGGGGCGCGCCTCGCCGAGGCGGGCGCCGACGTCACCTTCCTGGTCCGGCCGGCCCGGGCGGCGAAGCTGGCGGCGGACGGCCTGAACGTCCGCTCGCCGCTCGGCGACCTGCACCTGCCCGCTCCGCCCACCGTCACGGCCGATAGGCTGGCCGGGGCCGGGCGGTTCGACCTGATCCTGCTGTCGTGCAAGGCCTATGACCTCGACAGCGCCGTCGCTGACCTCGCGCCGGCCGTGGGCCCCGACACCGCGATCCTGCCCGTGCTCAACGGCATGTCGCATCTCGACGTGCTCGACGCCCGGTTCGGTACGGACCGCGTTCTCGGCGGTTCGTGCGCGATCGCCGCGACGCTCGCGCCGGACGGCGCGATCCGCCACATGAGCGAGCTGTGCAGCATCACCTACGGCGAGCGGGACGGGTCGCGCTCGGCGCGGATCGAGGCGGTCGACGCGCTGATGCGCGGCCTCAAGTTCCAGCCGCGCCTGAGCGACGTGATCCTGCAGGAGATGTGGGAGAAGTGGGTGTTCCTGGCGACGCTCGCCGGGGCGACCACGCTGATGCGCGCCGCGGTCGGCGACATCGTGGCGGCACCCGAGGGCGCCGCGCTGATCGCGGCGCTGCACGCGGAGTGCACGACCGTTGCCGCGGCCAGCGGCTTCGAGCCGCGGGCCGTGGTGGCGGAGCGGGCGCGGGCGCAGCTGACGGCGGCCGGGTCCACCTTCACGGCCTCGATGCTGCGCGACATCGAGAACCGGGGTCGCATCGAGGCGGACCACGTGATCGGCGATCTGATCGCCCGCGGCAGGCGGCTGGCGCCGGAGGTTCCGTTCCCGCTCCTGACCGCGGTCTATACCGGCCTCAAGGCCTACGAGGCCCGGCGGGCGCGGGAGGCGGCCTGAGCCGCACCCCGCGCGGATGTCTCAGTAGCGGCCGGGCGGCGGCGGGGGCGGGTTGCCGTATTCCAGCTGCGTCTTGGCATCGACCCGCGGACGCGGCACCGGCGTCAGCTCCGGCTGGGCGGCGGGCGCGCTCGCGCAGGCGGCGAGCGAGGCGGTGACCAGGGCCGCGAGGGCGACGCGAACGGTGGACGTCATGGGCTAGGGTACTCCCGGGATGCGCCCGGCGACGGACCGGTCTGGTCCGGGGCGGGCGGATGCCATACGACACGCGGCGGCCCGCAGGGCGGACCGACCGCAGCACGGTCTGCGCCGCGAAGGTGCAGGAAGCTCGGCCGTAACGTGGCGGCATCGTGGGCCAAGCGTGGCCGTTTCACGTCATAGTTCACGGCGTCGTTCATAGCGTCGCTGAGGCATTCCGAAGGATCCGAACCCTGACCCCCGCCGCTCGCTGCTCCGCCGCCATCGAAGTCCTCACCGATATCGCCGAGCGGCGTCGGCCGGCCGCCGACGCCCTGAAGGACTGGGGTCTCGCCCACCGCTTCGCCGGCTCGGGCGACCGCGCGGGCATCGCCAGCCTCGTCTACGACGCCCTGCGACGGCGCGCGTCGGCGGCCTGGATCATGGGC
Organism: Methylobacterium sp. 275MFSha3.1; assembly: GCF_900108435.1. Taxonomy (NCBI): domain Bacteria; kingdom Pseudomonadati; phylum Pseudomonadota; class Alphaproteobacteria; order Hyphomicrobiales; family Methylobacteriaceae; genus Methylobacterium; species Methylobacterium sp. 275MFSha3.1. The sequence continues at coordinate 166,547 of NZ_FNWP01000005.1, read as the reverse complement.
GCGGACACGCCGCGCGCCGTCCTGATCGGCACGCTGCGCCTCCAGCAGGGGCTCGCGGCGGGTTCGGTCGCGACCCTGTTCACCGGCGAGCGCTTCGCGCCGGCTCCCCTCAGCGACGACGAGCGCGCGCGCCTCGACGGCGGGACGCTGCAGGACGCGCCGCCGGAGGTGGCGGGCGACGCGCCGGCCTTCGTGCTCCCGGACCTCGCGGCTACGCTCGGCGACGACCTCGTCCCGGAGCTGAAGGCGCTGGCGCGGCGCGCGCCCCTCGATATCCGCGTCAACGCCCTGCGCGGCGACCGCGACGCGATCCTGCCGGCGCTCGCGGCCTACGACGCCGCGCCGACACCGCACGCGCCGGCGGGCCTGCGCGTCCCGATCGGCGCCGACGGGCGCGGTCCGGCGCTCCACGTCGAGGCCGAGTTCCTGGAGGGCTGGTACGAGATCCAGGACGAGGGCTCGCAGCTCGCCGCCCTCCTCGCCGCGCCGCGCGCCGGCGAGACCATCGTCGACCTCTGTGCGGGCGGCGGCGGCAAGACCCTGGCCCTCGCGGCGGAGACCGGCAACGGCGCCCGCCTGATCGCCACCGACGGCGATCCGCGCCGGCTCGCGCCGATCCACGAGCGCCTGCGCCGGTCCGGCGCGCTGGCCGAGGTGCGGACTCCGCGCAGCGGCAAGGCGCGGGCCGACGTGCTCGAGGACCTCGACGGCAAAGTCGACCGGGTCGTGGTCGACGCGCCCTGCACCGGGTCCGGCACGTGGCGTCGGAATCCGGACGCCAAGTGGCGCCTGCGGCCGGGGAGCCTCGCGCTGCGGACCGCCGAGCAGGCGCAGGTCCTCGATCGGGCGGCGCGACTCGTCAGGCCCGGCGGCCGGATCGTCTACATCACCTGCTCGCTGCTCTCGGCGGAGAACGACGCGGCCGTCTCCGGCCTCCTGTCGGGCTGGCGCGGCCGCTTCGACGTCGTCCCCGCGGACGAGGTGCTGGCAACAGGGCCGGATTCGCTCCGGTCAGCCGTGCGGAAAACGGCCCACGGGATCCAGATGAGCCCGCTGCGGACCGGGACCGACGGCTTCTACGTCGCCGTCATCGCGCGAAAGAGCTGAGGCGCGCCGCCGCGACGGAACCCGCCTCGCGTCCTTGGGCGTTGCCCCCGCGCTCCCGCGGGAGCCGGGCTCGCCGGGGGGCGGTCCCGCGCGCGGCCTCACCCGGGAGATGCCTTTGCGCCTCGACCGCCGTCTCCTGCTCGCCGGTCTCGGAAGCGTCCTCGGGCTGCGCAACGCCCGGGCGGAAGGGCCGGCGGAGACGGCACCGCAGCCCGCGCCGCACGAGTCGATCCGGGCTCTGCCGCGCTCGCTGCCCGGCGCGGATCTGCAGGTGATCGAGCTGTGGCCCGGCGCGCCGCCGGGCGGCGGCGACGGGCCGAACCCGGACGGCTACCGCTACGTCGAGGGGACGTTCGGCGACGTCACCCGGGTCGCGCGGCCCTGTCTGCTGGTCATGCGTCCGGCCAACCCGAACGGCGCCGCGATGATCGTCGCGGCGGGCGGCGGCTACGAATTCATCGCCCTCGGCAACGAGGGCGTCCCGGTCGGCCGCGTCCTGAACGCGGCCGGCATCACGGTCTTCCTCCTCGTCTACCGCCTGCCCGCGGAGGGCTGGGGCTCGGGGCCGGACGCGCCGCGCCAGGATGCCCAGCGCGCCCTCCGGCTGGTCCGGGCGCGCGGCGCCGAGTTCGGCATCGATCCCGCGCGGGTCGGCGTCCTCGGCTTCTCGGCGGGCGGCCACCTCATGGGCGAGACCGCCGTCGGGAGCGCCCGGGACCTGTACGCGGGCGTCGACACCGCCGACGCCCAGCCGATCCGGCCCGCGCTGGCCGGTCTGATCTACCCCGTCATCACCATGCGCAAGCCGTTCGACCGGACCGCGACCCGCCGCATCCTCGTCGGCGACGACGTCACCCCCGACGAGATGAAGACCTACTCGGTGGATCTGCAGGTCGGGCCGGATACGCCGCCGACCTTCCTCGTCCAGGCGATCGACGACCCCGTCGCCGTGGCCGACCATCCGCTTCTGATGTTCTCGGCGCTGCGCAAGGCGCGGGTGCCGGCCGAGCTGCACCTGTTCGAGCGCGGCGGCCACGGCTTCGGGCTCGGCGCGCCCGGGACACCCGTGGCGGCCTGGCCGGGCCTGTTCCTGGCCTGGATCCGCCTGCACGGCTTCCTGCGTGCCTGACCGCTCACTCGCCCCGCGTCTGCAGGCGATGCAGCTTGGCGACCTTCGGCCGGCTGGTCCGGAACTGGCCGCGCTCCACCGCGACGAAGACCACGATCGCGATGGCGACCGTCGTGAGCCACCAGACGGCAGTCAGCCCGACGCTCAGGCAGGCCACCGTGAAGGCGGCGGCGAAGCAGCCCATCGCGCCGGGAACGAGGGCCGGGCCGTCCCGGCCGGCCCGCCGGATCGAGGCGTAGAGGGCGAAGGCGGCGGCCAGCGCGCCGACGATGCCGAGCTCGTACCAGAACTCGAAGAGCGCCGTGGTCGGCGCGTTGGCCGGCAGGAGGCCGACCAGGCGTCCGCGCAGGGCCGTCTCGAAGCCGTGCCCGGTGATCAGCCGCACCGGATCGGAGGTGACGACCTTCTGCCAGCTCTTCAGTGACAGCACCGCGGGGGCGACCGGCCCCAGGAGCGCAGCTCCGACCGGCCGCGCCAGGAAGGGCAGCAGCGGCGCCGCCGCCAGCAGGGCGGCCGAGAGGAGAGCGGTGAGCGTCACCCCGAGCCGCGGCCGGTAGCTCGTCACCGCGAAGGCGACGGCGCCAACCGACAGGGCGGCGATCTGCGTCCCGTCAGGCTGGACCGTGAGCGCCAGGGCGACGAGCAGCGCGAGGCCCAGCGCCTCCCGGTCGCGGCGGCGGGACCGCAGCCACGCGAGGGCCGGCCAGAGCAGCAGGATGAGCAGGACGAGGCCGCGATCGAGGGCCCCGTCATCCTCGACTCCGGGCGGCGCGATGTGGGCGCCGAACAGCCCGAGCATGATCGCCACGATCGCGCCCGCCACGACGCCGAGCGGCAGGAGGTAGAGGTTCGCCGAGCGCATCCTGTCGGGGAGGGCGAGGTAACCCAGGAGGGCGAGTCCGATGGTCGCGCCGAGATTGGCCAGCCGCTCCAGCGCCGGCCCGAGGAAGGGGGTCCAGGTCAGCGACAGGGCCGACCACAGCACGACCAGCATGCCGGCCAGGAAGGCCGGAGCCGTCAGGAGGCGGTAGGTCGCCGGGCGGACCGGACGCTGGCGCCGGTCGATGACGCTGGCGATGATCAGGAGGATCACGGCGATCGGCGCGAGGATCACCGAGGCGCGGCGGGCGACCTGCGCGAGAACGGGGAGAACCACGAAGAGGCCGAAGAAGCCGATACGCCGCAGCAGCGCGGCGGCGTCGAGCGCCGGATCGATGGTGGTGGAGTTCGACGCGCGCGGCATCTTGCGCCTTCTCCCGGACCGGGACGGCCGGATCCCTGCTCGATACGCAAGGCTCGCGCAAGCTGCTGTAGACGTTGCGCCACAGTCTGGCCCGCGCGAACCGCGCTCACGCGACGGTCGCGGTCTCCCGCGGGCGCCGGCGCACGGCCCGGCGGCCGACATCCGACGCGACGCGCCAGCCGCCCCACGCGACGAAGAACCCGATCAGACCCGCGGCCAAGCCGTCGGCGCTCGTGGGCACGGCCGGGCTGAAGTCGTGATAGGCGGCCTCGGCCACCGGCACGTCGGGATCGCGGAGCATCGCCACCACGCGCCCGAGTGGGCTCGTCGCCGCACTCAGGGCCTGCTGCTGGGCGCTGAGGCGGGCGAGACGGGCGATGTCGGCCCGCGCGGCCTCGCCGCGACGGGCGACGAGCTGGTCCGGGTTGGCGCGCAGCCGGTCGACGGCGCCCTCGCGCGTCGTCCCGGACGCCTGCGCGTCGGATTCGAGGACTGCCACCTGCCGACGGAGCTCGTCCGCGGCGCCCCCGAGGCGCTGCGCGTATTGCTGCGCGAATTCCGGGGCCTGCGCGGCGACCACGCCTCCGAGCAGGCCGAGGGCGAGGCCGAAGGTGCGGAACACGCGAAACATGCCTGGCCTCCGACGGGGGAATCGACCCCCGACAAAGAGCATGCGCGGGGCGGTGGTTCCAGCCGCGGGTGAGACGACCCCTGACCCTGCGTCTCAGCCCGGCAGCGTGAGGAGGCCGGCCTTGCCGTCGGCGCAGCCGAACAGCAGGCGGCCGCCGCGCGCGTCCCAGCCGAGCGCCGTGACGCCGCTCCCCTGGACGGCCGGTCGCACCAGCAACTCGGCCGCGTCGGTGAAGCGGACGAGCAGGATGCAGCCGTCCTCGTAGCCCATGGCCAGGACCGGCGCCTTCGGGTGGAACGCCACGCGGGAGACACGGGCCGGGCGGACGCCGCATTCCCGCGGGGCCTTGCCGGTCGGACCTTCCTTGGAATCGAAGGGCCACACGATCGCCGCCTCGGCCCCGCTGGTGGCGAGCCAGTTCCCGTCGAACGACCACGACATCGAGCGGACCTTGCCGGGATAGCCCGACATCCGCATGTGCCCGCGATCCGGCTGGAGGCGCCAGCCGTGCAGGCTGTTCTCCTGCATGGTCGACACCACGAAGCGCCCGTCCGGCGACCACGTGACGTCGATATGCGAGCCCTTCCAGGTGATCACCTCGGCCGGCGTCTCCAGATTGGGGTACCAGAGGCTCACGCCGTTGTAGTGGGCGACGCCGAGCCGGTAGCCCTTGGGCGCGAAGACGAGGCCGCGGGCGGAGGACGGCGCCTCGAAGGTCTTCTCGCGGCCCTTCGCGTCGCGGACCACGACGGTCCGGCCGGCCGACCAAGCCACCGCGCCGTCGGGATGGGCGGCGAGCGCGTCGATCCAGGCGCCGCCCTTGGCGAGGCCGAGCTGCTCCATCGCGCCGTCGGCGCGGATCGCCACCACGCGGCCATCGTCGCCCCCGGTGAGCAGCCGGTCGACTCCGCCGGCCGCGACGAGGATCCCGCTGTCGGGATGCGCGGCGACGCGGGTGATCCCGTCCTCCCGCACCAGCGCGACCGTGCCGTCGCTGAGCGCCAGGGCCGGCACGTCCTTGAGGAAATGCGCGGCGAGCACGTGCTCGCCGGGCTCCAGCGCGGCGACGTGACTGGTGAGGGACGGGTTGCTGACGGGGCTGCTCATGTCGGGGGGACATTTGCGGCCGGCGGCGCGGTGCGCAAGACCAGGAAGGCGGTAATCAACGCCAGGCCACCCGAGATCGCCGCCGGGGCGATCAGCGCGTAGAGACCGAATTGCTGGTAGGCCCGCGCGCCCAGGTAGGCGCCGAACAGCAGCGAGATCCAGACGGAGGCGTCGCCGAGCCAGCCGAGCGGATCTCCGGTGCGGGTCAGGGCCTGCGCGATCTTCTGGCCGAGGCTGAACAGCGCGCCGGTGACGAAGGTGGTGCCGGCCCGGAAGCCCTTCACCTGCGCCAGGACCGCGTTCTGGGATCCCATCGCCAAGGCGACGAAGAAGGCCGCGACGCCGAGTTCGGGCGACTGGAGTCCGAGCCCCAGACCGGCGAGGATCAGGAGCGACTCGTAGGCGAGGACCGCCGGCGTCGCCCAGCGCGGCGGCACCAGGATCGCCAGCCCGCTCCCGAGGACCGATCCCGTCAGGAACGCCAGGATCAGGATCGCCGGGAGGATCATGTGGTGCAGCTCGACCTGGGCGCCGAGAACGGCGAGCTGCGTGGTGTTGCCGCTCATGAAGGACGTGTAGAGGCCGCCGAGCCGTACGAAGCCGAGGGCGTCGACGTAGCCGGCCATACCGGTAAGGAGCAGGCCGACGCCCAACTGGGCCGGGCGGTTCACGGTTCGGCCCCGCGGTCGCAGATCGGTAACGCTCTGTTAACCATTCGGACGCCTTCGTTCAGGGGTGACGGGCCGCGGTTAACGCGCCGCTCACCAAACCCGAGCAATTCGATGCAAACACGGTGAACGCCGCGTCGGAAGGGGTCGTTGCCCCAGCGATCCGGCTCGGGAACACCGTGCCCCCGCCGGGTGAGTGGGAGTTGCGTCATGGTTCCGTTCGCCGCCGCGTTCGTCTGCCCGACCCTGCCCGTTCCGGACCGGGGCGCCGCCACGATCCTGGTCGTCGAGGATGAGCCGACCGTGTGCGAGCTGGCCGCCGAGGCGCTCCTCGAAGAGGGGTACCGGGTGCTCACCGCCGCGGATGCCTGGGAAGCCGAGGCGATCCTGGCCCGGGAGAGCGTCGACCTGCTCTTCACCGATATCGATCTGGCCCGCAACACGGACGGCCTGTCGCTCGCCCGGTGCGCCCGCCGGCTCTCGCCCGACCTCCCGGTCGTCTACACCTCCGGGGGCCGGGCTTCCCTGGCGGGCTGCGAGGCCGTTCCGGGCTCGGTCTTCGTGCCGAAGCCCTACCGTCCGAGCCAACTCGTGGCGCTGACGCAGGATGTCCTGCGCGCCGCGCCCCTGCACACCCTCTGAACTGGATCTTCGAGGATCACCGCCATGTGGCGCTCTCTTCCCGCACTCGGTCTCGCACTCGCCGCCGCGCTCGCTGCATCGCCGGCCGGGGCCGCCTGCGACGTGAAGGGCGCGCAGATCGAGGAGGCGATCGCCAAGAAGAGCGAGCTGCGCGAGGACGCCAACGCCCAGCTGGTGCGCGATCTGCGGACCCTGCGCGACGCCGCGATCGTCCTCGAGAGCTACAAGTTCCCCGGCGAGTGCGAGGTCCTGCTGGGGATCGTGCGCTCCCTGCTGGCCAATCCGGGCAAGACCATCGAGCAGAGCGGCGACACCGACGAGGAGAAGGCCGAGGACCTGATCGAGGCGCGCGAGCCCAAGGCCGCGGCGGGCGAGCCCAAGAACGCGCCGGGCGGGCCGAAGGCGAAGTAGCGCCTCGCCGTCCGGGCCGCCGCGCCGCCTCAGCGCTCCTCGCCGGCACTGGCTCCGATCTTGGCGCGTGCCAGGGCGCGGCTGAGCTTGGCGGCGATCTGCGCGCGCAGCATCTCCGCCATCTCGATATCCACCAGGCGCCAGCTCAGGCCACGCAGCCGCAGCCGGATCCGCGTGCGCTCGGCGCGTGACCCTTCCGGCGGGATCGGGATCACGACCGCGCGGAAGCCGCGCATCTCCAGGGCCGCGTAGTACGGCATGAGCCGCCCGAGGCCGCGGATGACCAGCCCCTCCGGCCGTGTGCCGGCCGGGCGCTCGAGGTCGAGCTTGTCGGGCCAGCCATTGGCCAGCAGGTCCATCACCGTCTCCGGCGTCACCATCGTCTCAGCGAGCGCCAGGGCGAGGCCGTAGGCGGCGTCGTTGAGACGCTGGCGGTCGCGGGGCTCGAGGTCGGGATCGGTCTCGGACGCCGCGCGCATCGCGGCGGTGATCTGCCGAACGAGCGACAGGCGCAGCGTCCGGAAGTTCACGTGGCTCTCGACATAGGCGGCATCGTGCCGGCGCACCGCCTGCGCTAGGTCGTAGAGCGACCAGAGCGGGCTCATCGTAAAGGCGAGCCACGCCAGGGCGAGGGCGACCGGGACCGCGAGCCAGCGCACGGCCTCAGTGCCCCGTCCGCGCGGTCATGACCGCGCCGCCCATCGATCGAGGCCGGCGAAGGCGGCCACGACGCGCTCGTAGACCGGCCGCTTGAAGGGAACGATCAGGTCCGGAAGCTCTGAAAATCGCGCCCACCGCCAGGCGTCGAACTCCGCCTTGTGGGCGCCGCCGCCAAGCCGGAGCACGTCGATCAGATCCTCGCTGCCGACGAAGCCGTAGGCGAACCATTTCTGCGTCTGTCCGCGGTAGCGGCCCTTCCAAGCCTGCTTCATCACCGCCGGTGGCAGATCGTAGGGGAGCCAGTCCGGAATCTCGGCCAGGAGCTTCACGGCCTCGGGCGGAACGTTGGTTTCCTCGTAGAGCTCGCGGCGGGCGGCGGCCTCCGCGTCCTCGCCGGGATCGATGCCGCCCTGCGGCATCTGCCACATGTGCGGACCGTCGACGTGCTCGGGACCGGCATCCTTTCTGCGACGCCCGACGAAGACGCCGCCGGACGGCGCGATCAGGGCGATGCCCACGCAGGGGCGGTAGGGCAGGGCGATGCCCGGGTCGGAATCCGTTACCATCGCGGCGACCATAGGTCAGGGGGAGGCGAGGCGGCAACGTCGACCAAGTCTTCACCGGCCCGGAAGGCGCCGGATCTACTTGCGCTGACTTTGGACACGGACACGCTCAATCGGCAGTCGAGACCCGCTTGTCGCGAGCGCCCCGCAGCGCCACGCTCGCCGGCACGAGGCGCAGCCCGCGCGAGTCGATCTCCTTCGCCCAGCGGGCGATCCGATCGATGCTCAGCGGTGTCCCGGTCGCCGAGACCAGGGCGAAGCCGTTGGCGCGGGCCCGGGCTTCGGCCTGGGCGAGCGCGGCGTCGATCGCGTCGGCGCGCGGCGTGGCGTCGAGGACGATCTCGGCACGGGCCACCGGCGTCTTGCCCTTGTTGGCGGGCGCCGCCGCGGGTTTCGGGGCCGTGCCGTCATCGAGGAACCCGAGACCGCGGGCGCCGATCTCGCGCAGGATCGGCTCGAAAGCCGCGTCTGCCATCAGCTTGGAGCCCATGAAGTTCACCGCGCCGACGTAGCCCGGGAATCGGCTCATCGCCCAGGCGAGGCGGTCCGCGTTCTCCGGTCCCCGCAGCGCGGTCAGCAGCGTCTGCGGACCCGGATCGCTGTCGGGATAGTCGAAGGGTTCCATCGGGAGTTGCAGGAAGATCTCGTGGCCGGCGTCCCGCGCGCGCGCCGCGGCGCGCTCGGCCTCGCCCCCGTAGGGTAGGAAGGCGAGGCTCACGGCGGCGGGCAGGCGCGCGGTGGCGCCCGCGGTCGCGGCCTGACCGACGCCGAGACCGGTCACCACGATCGCGATGCGCGGCCCGCTGCCGGCCTCCTCGGTCCGGGCGTAGACGTCGAGGGCGCGGATGCGGCCCTCGCCGAGCTTCGGCATGAGACCGTGGCGGCCCGCCTCGCTGATCCGCGGGTCGGGGGCCTGGGCGAGACGGGGGGCGCTCGGCGGCGGCACGCGGATCACCACCGCCTCGCTCGGCCCGCTGCCGGCTGGGCGCACGACCGTCACGCCGGACGCGGTCTCGACCTCCTCGGCGCTGCGCTGGAGGGGCGCCGTTCCCGGCGCCGTCGTGATGACCTGGGGCTGCTGGGCTACGGGGGCCTGTGCGGCCGGACGGGCCGCGGGTTCGCGCGTCGCGATCGCCACCTGCACGCGGGGCTCACCGCCGTGGGGGTCGCCCAGCGCGAGCACGAGGCCGGCCGCCACCGCGAAGCCGGCCGCGAGCGCCGCGGCCGCGACCCGGGGCCTGCGGGCAGCCGCGATCAGCCGACCGATCCGGCCTGCGGGCTGCTCCGGCGCCGCCTCCGGCACCCCGAGGGGGCGCGTGAGGATATCGTCGGTGGACTCGGTCAAGCGGCTCTCGATACGGGATCGCGGTTCCTGCGCGGGTCGGCGCGGTCCCAACCCTCGCATCCATTGCGGCCGGGTATGGTTAACGTTCCGCTAACGCCCGGTCCCAGAACGGGAAATCCCGCCCGGCGGGTGGCCGGACGGGATCGGGTCAGAGGGGCGCGGGGTTACCGCGCGATCAGTTCGGCAGGCTCGGCTTCTGCTGCTGCTGCGCGGGCGTGCCGTTGGCGGCGCCCTTCTGGATGCCGTGCAAGAAGTCCACGGCCGAGATCAGCTGCTTGTCCTTGGCCGGATCCGGCGGGACGTAGGCGGAGGATCCGCCGCGCTCGTCGGTGTCCTTCTGCTTCAGGTGACCCTTCAGCCCGGCCTCACCCTTGGTCTCGTCCTTGCCCTTGAGCTCGTCCGGCACGTCCTGCGTGACCTCGACGTCCGGCTCGATGCCCTTGGCCTGGATCGAGCGGCCCGACGGCGTGTAGTAGCGCGCCGTGGTGAGCCGGAGGGCGCCGGAGCCGCCGAGCGGGATGATGGACTGGACCGAGCCCTTGCCGAAGGAGCGCGTGCCCATGATGGTCGCGCGCTTGTGATCCTGGAGGGCGCCGGCCACGATCTCGGAGGCCGAGGCGGAGCCGCCGTTGACCAGCACCACGATGGGCTTGCCCTTGGTCAGATCGCCGGCCTTGGCCGAGAACCGCTGCGTCTCGTCCGGGTTGCGGCCGCGGGTGGAGACGATCTCGCCGCGATCGAGGAAGGCGTCGGAGACCATCACGGCCTGATCGAGCAGCCCGCCCGGGTTGTTGCGCAGGTCAACGATGTAGCCCTTGATCTTGTCGGCACCGATCTCGCCCGTGAGCTTGTCGATGGCGGCCCGCATCCCGTCGAAGGTCTGCTCGTTGAACTGGGTCAGGCGGATGTAGGCGACGTCGCCACCCTCGATCTTCGAGCGCACCGGCTTGATCTTGATCACGTCGCGGGTGAGCGTGACGTCGATCGGGTCCTTCGACTCCTTGCGGCTGATCTTGAGCTTGACGCTCGAGTTGACCGGGCCGCGCATCTTGTCGACCGCCTGGTTCAGGGTGAGGCCCTGGACCTGGTCGTCATCGATCTGCGTGATGATGTCGTTCGCGAGCAGGCCCGCCTTCGCCGCCGGGGTGTCGTCGATCGGCGTGACGACCTTGATCAGGCCGTCCTCCATCGTGACCTCGATGCCGAGGCCGCCGAACTCGCCGCGGGTGGTGGTCTGCATGTCGCGGAACGCCTTGGCGTCCATGTAGCTCGAGTGCGGGTCGAGCGACGTCAGCATGCCGTTGACGGCCGCCTCGATCATCTTCGACTCGTCCGGCTTCTCGACGTAGTCGGTGCGGACCTTCTCGAAGACGTCGCCGAACAGGCTGAGCTGGCGGTAGGTCTCGGCCGAGGCGGCCACGGCCCGCGGACCCGACAGGAAGTCGGTCTGGGTCGCCACCATGGACGTTCCGGCACCGAGGAAGGCGCCGAGCATGATCAGGGAAGTCTTGCGCATCAGCCGCGAACCTTCTCGCCAAGTACCGTATTATTCGGGCTCTTCGCCCACCACGGCTCCGGATCGATGGAGCCGCCGTCCTTCTTGAACTCGACGTAGAGCGTGGGATCACCCTCGGACCCGCCGGGACCCGCACCCCTGTCGCCCATGCTGCCGACCGGTTCGCCCGCGAGCACGAACTGACCGACCTCGACGCTGATCTGGTCCATTCCCGCGAGCAGAAGATAGTAGCCGTCGCCCGCGTTGATGATCAAGAGTTGGCCATAGGACCGAAACGGCCCGGCGAACTGCACCCACCCGTCGGCCGGGGACGAGACCGACGCCTTCGGGCGGGTTGTGAACGACACGCCGCGGGTCGTCCCGCCGTTGCCGTCGGGCTGGTTGAAGCCGCGTGCGACGCGTCCGCTCACCGGCCGCGGCACTTCGCCCCGCGCCTCGGCGAAATGCACCTTGGGCGCGAGCCGCGCCGGATCGCGGAAGCCGGCCGCGGCGAACCGCTCCTGCGTGATGCGCACCTCGCGCTCCGCGGCGGCCTTGGCCTCCTCGGCGGAGCGCTTCGCCGCGGCGACCTCCGCCTCTGTGCGGTCGAGCAGGTCCTTCAGGTTCTTGGCCTGCGCGCCGAGCTCGGTGGCGCGGCGCCGCTCGGCCGTGAGGCCGCTCTCCACCTCCGCCTGCCGCGCGCGCCGGGCGGCGACCAGGGCCTGCAGGCGCTGCTGCTCGCGCGCCCAGCCGGCGAGGTCGTTCGAGAGGCCTTCCTTGTCCTGCGCGATCAAACCGCGCAGCCTGATCATTTCCGCGAGATCGGCCGCGAGCGTGTCCACCTCGCCGCGCAGTTCCGGCACCACCGCACCGAGCAGCATCGAGGTTCGGATCGCGGCCAGCACGTCCTCGGGGCTCACCAGCACCGCCGGCGGCGGGCGGCGGCCCATCCGCTGGAGCGCCGCCAGGATCTCGGCGACGATGCCGCGCCGACCCTGCAGCGAGTGCCGGATCGCGGCCTCGCTCTCGCTCATCGCCTTCAGGCGCTCCTCCAGGCGGCTGAGGCGGTCTTCCGTCGCCTGCGCCTGTCGATTCGCGTCGAGGAGGGCGGTGTCGAGCTTCGCGCGGTCGGACCCGATCGCCGCGATCTCGGATTCGAACTGCGCGCGCTGCCCCGCGCTGGCGGCGAGGGCGTCCTGCACGCGCTTCAGGTTCTCGGCCCGGCGCTCCCGCTCCTCGTTGGCCCGCTGGATCGCCTCGGGATCCGTGGGCTTCGGGGTCTCGGCGCGCGCGGCGACAGTGATCGACAGCGCGGCCAGCAGGGCGAGTGCCGCGCGCGCGCGCCGCGACCCAGGCTTCGACTCGGGCTCGGACATCCTCACGGCTGCTCAGCCCGCCTCACCGCGATGGTACGGGTGACCGGCCAGGATGGTGAGGCTGCGATAGAGTTGTTCGAGGGCGAGCACGCGAACGAGTCCGTGGGGCAGGGTGGCGGCCCCGAACGACAGGATCAGCCCCGCGCGCGTCCGAATTGAGGCGTCCAGCCCGTCCGGTCCGCCGATCACCACGACCAGGGCCGGCCGGGCCGCGTCGCGCCAAGCGGCGACGCGCTCGGCCATGGCCTCGCTGGCGAGATCGGCCCGACCGCGCTCGTCATAGGCGACGAGGACACCGCCCGCGGGCAGATGGGTCGCGAGCGCCGCGGCCTCCTCGGCGCACCGGTCGGGCGCGCGACGGGCGCGGGATTCCGGGATCTCGACGCTGTCGCAGGACGGGAAGCCGAGGCCGCGTCCGAGTTGCGCGGCGCGGTCGCGATATCGTGACGCGAGTTCGCGCTCCGGCCCGGCCTTCAGCCGTCCGACCGCGGCCAGGACCAAGCGCACGGATTCGGATCCGGCCTAGCCGGCCGCGATCCCGACGGGGCGGTCGGCGCCCCACATCTTCTCGAGGTTGTAGAAGCCGCGGACCTCGGGGCGGAAGATGTGCACCAGCACGTCGCCGGCGTCGATCAGCACCCAGTCGCAGGCCGGCATGCCCTCGACCCGGGCGTTCCCGTAGCCACGATTCTTCATCTCCTGGATGATCTTGTCGGCGATCGAGCCGACGTGACGCTGCGAGCGACCCGACGTGATGATCATCGTGTCGGCGAGCGAGGTCTTGCCGGCCAGATCGATCGCGATCGTCTCCTCGGCCTTCATGTCGTCGAGGCATTCGAGGGCGAGCGCCTTCAGGTCGACCGAGCGCGCCTGACTGGCTTCGACCGGGGCCTGGACGGGGGTGCGGATCGTCTCCGTGTGACTGGTTTCGGGCAGAGTCCTGGTTCCTCGTTCTGCCGCACGGCGATGTCGGGCCTTGCGGGATCAGGTGAAATTGGCGGTATCGGGCCGCGATTGCAACCGCGCAGACTTCGGCGGCGCCGTCCCCCGACCCGTGCGCGCGCGGATCTGCGTGGACGACAGGGTCGAGCGCGGCCCGTGCAGGAACATCCAGGCCGGCGGCGACTGCAGCGCGAGCGTCGACGCCGCCGCCTCGGGGACCCGGGCACCGGCCAGGCGTCGGGCCGCGCGGGCACTCAGCGGCGTCATGGTGAAGCCGGGCCGGTCGATGACGGCGATCGGCACGAGGCGGGCGATCTCGGCGAAGCCCTTCCAGCGATGGAAGGTCCCGAGGGAATCGGCTCCCATGACCCAGACGAAGTGAACGCCTGGGCACCGGCGCGTGAGGAAGCGCAGCGTCTGCACCGTGAAGCGGACGCCGAGCGCAGCCTCGATCCCGGTCACGGCGATCCGCGGGTGCCGGGCGATCTGGCGCGCCTGATCGCACCGCGCCGCGACGGAGGGGAGAGCACTCCGGCTCTTGAGCGGGTTCCCCGGGCTCACCAGCCACCAGACCCGGTCGAGCCCGAGCCGACGCAGGGCCGCGAGCGTCACGTGCCGGTGGCCCAGATGGGCGGGATTGAAGGATCCGCCGTAGAGGCCGATCCGCATGCCGGGAGCGCTCGGCGGCAGGGTCAGCCGCACGCCGAACCGTCAGTGCGCGTCACGGGCGGATCTGGCCGCTGCCGTGGACCCGGTACTTGAACGTGGTCAGCTGCTCGACGCCCACCGGCCCGCGCGCGTGCATCCGCCCCGTGGCGATGCCGATCTCGGCCCCGAAGCCGAACTCGCCGCCGTCGGCGAACTGCGTGGAGGCGTTGTGGGTGACGATCGCCGAGTCGACCTCGGCCAGGAAACGGGTCGCCTCGGCGTCGTTCTCGGTGATGATCGCGTCGGTGTGATGCGAGCCGTAGGTCTCGATGTGCTCGATGGCGGCCTCGATCCCGTCGACCACCCGCACCGCGATGATCGCGTCGAGGTACTCGGTGTGCCAGTCCTCCTCTGAGGCGGCCGTCACGCGCGGATCGACCGCGCGCGTCGCGGCATCGCCCCGGACGGCGCAGCCGGCGTCGAGCAGGGCCTGGACCAGCGGCGCGAGGTGCGTCGCCGCGCAGGCGCGGTCGACCAGCAGGGTCTCGGCGGCGCCGCAGACGCTGGTGCGGCGCATCTTGCTGTTGAGCAGCACGGTGCGGGCCATGTCGAGGTCCGCCGCCGCGGCGACGTAGACGTGGTTGATGCCGTCGAGATGGGCGAAGACCGGCACGCGCGCCTCGGCCTGGACGCGCTCCACGAGACCGCGGCCGCCGCGCGGGACGATCACGTCGACGCAGCCGTCGAGGCCGGCGAGCATCAGGCCGACCGCGGCGCGGTCGCGGGTCGGCACGAGCTGGATCGCGTCCTCCGGCAGGCCCGCATCGGCGAGCCCGCGGCTCATGGCCTTCGCGATCGCCATCGCGCTGCGATGGCTGTCCGAGCCGGCCCGGAGGATCGCGGCGTTGCCGGCCTTGAGGCAGAGCGCGCCGGCATCCGCCGTCACGTTGGGGCGCGCCTCGAAGATGACGCCGACGACGCCGAGCGGCACCGCGATGCGCTCGATCAGGAGGCCGTTCGGCCGCTCGATCGCGGCGAGCTGGCGCCCGACCGGGTCGGCGAGCGACCCGACCTTCTCGACCGCGTCCGCGATGGCCGCGAGGCGCCCGGGGTCGAGCGTCAGACGGTCGATCAGCGCGGCGGTCTGGCCCGCGCTCCGGGCGGCGGCCACGTCCCGGGCGTTCTCGCCCAGGATCTCGTCGCGGCTCGCGCGGATCCGCTCGGCGATCAGCTTGAGCGCGACGTCCTTCGTCCGCGCCGAGGCCAGCGCCATGCGCCGCGCCGCCGCCCGGGCGCGGCGGCCGATCGCCGCCATCTGCTCCGGAAGGGCGTCGGCCTCGGCGAAGTCCGATCTCAGGTTCAGGACGGGCACGCTGGCGTCCTCGGTTGTCGACGGCCGCGCGCGGCCCGGACGGGGAGAGAGCGCCGTATTTGCACATCGCGCGCCGTCCCGACAAGAGTGCCGGGCCGGGAACGGTGGCGATCATCGAGACAAAAATTGTAAATAGATTAGCTTGTGTCGACGATTTCTAGAATAGTGCCAAGTCATCGCGGTGCACCATCCATGCGCGACCGGGATAGTTGAGCAGTTCCGGAATGCGCGCGCTCGGATGACCGATGATCAGCGCGGCCTCGGCGCTGTCATAGGCCACCAGACCGCGGCCGAGGATCCGGCCTTCTGGATCGCGGATCATCACGGCGTCGCCGCGGGAGAAGCTGCCCTCGATCGCGCGCACGCCCACGGGAAGCAGGCTGGCCCCGCTCCGGAGCGCCTGCTCGGCGCCCGCGTCGATCGTCAGGGTGCCGCGCGGCTCCAGCGAGCCGGCGATCCAGGTCTTCCGGGCGGCCGTGGGCGTGGACCCCGAGAGGAACCACGTGCAGCGCGCGCCGTCCCGCACGGCCTTCAGCGGGTTCTTTCCGCGCCCGTCCGCGATGACCAGGTGCGTGCCGCCCGAGGCCGCGATCTTGGCGGCCTCGACCTTGGTGCGCATGCCGCCCCGCGACAGCTCGGAGGCCGGGCCGCCGGCCATCGCCTCGATCTCGGGAGTGATCCGGTCGACCACGGCGAGGTGGCGGGCCTCCGGATCGCTCCTGGGCGGGGCGGTGTAGAGGCCGTCGATGTCCGAGAACAGCACCAGCACGTCGGCGTCGATCATGGTGGCGACCCGGGCGGCGAGCCGGTCGTTGTCGCCGTAGCGGATCTCCGAGGTCGCCACCGTGTCGTTCTCGTTCACGACCGGCACCGCGCGCATCTCCAGGAGCTTCAGCACGGTGGCGCGGGCGTTGAGGTAGCGGCGGCGCTCCTCGGTATCCTGCGGCGTCACGAGGATCTGGCCGGCGACGATGCCGTGATGGCCCAGCGCCTCGGCCCAGTGGCGCGCCAGCGTGATCTGCCCCACCGAGGCCGCGCCCTGGCTCTCCTCCAGGCGCAGGACGCCGGGCGGCAGGCCCAGCACCGTCCGGCCGAGGGCGATGCTGCCCGAGGACACGACCAGGACGTCGACGCCGCGCCCGTGCAGCTCCGCGATGTCCTCGGCCAGCGCGGCGAGCCAAGCGTGGCGGAGGCGGCCGGCATTGCGGTCGACCAGCAGGGCCGAGCCGACCTTGATGACCACGCGGCGGAATTCTTCGAGGGCAGGGATCATGATTCTTGCGGGACGGCGCGTTCGGGGCGGGTGTGAACCAAGACCCGCCCTTTGAACAGTCGGTCGAGGGCTACGGCTGCCAGGCGGCCGCCGGCTTCCGCTCGGCCTCGGCGCTGGCGTCGATCTCGGCCTGAAGCGCGCGCAGCGCCTCGGGAACGCCCTTGCGGCTCGCCGAGGACAGGACCAGCGGCGCGCGGCCGGCGGCGCGCTTCAGCTTGGCCACCTGGCTCTTGAGCGTGTCGGCGTCGAGGGCGTCGGCCTTCGAGAGCGCCACGATCTCGGGCTTCTCCGCCAGGCCGTTGCCGTAGGCCTCGATCTCGCCGCGCACCAGCTTGTAGGTCTTGCCGGCATGCTCGCTCGTGCCGTCGACGAGGTGCAGCAGCACCCGGCAGCGCTCGACATGGGCGAGGAACCTGTCGCCGAGGCCGACACCCTCGTGCGCGCCCTCGATCAGGCCCGGGATGTCGGCGAGCACGAACTCGCGCCCGTCCGACCGCACCACGCCGAGGCCGGGATGCAGGGTCGTGAACGGGTAGTCGGCGATCTTCGGCTTCGCCGCGGTGACGCTCGCCAGGAAGGTCGACTTGCCGGCGTTGGGGAGGCCGACGAGGCCGGCATCGGCGATCAGCTTGAGCCGCAGCCAGATCCACATCTCCTGGCCTTCCAGGCCGGGATTGGCGTGTTTCGGGGCCCGGTTCGTGGAGGTCGTGAAGTAGGCGTTGCCGAAGCCGCCGTTGCCGCCCTTGGCGAGGCGGATCTTCTGGCCGACCTCGGTCAGGTCGGCGAGCAGCGTCTCGCCGTCCTCGGAGAAGATCTGCGTGCCGGCCGGGACCTTCAGGACCGTGTCGGCGCCGTTGGCGCCGTGGCAGTTCGAGCCCATGCCGTGCTCGCCCTTCTTGGCCTTGAAGTGCTGCTGGTAGCGGTAGTCGATCAGGGTGTTGAGACCCTCGACGCACTCCACCCAGACATCGCCGCCGCGGCCGCCGTCACCGCCGTTCGGTCCACCGAACTCGATGAACTTCTCGCGCCGGAACGAGACGCAGCCGGGACCGCCATCACCGGAGCGGACATAGACCTTGGCTTCGTCGAGGAACTTCACCACCTGAATCCTTTGTCGGGCGCGGATTCGCGACCCGCACCATCACCCTGTCGGCGGCCGCCGGCCAGTCCGGCGCCGCGGGGCCGCCTCAGGCGGCCCGCGTCATCGCCGGCTCGGACGGCGGAGTCTGCCAGCGCTGCCGGTCGAGGCTGAAGAGATCGACCGGAAGGTCCGCGCCGCGCGCCGGAAAGGGCCGGATCGCGCTGCCGGCCTGCGCGAAGCCGCAGGTCTCCAGCACGCGCCGGGACGCCGGGTTGACCGTGCGGGCCGAGGCGGCGAGTTCCGTCCCGCCCGTATAGGCGAAGAACGCGTGGCACAGGGCCGTCACGGCCTCGGCCATCAGGCCGCTGCCCCAGTGGGGCTGCCCGAGCCAGTAGCCGAGTTCCGGAGGTCCGTCGGTCCGCCCCTCGATGCTGACGACGCCGATGAGGCTGCCCGGCGCCGCCCGGGGCGCGAGGGCGAGCGTGAGCGCCGAACCGGCGGCGTTCCGCGAGCGCGCCTGCAGCAGGAACGCGTCCACCTCCGGGGCCGGGAGCGGGTGCGGCACCCGCGCCAGCATCGCGGCGACCGACGGGTCGCCGGCCAGCTTCAGGATCGCGTCCCTGTCCTTGGCGGTCGGCCAGCGCAGCCACAGCCGCCGCGTCTCGATCCGAAAAACGTCATCACGGGTCAGATCGGGGAACATCGTGCCCTCGCAGGGCGGCGCTCCCGGCTCCGGGGCACCGCCTCAAGACGACGAAGGGGAGGATGGCGTCCCATCCTCCCCGGTGTTCCGTCCGACCTGGCCCGTCAGGGGCTCGGCAACGACGTCTCCGGTCCGGTGTGGGACACCGGGCGGGACGCCAGCTTCGCCACTCAGGGCGCCCGCCTCTTATTCCGCGGCCTCGGCCAGCGGGGTAACACCTACGAAGGCGCGCCCGCGGCGCGTCTCGAAGCGGACATGGCCCGGTACCAGCGCGAAGATCGTGTGGTCCTTACCCATGCCGACATTGGCGCCGGGATGCCATTTGGTGCCGCGCTGACGCACGATGATGTTGCCCGGAATGACGGCCTCCGAGCCGAACTTCTTGACGCCGAGGCGCCGGCCTTCCGAGTCGCGACCGTTGCGGGACGAGCCGCCTGCCTTCTTGTGTGCCATGGGATGAACTCCGAATTCTGATCTGTCGGGATGCGGTCGCGGATCGGGTCCTCAGGGACCGCTACGCGCCCAGCGGTGCGCCGGCCTCAGGCCGAGATGCCGGTGATGCGCACGACCGTGTGGTCCTGGCGATGGCCGCGCTTGCGGCGCGAGTTCTGCCGGCGGCGCTTCTTGAAGGCGATGACCTTCTTGTCGCGGCCGTGGCGCACGATCTCGCCCGTGACGCTGATGCCCGACAGGGTCGGGGCGCCGACCTGGGTCGCGCCCGCGCCGTCGGCGAACAGGAGGACCTCGCCGAAGGTCACGGCCTCGCCGGCCTCGCCCGCCAGGGAGGCGATGGTGATGGTGTCGTTGGCGGCGACGCGGTACTGCTTACCGCCCGTCTTGATGACTGCGAACATCGTTCTCTCGTGTTCTCGAACGGCCTCCGGGGCGGCTGCCCCTGGACCGGCTTCTTGTTTGAAGTCATTGAACGGGCGTTCGGCCCGGACAACGCGAAACGCGCGGACCCCAGCTGAGGCCGCGCGCCATGCGGGGGTCAGTACGGGCGCGGCGGCGCCGTGTCAATCCGCGGCGGCCTGCCGGGCGGTGTCACCGGATCGGCGCGCCGGTCGCCAGGATGCCCTTCGCGACGCTGCCTGCCGGGCCGAAGGCGGCGAGGGCCTGCGCGCACCACGTCTCCCGGCCATCGGCGGCGAGCTGCTGGCGCACCTGCGTGGCGCGGGTGCGCAGCTTCTCCTCCAGGATCGCCTCCTGCCCGGCATTGACGCGTGCCGCGAGGCGGAGTGTCGTCAGCTGGCCGGCCCGGACCTGCACGCCCGGGCAGGCCTGCTCGGCGATGATGGTCGTGGCCGCCGCTGAGGCGTAATTGTCGAGGGCCGAGGCCGGCGCGGCCGGATTGGCCGGCGCGGCGGGCGCCTGCGCGGCGGCCGTCCCCGCGAGATTCAGCGTCAGGGCTAGCGTCAGGGCAAGGGTGGGGACACCGACACGCCGCACGGCTGAGACCTCCAGGGTAAGCATCGATCGGCGCGGTGGCGCACCCGCACCTTCGCGACGATGCCGGGCGCCGACCGGGAGACGCGCGTTCCCTTGGGCGCGACCCTCGCCGCGGCGCCGCGACGGCGGCTGACTACACGCCCGGCGACGGGGCGTCACCCGCCGCGTCGGCGCGCGGTCGGCAGACGGACCGGCCGTCAGGGCGCGGCCTTGAACTCGCCCTCGATGCGCAGACTCACCTCGTCGCCGAGCTGCGGCAGGTAGGCGTTGATGCCGAAATCCGAGCGCTTGACGACCGCGCGCCCGTCGAAGCCCACGGTGTAGCGCTGGTCCACAGGGTGGATGCCGGCCTGGTTGAAGGTGGCGTCGATCGCGAACGGCCGGATCGTTCCACGCAGGTTGAGGTCGCCGGTGATCCGCGCGGTGGTCGGGCTGGTGGGCTCGACCTTGGTGGCGGTGAAGGTGGCGCTCGGGAACTTGGCCGTGTCGAAGAAATCCGGGGCCGCGAGGTGCTCGTTAAGCCGGGTGCTGCCGGTGATGACGCCGCCGAGCGGCACAGTCACCTCGAGGCGGCTCTTCTCGGGCGCCTTCGGGTCGAGCTGGAGCGTGCCGCTCAGGCCGGTGAACTGACCGTAATAGGTCGAATAGCCGAGATGCGAGACCGACCACGTGATCTTGCCGTGATCCGGATCGAGGACGTAGCTGCCGGGCCTGACCTGCGTCGGATCCGCGCTCGGCGCTACCGGTGCGGGCGGGGCTGCCGGGTTGTCCGCCGCCCGGGCCGGGCCGGCGCAGAGCAGGCCGATCAGGACAAGAAGTGGCGCGCGCATGTCATCCCCCCGTGACCGGCCAAGCTCGGCCGGCGCGGGCCCGTGATTTCATGATCTCCCTGCGCGCTCAAGCACGTCTGGCGAAGGCCGCCGCGGTTCTGTAGGCAAGCCGAGGTAGCGGCAGGCGTGGCATGATCGGCAAGCTCAAGGGCGTCGTGGACTCGTTCGGCGAGGATTTCGTGATCCTTGACGTGTCGGGGGTTGGCTACATCGTTCACTGCTCGGCGCGGACCTTGCAGCGCATGCCCAAGGTCGGCGAGCCCGCGGCGCTGTCGATCGAGACCCACGTCCGCGAGGACATGATCCGCCTCTACGGCTTCCGCTCGGACGCCGAGCGCGAGTGGTTCCGCCTGCTCCAGACCGTCCAGGGCGTCGGCGCGCGGGTGGCGCTCGGCGTTCTGTCGGTGCTGGAGCCCGAGGCGCTGGCGAGCGCCATCGCCACCGGCGACAAGGGCTCGATCAGCCGAGCCCCGGGCGTCGGTCCGCGCCTCGCCGCCAGGCTCGCCGCCGAGCTCAAGGACAAGGCCCCGGCCTTCGCGCCCGTCGATCCCGCGCTGGTCGCCCTTGCAGGCGCCGTCGAGGAGGGCGCCGCCCCGCAGCCGGTGGCGGACGCCGTCTCGGCACTGGTCAATCTCGGCTATCCGCAGGTCCAGGCCGCCGCCGCCATCGCGGCTGCGCTCAAGGGTGCGGGGGAGGGCGCCGAGGCCAAGGTGCTCATCCGGCTCGGCCTGCGCGAACTCGCCCGCTGACGGCCCGACCTGACAGTTGGGGCGCACTTAGATCGCACGCCCTTGACCCGCGCGGGCGGCGGTGCCATGTCGACCGCGGCCAATAAGGTATTGAAAAGCCAGCTACTTTTCAATTCTTCTAAACTGGCGCGGGTGCCCCGGACGGTCGTCGACGACCGCGGCGGGCACGGGGATGACGGGATTTGCGGCGCGCATGATCGTCTGTTCTTGTAACGTCTTATCGGACGGCGCCGTGCGCGGCTGCCTCGCCCCCGGACCCGGCTGCCCGCGCACGCCCGCGCAGGTCTACGCCTGCCTCGGCTGCAGCCCGAAATGCGGGCGCTGCGCCCGCACGATCCGCGCGATCATGCAGACCGCGCTGGGCGAGGCCGCGGCGGCGGAGAGCAGCCATGCTTGCACGACGGCTTGCGCGAGCGCCTGTAGTTTGGTGAAATTCCAAACTGCGGATGAGGGAGTAGCGGCCTGATGCTTCTACCCCCCGCCTGAGAGCACGGTAAGGAGTACGGGGGCATGAAGGGCGACACCAAGGTCATCGAGTATCTGAATCGCGGCCTGCGCAGCGAGCTGACGGCCGTCAGCCAGTACTGGCTGCATTTCCGCATGCTCAATGACTGGGGCTACGTCGAGCTGGCGAAGTTCTGGCGCAAGGAATCGATCGAGGAGATGAACCACGCCGACCGGTTCATCGACCGGATCCTGTTCCTCGACGGGTTCCCGAACCTGCAGGAGCTCGACCCGCTGCGGATCGGCCAGAACGTCCAGGAGATCCTGGAATCCGATCTCGCCGCCGAGAACGAGGCCCGCAGCCTCTACCTCGAGGCCGCGAAGTACTGCGATTCGATCAACGACCGCGTGTCGAAGCGCCTCTTCGAGGATCTGGCCGAGGACGAGGAGGGGCACATCGACTTCCTCGAGACCCAGCTGGAGCTGATCAAGCAGATCGGCCTGCCGCTCTACGCGCAGAAGCATATCGGCGGGCTCGAGCAGATCGCCCCCGAGAAGGAGTGAGAGCGCCCGGGCTCCCGCCGCCCGCGCGGCGGAGCGGGAGCCCGGACAGCGATGCGGGCAGGGGTGGGGCCGGCGCGGCCGCGTTCCTGCCCGCCTGAGACGGCAAGCTGGGGAACGGGATGCGGCTCGTGGTGGTCGGCGCCGACGGGCGCATGGGGCGGATGCTGATCCGCGCGGTGGCGCAGGCCGAGGGCTGCACGCTCTCAGCGGCGATCGAGCGCGACGGCTCGCCGGCGCTCGGCCAGGACGCCGGTGTGCTCGCTGGGCTTCCACCCCTCGACGTTACCGTCACCGACGACGCCCTCACGGCCTTCGCGGGCGCCGACGGCGTCCTCGACTTCACCGCGCCGGCCGCCACGGTCGCCTTCGCCGAGCTCGCCGCCCAGGCGCGCATCGTCCACGTCGTCGGCACGACCGGCCTCTCGGAGGACGATTTCGCCAAGCTGAAGGCGGCTTCGTACCACGCCCGCATCGTGCAGTCGGGCAACATGTCGCTCGGCATCAACCTGATGGCCGCCCTGGTCCGGCGGGTCGCCAAGGCCCTGGGCGACGAGTTCGACATCGAGATCGCCGAGATGCACCACCGCATGAAGGTGGACGCCCCCTCCGGCACCGCGCTGATGCTCGGCGAGGCCGCCGCGGAGGGCCGCGGCGTCGACCTGAAGGCCGTCCGGGTCTCGACCCGAGACGGGCATACCGGCGCCCGCCGGCCCGGCGATATCGGCTTCGCCACCCTGCGGGGCGGCAGCGTCGTCGGCGACCACAGCGTGATCTTCGCCGGCACCGGCGAGAGCCTGACGATCAGCCACCACGCCGCCGACCGGGGCCTGTTCGCCACGGGCGCCGTCAAGGCCGCGCTCTGGGCGCATCCCAAGCCGCCGGGGCTCTACACCATGACCGACGTGCTCGGCCTGTGACCGGCGGCGCGACGGCGATGGAGCGGCTCCTCGTCCTCGTCCGGCACGGCCAGAGCGAGTGGAACCTGCAGAACCTGTTCACCGGCTGGCGCGACCCGGACCTCACCGAGCGCGGCGTCGCCGAGGCCCGGGCCGCCGGGCGCGGCCTCAAGAGGGACGGCTACGGGTTCGACGTGGCCTTCACCTCCGACCTGGTCCGCGCGCAGCGGACCTGCGCGCTGGTCCTCGAGGAGATGGGCCTGTCCGAGATCCCGGTCCTGCGCGAGCGCGCCCTCAACGAGCGCGATTACGGCGACCTCTCCGGCCTTAACAAGGACGAGGCCCGCGCCCGCTGGGGCGACGCGCAAGTCCACGCCTGGCGCCGGGGCTACGACGTGCGGCCGCCCGGCGGCGAGAGCCTGAAGGACACGGCCGCGCGGGTTCTGCCCTGCTACGTCGCGACGATCCTGCCGCGCGTGATGGCCGGCCAGCGGGTCCTTGTGGCGGCCCACGGGAACTCGCTCCGCGCCCTGGTGATGGTCCTCGACGGACTGACCGAGGCGCAGGTGCCCGATCTCCAGATCCGGACCGGCGTGCCGCTGGTCTACCGCCTGAACGCCGACACCACGGTCGCCTCCAAGACGGTGCTGGAGCAGGTCGTCGACGCGGACCGCTGAGTGGCGACGGAACTCGCACCGGGCCTGATCCACCATCCGGGCTTCCTCGACGCGGCGGCCCGCGCGCGGCTCGCCGCGGAGATCGCCGCGGTTCTCGCCGAGGCGCCGCCCGTGACGCCGCGCATGCCCCGCACCGGCAAGCCGTTCTCGGTGCGGATGTCGAATGCCGGACCCCTCGGCTGGGTCTCCGACGTCGCGGGCTACCGCTACCAGCCGCACCATTCCGAAACCGGTCGACCCTGGCCGGCCCTGCCGCCGACCGCCCGCGCGGCCTGGGAGACGCTGGCGGCCTATCCGGCTCCGCCGGAAGCCTGCCTCATCAACATCTACGCGCCGGGGACGCGCATGGGCCTCCACCAGGACCGCGACGAGGCGGATCTCGCCGCGCCGGTCGTGTCGCTGTCCCTCGGCGCGGCGGCCCTGTTCCGCTACGGTGGTCCGAGCCGGTCCGACCCGACCCGCTCGGTCCGGCTGCAGGCCGGCGACGCATTGGTGATGGGTGGCGCCGCGCGGCTCGTCTTCCACGGCATCGACCGGCTCTACCCGGACGGCGACCTGCTGGAAGCGGCGGACGGGTCCGGGTTCCTGCCGCCGGGCGGCCGCTGCAATCTCACCCTGCGACGCGTCACGGTGCCGGCCACGCCATGATGCGCGACACGCCATGACGCGCGAGCGAGATCCGGAGCCGGTGCCGACCGCGATGCCGCCGGCGATCCCCGGCGGGCGCGTCAGCGCGGCGGCGCAGTGGCCGGCGCTCGCCGGCTTCGTCGCGGCCGAGGCCCGCCTCCAGGAGGCGGCCCTGGCGCGCGGGCGCGTCACGGCCGGGCTCTACGAGTTCGTCCGGTTCGGGCTCAAGCAGGGCTGGGCCTGCCTGTTCGGCGGCCTGCTCCTGGCGCTCATGCTCGGCACGCGCCTCGTCTGGCCGGCCCACGCGCCCGTCGCCCGGTACGACGCGCTGTTCCTCGCCGCCCTCGTGCTCCAGGTCGCGATGCTGCGGCTGCGGATGGAGACGTGGTCGGAGGCCCGGGTGATCCTGGTTTTCCATGTCATCGGCACGGCCATGGAGATCCACAAGACCGCGATCGGCAGCTGGGTCTACCCGGAGGCGAACCTGTTCCGGCTCGGCGGCGTCCCGCTGTTCACGGGCTTCATGTACGCGGCGGTCGGCAGCTACCTCGCCCGCGTCTGGCGCCTGTTCGATTTCCGGTTCACGCGGCACCCGAGCCTGCGCCTGCTCGCGGTCCTGTCGGTGGCGATCTACGTCAATTTCCTCATCGATCATCGCGGCATCGACCTGCGTTTCGGACTCATCGCGGTCGCGGTCGCGGCCTTCGCCCCCGCGACCGTGTACTTCAAGGTCTGGCGGGAGCACCGCACCATGCCGCTCCTGCTCGGCCTGCTGCTCGTCGCGCTGTTCATCTGGTTCGCCGAGAATCTCGGCACGCTGTCCGGCACGTGGCTCTACCCGAACCAGCGGCAGCACTGGTCCATCGTCCCGGTGGCCAAGCTCTCGTCCTGGTTCCTGCTGATGATCGTGTCCTACACGCTGGTCGCGCGGGTGAACGGCATCGCGACTTGGCCGGCCGTGCCGGCCGCGCCCGCGCGTCGCGAGCTGCCGATGGCCCGCGCGACCCATCTCGGCCTCGTGGCCGCGGTGATCGCCCTCGGCCTGCTGCTGCGCGTGCCGCACTGGGGCCTGCCGCTCGCGATCCACCATTACGGCGGCGGGATCCTGTGGGGGGCGATGCTGTTCCTGCTGGTCGCGGCCCTGCGACCCGGCAACTGGGGCCTGCGTGCCTGCCTGATCGCCGCCTTCGCGGCCGCCGCGCTCATCGAGAGCAGCCGGCTCGTCCACACGCCGGCCCTCGACGCCTTCCGGACGACCTTGCCGGGTCAGCTCCTCCTCGGCTCCATCTTCTCGCCGTGGAATCTCCTCGCCTACGGCGTCGGGATCGGCGCCGCCGCCGCGCTCGCGCTTTCCCTTCATCGTGAACGCAGGCGCGCCGCGTTGCCGGCTTGACAGAACAGGTCGCCCAGCAGACCCATCGGGTGCGGACTAACCCAAAGTTGGGTCCACCAGGAGAACCGGTTTTCGATGCGGATGCGCAACCTGACGCTGCGTCTCGGACGGGTTCTGTGCGCAGCCGCGCTGGCGGCCAGCCTCGGCTCGGCTGCCCGGGCCGGCGATCCCGTCTATCCCGCGGGCTCGCGCTTCGGCTTCGACCCGCCCGCCGACATGTCGCTGTCGCGGCGCTTCTCGGGCTTCGAGCGGAAAGAGGGTGGCGCGACCGTGTCGGTCGTCGAATTGCCGGCGAACGCCTTCGCGGAGCTCGTCAGCGGCTTCACCGACGCCAACCTGCTCAGCCAGGGCTTCGCGGTCGAGAAGCGCGAGGAGGTCAAGATCGGCGACAACGAGGGCATGCTCTACACCGGTGAGCAGCCCGCCGATCCCGGCTCGTCCGCGCCGGCGATCCGGAAGTGGATCCTCGTGGTCGGAACGCCGACCGTGACCGGGCTGATCATCGCCCAGGCGCTGCCCGACGCCGAGACCGAGGCCTCGATGCGCAAGATGGTGACCGGCGTCACCCTGCGGCCGGCCCTGTCGCTGACCCAGCAGGTCGACGCGCTGCCCTTCCGCATCGCCGACATGGCGGGCTTCCGGCCCGTGCGGGTGATGGCCGGCAACTCGGTCCTCCTCACCAGCGGCCCGAAGGACCAGATGCAGAATCTGGAACAGCCGATCCTCGTCCTCGCGCAGGCCGTGCAGCAGCCGCCCGGGGCCGAGCAGCGGGACGGCTTCGCCCGCGCCGCCCTGGCGTCCAATCAGACCCTCAAGGACTTCGTCATCGAGCGGGCGCAGAGCTACCGCTCGAACGGCGTCGACTGGCACGAGATCGTGGCCCGCGCCCTCGATCAGCCGACCAACCAGCCCGTTGTGGTCATGCAGACCATCCGGTTCACACCGGACGGCTACGTCCGCGCCCTCGGCGTCGTGCGGCAGGATCAGCGCGACGGCGTCCTCGCCAAGTTCCGCCAGGTGGTGGACAGCGTGCAGGTCAAGTAGCGCGTCACCAGACTACGGCCTGCCCGTCGCGGCGCGGGTCGCTCGCGGCCACGTAGCCCTCGACGGCTGGATCGCCCATCCGCCAGATGAACTGGCCGGCGCCGAAATCCTGGTAGCTGTCCTCGATCACCTCGAGTTCGTGGCCGAGGGCCTTCAGGCGCTCCAGGGTCGCGCGCGGCATCGCCGCCTCGACGTTGATGTCCAGGCCCTCGTTCACCCGCCACCGCGGCGCGTCGCAGGCCGCCTGCGGGTTCTGGCCGTAATCGATCATCCGCACCAGCGTCTGGACGTGCCCCTGCGGCTGCATGTTGCCGCCCATCACGCCGAAGCTCATCACCGGGGCTCCGTCCTTCGTGAGGAAGCCCGGGATGATGGTGTGGAACGGGCGCTTGCCGGGCGCCACCACGTTGGGGCTCTCCGGATCGAGCACGAAGCCGTAGCCGCGATTCTGCAGGGAGATGCCCCAGCCCGGGACGACCACGCCGGAGCCGAAGCCCATGAAGTTCGACTGGATGAAGCTCACCATCATGCCGGACTCGTCGGCCGCGGTGAGGTAGATCGTGCCGCCCGCGGGCGGCTTGCCCGGCCCGAAGACCTGGGCGCGGTTCCGGTCGATCAGCTTGGCGCGCTCCGCGAGGTAGGCGGGGTCGAGCATGGCCTCCGGCGTCACCTCCATCCCGCGGGGGTCGGCGACGTACCGGTAGGTGTCGCTGAAGGCGAGCTTCATCGCCTCGATCTGCAGGTGCTGCGACTCCGGCCCATCGACCGGCAGGCCGCCGAGGTCGAACTGCTCGAGGAGGCCCAGCGCGATCTGCGCCGCGATACCCTGGCCGTTCGGCGGGATCTCGTGCAGCGTGTAGCCGTGATAGTCCTTCGCGGTCGGCGTGACCCATTCGGGGCGGAACGCCGCGAGGTCGGCGGCGGTCATCGCGCCGCCGTTGGCCCGCGCGTGCGCGGCGATCGCCTCGGCGATCTCGCCCCGGTAGAAGGCCTCGCCCTTGGTCTCGCCGATCAGTCGAAGGGTCTTCTCGGCGCCCGGGAAGGTCACCAGCTCGCCGACATCCGGCGCCCGGCCCCGCGGCAGGAAGAACTCAGAGAAGCCCGGCTGGCGGGTGATCGCCTCGATCCGGGCCGCGGCCGCCCATTTCTGCTGGACCACCACCGGCGCGAGGTAGCCCCGCTCGGCGATGCGGATCGCGGGCTGCATCAGGTCGGCGAAGGGGAGGCGGCCGAAGCGCTCGCTCAGCGCCGCCCAGGCGGCGACCGCGCCTGGCACGGTGACCGAGTCCCAGCCGCGCATCGGCGGCCGCTCGCCGGCGCCGTACTTCTTCAGGAAGTAGTCCCGGCTCCAGGCGGCCGGCGCCCCGCCGGAAGCGTTGAGGCCGTGCAGCGCCTTCCCGTCCCACAGGATGCAGAAGGCGTCGGAGCCGAGACCGTTGCTGCACGGCTCGGTGACGGTCTTGGCGGCCGCCGTGGCGATCGCGGCGTCGACCGCGTTGCCGCCGGCCTGGAGCATCTGGATGCCGGCCTGCGCCGCCAGCGCGTGCGAGGTCGCCACGCAGTTGCGCCCGAACATCGGCATCCGCAACGACGGATACCCGGTCACCCAGTCGAACGGCTTCATCGCTCAGTTCCCGGTCTCGGCAGCCCACGCGCTCCCGCGGCACTTGGCATACAGGATATCGGGCCCCGGTGAAGGCGTGGCCGGGCATGCCCGCCAACGAAAAACGCGGGCCCGAGGACCCGCGCTTCGTAAACGTGATGCTGCCTTGTCGGGCCGCTCAGTAGGGGCGGCCGTAGAGCGGCGAGGTCGGGTCCAGCCGGTCGACGAAGGAGAGGTCGACGTTGCGGATCGCCGAGGAGCGGGCGCCGATGAACGGCCCGTTGGTGATCGGATCCGGCAGGATGCCGCGGCCGAAGCGGTCCGTCGGGCCGTAGGGCGGGGTCAGCTGGTTGGACGCCGCGATCAGGTAGGGGTTTAGGGCCGGGTTGCGCGAGCCGCCGGCGCCCGGAACGTTCGAGGTCAGCGGCACATTGCCGGCATCGAGCCAGCTGCGCGGGCGCACGCGGATCGGGAGCGGCCGGCTGACCCGGTAGATCGGGCCGGGGACGTAGCCATCCTGAGCCTGGGCGGGCGCGGAGGCCAGAGCGCCGAGGCCGGTGGCGGCGACGACGCCGAGAAGGGCGATCTTGAGCGAGCGCATGGCCAACCTTGTCCTTGAGTGCCATCAGTATGGCGACCGAAGCTTAACAGTTCGCCGCCTTTGACGATAAGACGCTTGGGCGAGGCTGTTGTTCCGCCCTTATGGCTGAGCTTGTGCGTTTTGCCACACTCCGGCCTCATTTTTTATTTTGCGGCCGCCGGATTAACGATCCGACCCTCCCGGGAGGCTCTGTCGCGGCCGATGCCGGGCACGCGCCCGCCGGATCGGGCGCGACCGAGAAGGCCGCCGTCGTGGCGGCATCGGCGAGGTCGACGAGGCTCAGCGCGTCGAGCATGCAGCCGAGGGCCTGCGGCTCCGGCGGGCGCGCGAGGGGCGCGCAGAGCCATCCGTCGAGCTGGAAAGCCGTGTCGCGCGTGACGAAGCCGGTGCAGGTCCGCTGCGCGGGGCCCGCGAAGGTCACCTCCAGGGTCTCGACCGCACCGAACTTCGTGCGGATCTGATCGCGGGCGCCGGTCCGGGCCACCGCCAGGGCCGGCCGGTCGAGGGCCGGACCGTTCGCGGCGCGCCGGGCCATGAGCACGAAGAGCGTCGGCGGTGTGCCCGAGCGGGGCCCGCGGGTGAGCTGGACCCGCAGGGCCGGCGCCTCGATCGCCGCGACGTCGCCCCGGATGAGGGTGTCCTCGCGCAGCCCGGTCCGCGGATCGACGCGGGCGGACACGCGCACCGGATCGAGCCCGGGTTCCGCGAGCCCGAACTGGGCGACCGAGGCCGCGGGCGGCGCCGGCGAGGCCTGGACCGACGGAACGAAGGCGGTCTCCGCGGCCGGCGGCGGCGCGGGCGCGGAGGTTGGGGTCTCGCCGGGCCAGCGGGGGACGGCCCACAGGGCGGCGATCGCCGCCGCGGCGAGGGCGATGCGCAGGCCGAGAGATCCCGGGGAGACCGGGGCGTCCGGCGCGCGCGCGGCCCGGCCGCCCGGCACGCCGAGCCCGATCCGATCGACGAGGGGCGCTGTTCCGGTCAGGGGCGTGCTCCGTGGCGGCGGGAGGCCGCGGGGTGGACGCCAGCGTCGCGCCGAAGGATTGAATTCCCTCTGCCGGCCCGAGGCCGTCACCGGGTTTCCGGAGGCAGGGTGAATCGAGTGTTGCGCCGTCGGCGGCCTTGACAGCGCGCGCCCTTGCGCGCCTTGCTCGACCCGGCCGTCGCCCCCACCTCCGCGGAGGACGGGGTCTGCGGCCGCGCCCGTTTGGCGGGCGCGTCCGGCACGAACGATCCTTCGGCCGATTGTACTGGCACAGGCGCGGCACCCGGATCGGTCGGGGTTTTCCGCGCGGAGACGAGAGATGGGTTACAAGGTCGCCGTCGTCGGCGCCACGGGCAACGTGGGCCGCGAGATGCTCGATATCCTGGCCGAGCGGGCTTTCCCCGCCGACGAGGTCGTGGCGCTGGCCTCGCGCCGCAGCCAGGGTCAGGAAGTCTCCTACGGCGACAAGACGCTCAAGGTCAAAACGCTGGACACGTACGACTTCTCCGACACCGACATCTGCCTGATGTCGGCCGGCGGCGAGGCGTCGAAGGAGTGGTCGCCCCGCATTGGCCAGCAGGGCTGCGTGGTCATCGATAACTCGTCGGCGTTCCGCTACGACGCCGACGTGCCGCTGATCGTGCCCGAGGTGAACGCCGACGCGGTGGTGGGCTTCACCAAGCGCAACATCATCGCCAACCCGAACTGCTCGACCGCCCAGCTGGTCGTCGCGCTCAAGCCCCTCCACGAGGCGGCCACGATCAAGCGCGTCGTCGTGTCGACCTACCAGTCGGTCTCCGGCGCCGGCAAGGAGGCGATGGACGAGCTGTTCAATCAGACCCGCGCCGTGTTCACCGCCGGCGAGATCAAGCAGGGCGGCAAGTTCACGAAGCGCATCGCCTTCAACGTCATCCCTCACATCGACGTGTTCATGGAGGATGGCTACACGAAGGAAGAGTGGAAGATGGTCGCCGAGACCAAGAAGATGCTCGACCCGAAGATCAAGCTGACGGCGACCGCCGTCCGCGTGCCGGTCTTCATCGGTCACGCGGAATCGGTGAACGTCGAGTTCGAGCAGCCGCTCACGGCCGAGAAGGCGACCGAGATCCTGCGCGCCGCCCCCGGCGTGCTGGTGATCGATAAGCGCGAGAACGGCGGCTACATGACCCCCCACGAGGCGGCCGGCGAGGACGCGACCTACATCTCGCGCATCCGCGAGGACGCGACGGTGGAGAACGGCCTGAACTTCTGGTGTGTCTCGGACAACCTGCGCAAGGGCGCGGCCCTCAACGCGATCCAGATCGCCGAGGTGCTGGTCAACCGCAAGCTGCTGAACCGCGCCAAGCGCGCCGCCTGAGACTGTTTCCTCTCCCGCTGGGGGAGGGGGCTCTGTCCGGCGGATCCTCGGGACACGGTCCCGAGGATCCGTCACGCGTCCGTCACGGCTCGGGATCGTGACGCGGATCGGTGGCGCGGACCTTCCGTCCGCGGCGTGTCCGCACTGCGTGCTCGGGTCCGGCTCTTCAACGCCAAGAGGCTTCGCGGCAGCCCCTTGAGCGCCGCGACCATCCCGGTCATCGACGGCCCGAAGCGGGCCGGGGGGCGGTTCACCGACGCCCGATCGCTGTTACCGACCGTCGCCTCGTCGAACACCGCTGTGCGGCTCCGTCGGATGCGGCAGGCGCGGACCGGGCGGCCTTCTCGCCGCCCGTTCCGGCTACGCCATGCCGAGGGCCTGCATGTAGAGCTCGAGGATCGCCTCCTGCTCCTGGCGCTCGCTGTGGTCCTGCTTGCGGATGCGCAGGATCGTCCGGACGGCCTTCGCGTCGAAGCCCCGGCCCTTCAGCTCGGCGAACACCTCCTTGATGTCGCCCATGATGCCGGCCTTCTCTTCCTCGAGACGCTCCAGGCGCTCGATGAACTGCTTCAGCTCGTCGGCGGCCACACCCTCGGCCGACGAGACGTCGCCGCCGGGCCGCTGCGCGGCGGTGGGCATCGAATGGGCGTTCATGGGGCTCTCCCGAATGCACGGCGCAATTGCGCCCTGGACCCGTGGTTAACGGGCGCGCCTTACCGGAAGCTTAGCCGATTCGCCGCCGTCCGGCCGCCGCATCAATGGTCCTTAATCAATGGTCCTTGGCCTGCGCGGCCGAGAAGCCCGCCTGCTGCTCCGCACTCGCCTCCGTCTGGAAGCGCGCCTTCCACTCGGCGTAGGGCATCCCGTAGACCGCCTCGCGGCTCGCGTCCTTGGTCAGCGCGACGCCCGTCTCGTCGGCGGCGTCCTTCAGCCAGTTCGACAGGCAGTTCCGGCAGAAGCCCGCCAGGTTCATCAGGTCGATGTTCTGCACGTCCGTCCGGTTGCGCAGATGCGCGACGAGGCGGCGGAAGACCGCGGCCTCGAGTTCCGTCTGGGTCCTGGGATCGATCTCGCTCATCGGTCGCAACTCTCTTCGGGTCGGGCGGGCCACACCCGATTTCGGGGTCGGCCCGGCGGAGATCAAGCCGCGAGCAGCGGGCGCAGCACGCGGGCGAAGCGCGCCGCCCACTCCGCCTGGCCGTCCGCCCCCGCGATCAGGTCCTGGCGGATCTCAACCAAGGCGTTCGCGAGGCCCCGCGCCGTGGCGTGGCGGTCGATCGTGTCGCCCGGCAGGCCGCCGCCGTAGGGCGCGTTGTCGCCGACGGTGAGCCCGGCCGGATCGGCCTCCAGCGCGCGGATCAGCGGGCGGGCGAAGCGGTCGTCCCGGTCGTACAGGATGCCGACCTGCCAGGGCCGCGCGATTCCGCGCCAGTAGGGCGTGAAGCTGTGCATGGTCAGGAGCACGGGCGGCCGGCCCGCAGCCTGGGCGGCGGCGATCGCGTCGTCGATGGCCGCGTCGAACGGCACGTAGAACCGCGCGATCCGGGCCTGCTTGCCGGCCTCGTCGATCCGGGCATTGCCCGGCACGACGGCGCCGTCGGACAGGCGCATCACCAGGGTCGGATCGGCGCGCCCGCGATTCGGGTCGATGATGAGGCGGGAGAAGTTCGTCAGGATCGCCGGGGCGCCGAGCTGCGCCGCGAGGCTCCGCGTCACCGCCGCCGCGCCGATGTCGTAGGCGATGTGCCGGGCGTATTCCGACGCGGGCACGCCGAGCGCGATGTCCGGCGGCACGAAGTTCGAGGCGTGGTCGCAGGCGATGACGAGGCCGCAGGCGGGGTCGCCGGGAATGATCTCGCAGGGATGCGCGGGCGGAACGGCCGATTGTGTCTCCGGACGGGTCACGGGGCTCCGAGGTCTTCAGAGAGGTCTTCAGATCTGTGCGAGGGCACCGATGGCGCTTGCCGTCGCGCGGCCGCTCGGGCAGATCACCTATCAAGGATCGTGCGCTCACGGCAAGAAACGGGCCCGCCGCCCAGGGAAGAAACGGGCGGGGATCGCGCGACACAATGGAGAGAGGAGCCCGTTCGACGCCATGACCGACACCGTTCCGCCCGTCACCGACGCGGCCACCTGGGACCAGCGCGCGCTCCTCGATTCGATCCTCACGGCCGCGATCCGCGCCGCCCATCCGGATCTCTGCCTGCCGCCGCACCTGCCGGAGCCGAGCCCGGGCCGCCTGATCATCCTGGCCGCCGGCAAGGCCGCGGGCAGCATGAGCGCCGTGGCGAGCCGCTTCTACCGGCAGAAGCACGGGCTGGGTGACGACCGGATCGTCGGCCTCGCGGTGGCGCGCCACGGCTACGGGCAGGAAGCGCCGGGGATCCACATGGTCGAGGCGGGCCACCCAGTCCCCGACGAGGCCGGCATCTCGGCGACCCGCGAAGCGCTGCGGCTCGCCACCGAGGCCGGGCCCGACGACGAGGTCCTGGTGCTGCTCTCGGGCGGCGGCTCGGCCAACTGGATCGCCCCCGCCGGCGACCTGACGCTGATCGAGAAGCAGGCGATCACCCGGGCGATGCTCCGCTCCGGCGCGCCGATCGGCGAGATCAACACGGTGCGCAAGCACATCTCGCGGATCAAGGGCGGCCGCCTGGCCCTCGCGGCCCGCAATGCCCGGCGCGTCCTGACGCTGGCGATCTCCGACGTGCCCTTCGACGATCCGGCGGTGATCGCCTCCGGGCCGACCGTGCCCGATCCGTCGACCCTGGCCGATGCCCGGGCCATCTGCGAGAAGCGCGGCATCCCGCTGCCCGAGGAGGCGGTGCGCCTCCTGAACGACCCCAACAACGAGACGCCGAAGGCCGGCGATCCCGCCTTCGCCCGCGCCGAGTATCGCATCATCGCCCGGCCGATCGACGCCCTGAACGCCGCCGCCGAGGCGGCCCGCGCGGCCGGCTACGAGCCGATCCTCCTGGGCGCCGACCTAGAGGGCGAGGCCCGCGAGGTCGCGGCCGAGCACGCGGCTGAGGCCAAGCGCCACAAGGCGGCCGGCAAGCGCGTCGCGCTGATCTCCGGCGGCGAACTCACCGTCACCATCCGCGGCGAGGGCCATGGCGGCCCGAACCAGGAATACGCCCTGGCGCTGGCGGTCGCGCTCGACGGCGAGCCCGGCATCTTCGGCATCAGCGCCGACACCGACGGAACCGACGGCGGGCGGGGCCTCGCCACCGACCCGGCGGGCGGCCTCGTCGACCCCACGACCCTCGAACGGGCCCGGGCCGCCGGCCTCGACCCGGCCGCGATGCTGGAGCAGAACGACTCCACCGCCTTCTTCGCGGCCCTCGGCGACCTCGTGAACCCCGGTCCGACCTGTACCAATGTCAACGACTGCCGCATCATCCTCGTCAATTAGCTCTCGCGTCTCGGCGGCTCAGCTCCTCCCGGCAGTCACGGTCCTCGGCCTCGCGCTCCTCGGCGCGAGCCCCGCCCGGGCGGACCTGCGCCTGTGCAACCAGACCGCCAGCAAGGTCGGGATCTCGCTGGGCTACCGCGATCCCCAGGGCTGGGTGACGGAGGGCTGGTGGGATCTGGCGCCGAAGGCCTGCGAGACGCTGCTCAAGGGCGCGCTGGCGGCGCGGTTCTACTACGTCTTCGCGGTCGACTACACGCGCGGCGGCGAGTGGAGCGGCCGTTCGCTGATGTGCACCCGCGATTCGGAGTTCACGATTCGCGGCATCGAGGATTGTCTCGCCCGCGGCTACGACCGCAACGGCTTCTTCGAAGTCGACACCGGCGAGCAGAAGAGCTGGACCATCCAGCTCACGGATCCGAACCGGCCGGACGCGCCGGCGAAACCGTAATGTGAAGGCGGCGGCCGAGACTGCGGTCTTGACGCTGTCCGGCCCGAGATGCTCACAGCCGATCTGCGCTCCCTGAGCCAGATCTTTCAACCGCCGGCGCTCGACGCCGCGCGGCAACGAGAACACGGAGGAAATACGCTTGAAACGGTCACGCCGCACGAAGATCGTCGCCACCCTCGGTCCGGCCTCCGATTCGCCGGAGATGATCGAGCGGCTGTTCCGCGCGGGCGTCGACGTATTCCGGCTCAACATGAGCCACCTGCCGCGCGAGAAGCTGCCCGAGAAGGTGGAGGCGATCCGCACCATCGAGCGCGAGGCCAAGCGGCCGATCGGCATCCTGGTCGACCTGCAGGGACCCAAGCTGCGGCTCGGCACCTTCGCGGAGGGCGCCGCGATGATCGAGGCCGGTGCCACCTTCGTGCTCGACGGCGACCCGACCCCTGGCGACGCCGCGCGCTGCCACCTGCCGCATCCGGAGATCCTCGAGGCGCTGGAGCCGGGCCACGCCATCCTGGTCGACGACGGCAAGCTGCGGCTGACCGTGCTCGAGACCGCGCACAACCGGGCCGTGACCCGCGTCGAGGTCGGCGGCCGGATCTCGAACCGGAAGGGCGTGTCCCTGCCGCACACCGTGATCCCGGTGCCGGCGATGACCGACAAGGACCGGGCCGACCTCGATGCCGGCCTGAACGCCGGCGCCGACTGGATCGCCGTCTCGTTCGTCCAGCGGCCCGAGGACGTGGCTGAGGTGAAGAAGGTCTGCGCCGGCCGCGCCCTGGTGATGGCCAAGATCGAGAAGCCGCAGGCGCTGGCGCGCCTCGACGAGATCATCGAGATCTCCGACGGGCTGATGGTCGCCCGCGGTGACCTTGGCGTGGAGATGCCCCTGGAGCAGGTGCCGGGCGTGCAGAAGCGCATCACCCGCGGCGCCCGGCGCTACGGCAAGCCGGTGGTCGTCGCCACCCAGATGCTCGAATCCATGAT
The DNA here is from genome assembly GCF_900108435.1 of Methylobacterium sp. 275MFSha3.1. NCBI lineage: Bacteria > Pseudomonadati > Pseudomonadota > Alphaproteobacteria > Hyphomicrobiales > Methylobacteriaceae > Methylobacterium > Methylobacterium sp. 275MFSha3.1. The sequence goes on along the minus strand of NZ_FNWP01000005.1, from coordinate 130,088 downwards.
CACCGCGCCGGTGCCGACCCGGGCCGAGGTCTCCGACGTCGCCACGGCGGTCTACGAAGGGGCGGACGCCGTGATGCTCTCCGCGGAGAGCGCCTCGGGCGCCCACCCGATCGGGGCGGTGGAGACCATGAACCGCATCGCCGAGCAGGTGGAGCGGGACGCGATCTACTGGTCGATCATCCGGGCGCAGAGCGCGACCCCCGACGAGACGGCCGCCGACGCCATCGCGGCGGCGGCGCACCAGATGGTCGACGCGCTGAGCCTCGACGCGATCATGGCCTGGACCAATTCCGGCTCGACGGCCCTGCGCCTGTCGCGCGAGCGCCCGAACGCCACCGTGATCGCGCTGACGCCGCGGCGCGAGACCGCCCGCCGCCTCGCCCTGGCCTGGGGCACGCACCCGATCGTCACCAAGGACGCGAGCGACGTGGACGACATGTCGTTCCGCGCCGCCAAGTTCGCGGTGCGCGAGAAGTTCGCCGCCGTGGGGGACCGGGTGATCGTCGTGGCCGGCCTGCCGTTCGGCACGCCGGGCGCCACCAACCTCGTGCGGCTGACCTTCATCACCCGCGAGCACGCCGAGAAGGCGTGACCGCACCCGGATAGGAGAGCGGGACCGGCCGGCGCGTCAGTGCGCGACGGCCGACTCCGGACCGGCCGCGCCCGTCGCGCCGGCCAGCCGGGCGACCTCCTCGGCGACTCGATCGGCGGCGACGTACTGGAGCATGTGGCCGATGCCCGGCAGCAGAACCAGCCGCGCGCCGGGGATCGCGCGGGCCAGCGGCACCGCCTGCGTGTCGGCGCGGACGATCGGGTCCGCCTCGCCGGAGATCACCAGGGTGGGCACGCGGATCGCGCCGTAGCGCGGGCTCTGTGTCGCGAGGGCACGCGGCAGGCCGAGCAGGTCCTGGACGTTGGCGAGGAGCGTTCCGGGCCGCAGGACCAGGTCCGACCGCGCCAAGTCCGGGTAATCCGCCCGCGGCGGTTGCGGCTGGAAGACCCGGCGCGCCGCCTCGGGCAGGAAGTGTCGCGCGATGGGCGGCCCGACCGTCCGGCTGAGCAGCCACGCCACCGGCGGGGTCACGGCGAGCCGCCAGTACCACGGCAGATCGGGCATCCGGTCCGGCATGGGCATCGCCACCGGCGCCGCGAGGGCGAGGGCCGAGACCCTGTCCGGGTGGCCCAGGGCGAGGGCCAGGGCGAGGGCGCCGGCCCAGGAATGGCCGAAGACGAGCGCCGGGCCGACACCCATCCGTTCCAGCGCCTCGGCGATCAGGGCGGCCTGCGCGGCCGGGGGTGCGGCGTCGCCGCCGCCGATCCGGTCGCTCCAGCCGAAGCCCGGCCGGTCGAACGCGATGACCCGGAAACCCCGCGCCGCGAGCCGGCGGCCGATCCCCTCCATCGGATCCGACGCGTTGGCCGAGGCGCCGTGCAGGAGCACGACGGGCGGCCCGTCGGCCGGTCCGTCCTGCAGGGTCGCGAGCCGGCCGCCGGTCACCGCCACGAACGGGCCGGCCGGCGGGTTGGCTGCGCCGACCCACAGGGTGATGACCAGCGTCGCCAGCGCGCCGGCCGCGAGGACGAGCCCGGCGAGGGCGAGGGGCAGGGCCAGGAGGGTGAGGAGGACGGCGGTCACCCGGCTCACAGGTCGCGGCCGTCGACCTCCGGAGTGAGGCGGTTGATCGCCTCGCCGATCTTCTCCATCTGCGGGTAGAGCGACCGCGCCCGCCGGAAGGCGGCGAGCGCCCGCGCCTTGTCGTCGAGCGATTCGTAGATCCGGCCCATCGCGGCCCAGGCCTCGAAGTGGCGCGGCTCCAGCACCAGGGCCCGCTGCAGGTCCGCCAGGGCGTCGTCCTTGTCGGACAGGAGCCAGAACACCGTCGCGCGCCGATTCCAGCCCTCCGACCAGTTCGGTTCGAGGGCGGTGACGCGGTCCATCAGCTCGGCCGCCAGGGGGAAGTCGTGTGCGGTGACCGCCTGACGGGCGCGGTCGGTGAGGAGGTCGGCGGTCGGGCTGCCCGACCCGGCCATGCGCCGCTCGATCAGCCGGGCGATGCCCTTGGCCTCGGCCGGGTCCTCGCTGGCGCGCAGGCGGGCGAACAGGTCGTCGAGGCTCGGCGGCTTGGGCGCCGGCTTCCCCTCGGGGGCGGCGCGGCCGGGACGCCCGGCCTCCGGGGCCGCCCGCGCCGCCGGGATGTCCAGGGCGAGGGCCGACAGGCAGACCAGGGCGGCGAGGAGGCGGGTCGGCGTCATGCGGCCAGACTGTGCGCCGGTCCGGGATCCGTCAACGTGCCGCGGTGCCGCGCGCATGCGGAAACGGCCGCGCCCCTTCGGGTACGGCCGTCCCAACGTCGATCGTCGTCCGACCCGGCCTGACCGGGCGGCCTCAGCCCTGGCGGGCCTTGAAGCGCTTCTGGGTCTTGTTGATCACGTAGACCCGGCCCTTGCGGCGCACGAGCTGGTTGTCGCGGTGGCGGCCACGCAGGGACTTGAGGGAGTTGCGGATCTTCATGGGTCTCTCGAGCCCGGAGGGCCGTCCGTTGTGTAGGGTGTCGGGAACGTGGTCACGAGGCTGGACGCGGGGTCGCGTCCGGCGATCACGGCTCACGCATCGCGGGATGGCGCGGCCATATCAGGATTCGCCCCCGGAAGGCAAGGCGCGACAGGCATCGGGCGGAGGGGGCGGCTCAGTGAACCCTGTCGAGATCCGGCACCGCCGGTGCCAGCACGAGCTGCCGGCCGATCTCGTGCAGCAGCACGTCGAGCAGCGGCTTCAGGCGCTCGAACCCCGGCTGGGGCAGGCCGTCCTCGGCGGCGTTGTAGAGGGCCAGGGCCATCTCGGCGACCCGGTCGATGCCGCCGGCCGCCACGTCGGTGGCGCAGAAGGCGGATTCGTCGAGGAAGCCGTCGCGGCCGCACTCGGTCACGTCGATGACGATCCCGTGGGCCTCGCTGACGCCGCCCTGCGCGTCGAGGATGAAGCGGCCGCGCGCGAGGATCCACCGGACCTCGCCCGGCTCCGGGACGGTCCGGTACTGCGCGATGTAAAGGCCGCCCTGCCGGCGGAGGTCATCGAGGGTCGACGCGATCCGACGCTGATCCTCCGGGTGGATGCGGTCCAGGAAGCTTCCGAAGGTCGTGCCGCTGCCGCTTTTCGTCCTGGGCAGGCCCAGCATCGTCGCGGCGACGGGGTCGCACCGCAGAACATCGTCGGCGATGTGCCAGGTCCAAGTCCCGACATCCGACACAGCGAGCGCGCGCGCCACACTGCTGCCGCCCCGCCGCTTCGTGCGCACGCCGACGCCCACAGGCTCGATCTCCAGCCATTTTCAGGCGGTCTGCCCAGACCGCTTCGTTGGTCGACACAATACTGAGATCACGAATGCGGCACAACGCGCGAGTTCTGCAGGGCTGAGCTGTATCGCACCGGTATCGGCCGGATCAGGGACGATGGTAAACGCCGGTCAATATCCCCTTCGCGAGGACCTGACCGCGCATAGCCTCGATCAGCGCGCCGCGGCCCGGCGCCTCGGCGAGGGCGAGGGGCTGCCGCAGCGCGTAGATCTGGAAGAGGTACGGGTGAGGCCCGTGGCCGGTCGGCGGGTCCGGCGGCAGCCACTCCGCGCGCAGGAAGCTGTTCCGGCCCACGGCCTCGACGGTGCCCGCGTGGCCGGTCCCCGGCAGCGCGCCCTCCGGCAGGCCGGCAGGCTCCGGCGGGACCGACCAGGCGATGAGATGGACCAGCGGCCGGGGCGTCGGGCTGCCCGCATCCTCCACGAGGAGGACGAGGGCGGCGGTACCCGCCGGCAGCCCGCTCCAGGCGAGGGGCGGCGACACGCCCGCGCCGTCGGCCGTGAAGCGCGCGGGCAGGTCCGCCCCGTCGGCGAAGGCCGGGCTCGACAGCGTCACGGTCTCGGGCACGTCGGGGAAGTCCGCGCGGGACGTCGTCTTCTCCAGGCCCGCCTTCAGCCCCGACAGCGCCTCGCCGAGCACACCGGGAATATTCTCGAGCATCGCCGCCTCCTCCGCCGCGATGGCAACGGCGGAGGACGCGACCCGTTCACGCCGACCGCTCGGCCGCGACCATGTAGTTCACCGCCTTGTCGCGGCTGGTGCGCCACCCGTCCGTCAGCGGATTGTAGACGACGCCGACCGTGTCGGTGACGTCGAGGCCGCCGGCCCGGATCGCGCGGGCGAGCTCGTCCGGCGTCACGAACTTCTCCCAGTCGTGCGTGCCGCGCGGGAGCCAGCCGAGCACGTACTCGGCCCCGACGATGGCGAGCGCGAAGGAGCGCAGCGTGCGGTTGAGGGTGGCTCCGAACAGCATTCCGTCGGGCTTCACCGCCGCGCAGGCGGTCCGCACGAAGGCCGGCATGTCGGAGACGTGCTCGACGACCTCCATGATCAGCACCGCGTCGAAGGTCTCGCCGCCGGCGACCACCGCCTCGATCGTCTGCCCGCGGTAATCCACCGGCACCCCGGCCGCCTCGGCGTGGGCCCGGGCCACCGCGACGTTCTGCTCGGCCGGGTCGAGGCCGGTCACCCGGGCGCCGAGCCGGGCCAGCGGCTCCGAGAGGACGCCGCCGCCGCAGCCGACGTCGCAGATCGTCAGCCCGTCGAGGGGGAAGGGCGCCTTCGGGTCGCGGCCGAACCTGCGGCAGAGGGCGTCGCGGATGTAGGTGAGCCGCACCGGATTGAACCGGTGCAGGACGCGCATCGGGCCGGTCTCGTCCCACCACGTGGCTGCGAGCGCGTCGAAGCGCGCGACCTCGCCGCGGTCGACGAACCCTTCCGTGACCCGGTCCGTGGCTGACCTGTCCATGCGTGTTCCGTCCTCATGCCGGCGGGTGGGATCCGCCGCGCGGCGTCGTGGCCGCGTCGAGACCGCGCTCTAGCACGGCGATCGCCCGGACGTCGCCGCGGCGCGCGGGCGCCATGCTTGGCCGGTTGTTGACACTCCTCCGGGCCGCTTGTACCCGCCGGGCACCGTCCGGACGGGGCTGCAGCGGCCCGTCCAATCGCCACCGGGAACCCGCGACCGAGAGACCATGCCCCGTCTGGTGATGAAATTCGGCGGCACCTCCGTCGCCAACGTCGACCGCATCCGCAACGTGGCGCGCCACGTCGCCCGCGAGGTGGCGGCTGGCTACGACGTCGCCGTGATCGTGTCCGCCATGTCGGGCAAGACCAACGAACTGGTCGACTGGGTCAAGGACGCGAACCCGATCTACGATCCGCGCGAGTACGACGCCGTCGTGGCGTCCGGCGAGCTCGTCACCGCCGGCCTCCTGGCGATCGCCCTGCAGAAGGACGGGCTCAAGGCCCGCTCCTGGCAGGGCTGGCAGATCCCGGTCGTGACGTCGAACGCGCACGGCTCGGCCCGCATCGCCGACATCGACCCGAAGAATCTCGAGGCGGGCTTCGCCAAGGGAGAGGTCGCGGTCATCGCCGGCTTCCAGGGCGTCCACGACGAGACCGGCCGCGTCACGACGCTCGGCCGCGGCGGCTCCGACACCTCCGCGGTGGCCGTTGCGGCCGCGATCGGGGCCGAGCGCTGCGACATCTACACGGACGTCGACGGCGTCTACACCACCGATCCGCGCATCGTCCCGAAGGCCCGTCGCATGGAGCGGGTCACCTTCGAGGAGATGCTGGAGATGGCCTCGCTGGGCGCCAAGGTGCTGCAGGTCCGCTCGGTGGAGCTCGCCATGGTCCACCGGGTGCCGACCACGGTCCGGTCCTCCTTCGATCCGCCGGACGCCGCGCGCCCGGGCACCCTCATCTGCGACGAGGACGACATCGTGGAACAGCAGATCATCACCGGGATCGCCTTCTCCCGGGACGAGGCGCAGATCACCCTGCGCAAGGTCAAGGACAGCCCGGGCGTCGCCGCCGCGATCTTCGGGCCGCTGGCGGATGCCAACATCAACGTGGACATGATCATCCAGACCGTGTCGGGCGACCAGTCGACCACCGACATGACCTTCACGGTGCCGTCCGCCGAGTACGAGCGGGCCCGGAAGATCCTCGACGAGGCCCGCGCGCAGATCGGCTACGCGCAGATCGAGGGCGCCACCGACGTGGTGAAGGTGTCGGCGATCGGCGTCGGGATGCGCAGCCACGCGGGCGTCGCCGCCAAGGCGTTCCGGGCGCTCGCCGAGAAGGGCATCAACATCCGCGCGATCACCACCTCGGAGATCAAGTTCTCCGTGCTGATCGACGCCGCCTATACGGAGCTTGCCGTGCGCACGCTTCACTCGCTATACGGCCTGGATCAGGCCTGAGCCTGGGACGCGGGTTCGAGCGGGGCGCGTGGTGTGAACTGAACAGTCACGGGCCGATCCGCCGATCCCAGAACGCCTCTGGGACCAGCGACCCGGTCCATCCGGCGCCGGCCGTCCCGGGTCTGGCGCCAAGGTTGCAGGGTGGTCGACGCCAAGGCCGCTCACCGACGCTGGAACGACGAACCGATGCCCGCTGCGCCCGGAGGCCCGCGCCTGCTGCTGCGCCGCCTCCGCGAAGCGATGGCGGAGCCGGTCAGCCCCCAGGCGCGCCTCGACCGCATCGTCGTCCTGATCGCCGCCAACGTGGTGGCCGAGGTCTGCTCGGTCTACGTGCTGCGCGACGACAACACCCTCGAGCTGTTCGCCACGGAAGGTCTGAACCGCGAGGCGGTGCACCAGACCCGCATGCGCACCGACGAGGGCCTCGTCGGCCTCATCGCGCGCACGGCGGAGCCGCTCTCGCTCTCGGACGCCCAGAACCACCCGGCCTTCTCGTACCGGCCTGAGACGGGCGAGGAGGCCTACCACGCCTTCCTGGGCGTGCCGCTGCTGCGCGCCGGCAACACGCTCGGCGTCCTGACGGTCCAGAACAAGACCTACCGCGTCTACTCCGAGGAGGAGATCGAGGCGCTCCAGACCACCGCCATGGTGCTCTCGGAGATGATCGCCTCGGGCGAGCTGGAGGGGCTCGCGCCGGACGCCGGCACCGCGGCCCGCCGCCCGGTCCTGGCCCGGGGCATCGCCCTCGCGGACGGCATCGGCCTCGGCTATGTGGTGCTGCACGAGCCCCGCGTCGTCGTGAAGACGCTGATCGCCGAGAACGTCGAGCGCGAGGTCGCGCGCCTCGACGCGGCGATCGAGGAGGTCCGCTCGGCGATCGACGCCCTGGTGGAGCGCGGCGACCGGATCGGCACGGCGGAGTCCCGCGAAGTTCTCGAGACCGTCCGGATGTTCGCCCACGACAAGGGCTGGCTCCGCCGGATGCGCGAGGCCGTGGGCTCGGGCCTGACCGCGGAGGCCGCGGTCGAGCGGGTCCAGTCGGACAACCGCGCCCGGATGATGCGGCAATCGGATCCGTACCTGCGCGAGCGGCTGCACGATCTCGACGACCTCGCCAATCGCGTCCTGCGCACGCTCATCGGCCCCGAGGCGGCCGGCGCCCTGGTGCTGCCCGAGAACGCCATCCTCGTGGCGCGCACCATGGGGCCGGCGGCGCTCCTGGACTACGAGGCCTCGACCCTGCGCGGAATCGTCCTGGAGGAGGGCGGTCCGACCAGCCACGTCGCCATCGTCGCCCGGGCGCTCGGCATCCCGGCTGTGGGCGAGGTCGAGAACGCCACCGCCCTGTGCGACGCCGGCGACGCGATCATCGTCGACGGCGTGGCCGGCGAGATCCATGTCCGGCCCGGTCCCGAGGTCGAGGCCGCTTACGCCGAGATGGTGCGTCTGCGCGCCCGCCGGCAGGAGCAGTACCGGGCGCTGCGCGACGTCCCGGCCCAGACCCGCGACGGCGTGCGCGTCGGCCTGCACCTCAACGCCGGCCTGCTGGTGGATTTCAGCCACCTGCAGGAGACGGGGGCCGAGGGCGTCGGCCTGTTCCGCACCGAGCTGCAGTTCATGGTGGCGCAGCGCATGCCGTCGGCGGCTGAGCAGGAGGAGCTGTACCGCAAGGTCTTCGCGGCCTCGGCCGGCAAGTCCGTCACGGTCCGCACCCTCGACATCGGCGGCGACAAGATCCTGCCCTACATGGCCAAGCTCGAGGAGGAGAACCCGGCGCTGGGCTGGCGGGCGATCCGCATCGGCCTCGACCGGCCGGCGCTGCTGCGCATGCAGCTGCGCGCCCTCCTGAAGGCCGCCGACGGCGACCCGCTCAAGATCATGTTCCCGATGGTCGCCACGGTGGACGAGTTCGTGCGCGCCCGCGGCATCGTCGAGCGCGAGAAGGCCTACCTCAAGCGCCACGGCTACCGGCTCCCGACCGATTGCCGCCTCGGCGCGATGATCGAGGTGCCGTCGCTCCTGTTCCAGATCGACGAGATCGCCAAGGAGGCCGACTTCCTCTCGGTCGGCTCGAACGACCTGATGCAGTTCCTGTTCGCGGTGGACCGCGAGAACCGGCGGGTCGCCGACCGGTTCGATCCGCTGAGCGTCGCGGCGCTCCGCGCGTTCCGTCTGATCGCCGAGCGGGCCAACGCGGCCTCCTGCCCGGTGACGGTGTGCGGCGAGATCGGCGGCCGGCCCCTCGACGCCATGGCGTTGATCGGCCTCGGCTACCGACAGCTGTCGATGTCGCCGGCCGCCATCGGCCCGGTCAAGGCGATGGTGCTGAGCCTCGACGCGGCCGCGATCGCCGCGCTGATCGACGCCGAGATGGCGCGGATGCACGACGGCGATTCCCTGCGCCCGGCGCTGACGGCCTTCGCGCACGCGCACGGCATCCCTATCTAAGCGCGAACGCGACCCTTGCCGAACATTCGGCCGGGGTTGTACGGCAACGCCACGACGATTTCGGTCGACGCGCCGCGGCTTCCGCTCTCGGACGGACGAGGCGTGGATTTGGGGGACGTCCTGCCGGGTCCTACACCCTCCAAGCCACGCAGCTCCGTCCCGCAGGACGAGACGCGCGCCCGGCCCGCAACCGCACGCGCAGACCTGCAGAAACACGGGCGATGATCCCCTTTCCCACCGAGCGCCTCGACGCCATCCTGGCGCGGCACGACATCGTCACCGCGCAGCTCGCCTCCGGCGAGATCGATCCCGAGACGGTGGTCCAGCTCTCCCGCGAGCTGTCCGACCTCGACCCGGTCGTGGCGGCGATCCGCGCCTACCGCGCCGCCCTGGAGAACCTCGCGGGCGTCGAGGCCCTGATCGACGAGCCCGGCACGGATCCGGAGATGCGGGCCCTCGCCGCCGAGGAGAAGCCGGAGGCGCAGGAGGCGCTCGAGGCCGCCCACCGGGACCTCCAGCTGCTGCTCCTGCCCAAGGACGCCGCCGACGAGAAGAGCGCGATCCTGGAGGTCCGCGCCGGGACCGGCGGCGACGAGGCCGCGCTGTTCGCCGGCGACCTGTTCCGGATGTACGCGAAGTACGCCGAGTCGAAGGGCTGGCGGGTCGAGGTGATCTCCGAGAGCGAGGGCACGGTCGGCGGCTTCCGCGAGGTCGTGGCCGAGGTGAAGGGCCGGGGTGTGTTCGCCCGCCTCAAGTTCGAGAGCGGCGCCCACCGGGTCCAGCGCGTGCCCGACACCGAGACGCAGGGTCGGATCCACACCTCCGCCGCCACCGTCGCGGTGCTCCCGGAGGCCGAGGAGGTCGACATCCACGTCAACGACGCGGACCTGAAGATCGACACGATGCGGGCCCAGGGCGCGGGCGGCCAGCACGTCAACAAGACGGAATCGGCGATCCGGATCACGCACCTGCCGACCGGCATCGTGGTCTTCGTCCAGGAGGAGCGGTCGCAGCACAAGAACCGGGCCCGTGCCATGGCGCTCCTGCGGGCGCGGCTCTACGACGCCGAGCGCAGCGCCAAGGATTCGGCCCGGGCGGCCGACCGCAAGGCGCAGGTCGGCTCCGGCGACCGCAGCGAGCGGATCCGGACCTACAACTTCCCGCAGGGCCGCGTGACCGACCACCGGATCAACCTGACCCTCTACAAGCTCGAGGAGGTGATGGCCGGGACCGCCCTCGACGAGGTGGTGGACGCCCTCATCACCGAGCACCAGGCGGAATTGCTGGCCGCCGAGGGCATGGCCTGATCCGCGCCGTGACGCCGGACGCGATGCAGGACCTGACCCGCCGCGAGGCGCTGCGCGCGCTGACGGCGCGCCTGCACGCCGGTGGCGTCGCCGAGGCGGCGGGCGATGCCCGGTTCCTGCTTCTCGGCCTCCTCGGCCTGGAGACCCGCGACCTGCTGATCGAGGGAGATCGCCGCGTCGGCGCGGCGGGTGCGGCCGCCCTCGCGGCGGCGCTGACCCGGCGGCTCGCCGGCGAGCCGGTCGCCCGCATCCTCGGCGCCTGGGAGTTCTGGGGCCTGCCGTTCCGGCTGGGCCCCGACACGCTCGTGCCGCGCCCGGACACCGAGATCCTGGTCGAGGTCGCGCTGGCGGCGCTGCCCGAGCGCGCCGCGCCGCTCCGCTGCCTGGACCTCGGGACCGGGACGGGCTGCATCCTGACGGCCCTCCTGTCCGAGCGGCCGCGGGCCACCGGCGTCGGGCTCGACCGCTCCGAGGGGGCCCTGCGCGTCGCCCGGGACAACGCCGTCTTGAACGCCGTCGACGACCGGGCGCGCTTCGTCGCCGGCGACTGGTGCGACGCCCTGCGCGGCCGCTTCGACCTCGTGGTCTCGAACCCGCCCTACATCGCCCGCGCCGTGATCGCGACCCTGGCGCGCGAGGTCCGCGGCCACGACCCGGAGGCCGCCCTCGACGGCGGCACCGACGGACTCGACGCCTACCGGCGGATCCTGGACGGCGCGGGCGCGCGTCTCGCCCCGGGCGGCCTGCTCGTGCTCGAGATCGGCTACGATCAGGCGGCGGCCGTCACGGAGCTCGCGCGCGCCGCCGGCTATCGCGAGCGCGGGCTGACCCGCGATCTTGCCGGTCATGACCGAGTCCTGTGTTTCGACCGGCCGGAGGGTCTTTTATCCGGCCACAGGGATGCCTAAGTCTGAGTCGACCATCCCGGCACCGAAAAATTGCTTGTTGCATCAACCGGGGAACGCTAGAGTCGGCTTGAAGATCGCGAACCGTCCGTTAAGACGGACGGCTGTAAGGTCGGTGGTGACCATGGGTCGCCGATTGGTTCGCTGATCCCCCTAACTCGTCGAACCAGAACGCGCCGGTGCCAGCGCGGCGGGACGACACATTCGAACCTGACAATCGACTGAGGATCGGCGGCCTTCACCGGGCGCCCGGTTCGAGGGGTGGTCAGGCAGACGCGCGGACCGAAGAGCGGTCCCACGCGCGGCGCCGCCGGATGCGCTTGGCCGGTTCGCGCCACGAGATCCGCCCGGGCGCCTCCGTAGACAGTCGTTTGCGTGAACGAGGGTCATAACAGACCGATGAGACCAAACCAGAATCGACGGATGCGCGGCCGGAACCGGCCGAAGGGTCCGAATCCGCTGACGCGCTCCTACGAATCCAACGGTCCCGACGTCAAAATCCGCGGCACCGCGCAGCACATCGCCGACAAGTACGCGCAGCTCGCGCGGGATGCCCTTGCCGCCGGCGATCCGGTCGCCGCCGAAAACTACTTTCAGCACGGCGAGCACTACTTCCGTATTGTCTCCGGTGCGCAGGACCAGAATCGACCGGCTAACACCGGTGGCTATGCCAGTCGTCCCTACGACGACGACATGGACGAGGGCGACGACGACGCCCAGGGCAATGGCGGGTCGCAGAACGGTCACGCCTATAACGGCTACGACGACAACGATCCCGGCCAGCAGCCGCAGCCCTACGAGAGCCGTCCGGACGGGAATCAGGACGGCCGCCAGGGCCGCGACCGGTTCCAGAACCGCGACCAGCGCCGGTTCGACAACAACGGCCGTCAGGACTACCGGCGCCAGGACCAGCCGCGTCAGGATTATCAGCGCCAGGACTACCAGCGTCAGGATTATCGCCAGGAGAACCGGCAGGATCGTCAGGATCGTCAGGATTACGGCCGTCCGGACTACCGCCAGGAGCGGCACGAAGGCCGGCCGGATCGCCAGGACCGTCCGGACAACCGGCAGGATGGCCGCCAGGACGCGCGTCCGGACAACCGTCAGGACAATCGCGGCGACCAGGGCCGCTACGACAACGGGCGCGGCGATGCCCCGCGCGCCGAGGCCCGGCAGGAGGCCCGTCCCGAGGCTCGCCCGGAGCGGGCCCCCCGCGCCGAGGCCGCACCGCGCCGCGAGCGCCGCCGCGAGACCGCGCCCGCCGCGGAGGCCGAGGAGCCTACGGGCCTGCCGGCCTTCCTGATGGCGCCCGCGCGCCCCGCGCCCGCGGTCGAGCCGTCGAGCGCTCCCGAGCCCGAGGCGGCGGCCGACGAGGCTCCGGCCGCCAAGCCCCGCCGCCGTCGGCGCCCGCGCTTCGAGAGCGCCGCTGACGAGGGCGGCGCGACCACGCCGGCGGCGGACGTGCCGACCGAGTGATCCGACATCGCGGATGACGTTGAAGCGAGGCCGTTCCGGGGAACCGGGGCGGCCTTCTTCTTTCGCGGCTCAGCGCGCAGACCGCCGCGCGGCCTTCCAGTCCGGGTAGGCGTGCACGCGGTGGATCAGGCGGCGACGCCGGCCGATCTCGCCGAACGGCGCGATCTCCCAGTCCCAGGCTTCCGGCGCGGGCGGCAGCGTGATCCCGAACAGCAGATCGGCGCTGTCGACGGTCCGGCCTGCCCGGTCCTCCTCGCGCTGTACCGTGTCGGTGATCAGGCAGACGCGCTCGACGCGCCCGGCGAGCGCGTCGAGCGCCGCCAGGTGGGTCTCGACGAGGTGCGCGCCGAGTCGCGGGGGGGCCTCGCGGCCCCGGGTCTCGTGGGCCTCGATCGGGAGGAGCGGGATCTGCGACAGCAGATTCGCCGAGACGATCAGGTCGGCGTCCGCGCAGAGGTCGGCCCAGGCCCCCGCGAGACCGGCGCTGATCTCCGCGGTCGCCAGCGCGACGTTCGGGACGCGGCGGGCGGCGAGGCGCGCCGGCCAGGGATGGACGGCGTCCACGAGGCTGACCCGGTCGAACCGGCGGGCGAGGGCGTCGAGCGGCACGTCGTCGAGCAGGCCCGAGCCCAGCACCACCGCGTGCCGGCGCTGCCGGGTCGCTTCGGCCGCCGCCGCGATCACGGACCGAGCCCGCGCGAGGTGCGGCGCCCAGGCTGCCCGGCAGCGGCGCGAGCGGGCGTGGAGCAGGCCGCTCTGGCGGACATAGCCGAGCCGGCGCAGGGGCAGCGGCGCCGGGTTGAGGACGGACAGGGTCCAGGCGAGGAGCATCGCCGGGCGGCTCAGCCCTCGTCGGCGGACGCCGCCCGGCCCGGCGCACCCCGGTAGCCGGTCGCGAGGACGTAGAGTTCGCTCGAATCGGCCCGGCTCGCGGCCGGCTTGACGTGCCGGACCGTGGCGAAGTCGCGCTTCAGGTCGGTGAGCAGCGCGCCCTCGGTGCCGCCCTGGAGCACCTTGGCGAGGTAGGCGCCGCCGGGGCCCAGGATCTCGCGGGCGAACTCCGCCGCCGTCTCGGCGAGGCCGATGATCCGCAGGTGGTCGGTCTTCTTGTGGCCGGTGGCGTTGGCGGCCATGTCGGACATGACGAGGTCGGCGGGGCCGCCGAGCATGCCGGTCAGCCGGTCAGGCGCCTCGGGGTCGAGGAAGTCCAGGGTGATGAACTCGACCCCGGCCATCGGCTCGATCTCCAGGAGATCGATGCCCACCACGCGGCCCGTCGGCCCGACCACCCGCGCGGCCACCTGCGACCAGCCCCCCGGCGCGGCGCCGAGATCGACGATCTTCTGGCCGGGCCGCAGGAGCTTGTAGCGCTCGTCGATCTCCAGGAGCTTGTAGGCCGCCCGCGACCGGTAGCCCTCGCGCTTGGCGCGGGCCACGTAGGGATCGTTGAGCTGGCGCTCGAGCCAGCGCTTCTGGGACAGGGTCCGTCCGCGGCCGGTCTTCACCCGCTGCTTCAGTTCGCCCCGGACACCGCCGCCGGAACTCGCGCCGCCGCGCCGGTCGCTCATCGCGCCGCCCTCATCGGACCGCCTTCCGGTTCCAGACCCCGTCCTCCCGCATCATGTTCATCAGCAATCCTTCGCGCAGGCCGCGGTCGGCGATGCGCAGGCGCTCCGAGGGGAACGCCCTGCGGATCGCCTCAAGGATCGCGCAGCCCGCGAGCACGAGATCGGCGCGGTCGCGGCCGATGCAGGGGTTGTCGGCGCGCTGCTCCAGGCGCGTGTCGAGCAGGTCGTCGATCGCGGTCGAGACCGCGTCGTCGCTCATCCACAGCCCGTCGACCCGCCGACGCTCGTAGCGGGCGAGGCGCAGATGCATCGCCGCGATGGTCGTCACGGTGCCGGACGTGCCGAGCAGGTGGAAATGCGGCGCCGTCGCCGCGGGCGCGGCGCGGAGCGCGAAGGCCGAGAGCTTCTCGGCCACCTCCTCGACCATGCCCTCGAACATGCGCCGGGTGACCTCGGCGCCGCCGTGCCGCTCGGCGAGCGTGACCACGCCGACCGGCAGCGAATCCCAGGCCCGGATCCGCAGCGTCGGGTCGGTCGACGGGTTGGCGGCCGCCCCGTCCAGCCACGCGATCTCGGTCGAGCCGCCGCCGATGTCGAAGATGATGACCGATTCGGCCAGCGGGTCCGCGAGCGCCGCGCAGCCGGTGACCGCGAGATACGCCTCCGTCTGCCGGTCGACGATCTCGAGGTCGAGGCCGACGCCGCGGCGGACGCGCTCCACGAAGGCGGCGCCGTTCACCGCGAGGCGGCAGGCCTCCGTGGCGATGATCTTGGCCCGCTGCACCCCGCGGGCCTGCATCTTGGCCCGGCAGATCCGCAGGGCCTCCACGGTCCGCTCGATCGCCGCCTCGCTCAGGCGGTCGGACGTGCCGAGGCCCTCGCCGAGGCGCACGATCCGCGAGAACGCGTCGATCACGCGGAAGCCGCTGAAGGTCGGCTCCGCGACCAGCAGGCGGCAATTGTTGGTGCCGAGGTCGAGCGCCGCGTAGGCGGCGCGGCGACGCTCGCGGCCCGGCACGGGGGCTTGCGTCTGGAGCGGCACCGCGCCGGTCTGGATTCGGGACGGCGCGGCCGCGGCGGTCTCGTCCCTCATCGGCGCGGCCGTCGATCCTTCGGGTCGGCCCTGAGCAGCGCGCTCGGACTCTGTTGAACTGCGACCCTACAGGCTCGGCGGGGAACTGCAACGCCCCATCGCGGTCGCGCTCAGGCGACGGCCTTCATCGCGCTGGCCCGGCGCGGGATCGGCCGCAGGAGGCTCTTCACCTGCGAGTAGGGGCGGGGCCGGTTGATCACCTCGTCCAACCGCGACCACAGGGTCTTGGGCGAGAACGGCTTGGCGATGATCTCGTTGACGCCGAGCGCCACCGCCCGGTCGACCACGTTCCGGCGGGGCTGGGCCAGCATCAGGATGATCGGGATCGTGGGGCAGGGGGAGGTGGTCGGGGTCCGCGCGAGCCGAATGAACTCCTCGCCCGACAGGATCGACAGGTCCCAGTCGATGATGCTGATGTCGGGCTTGCTCTCGGCGAGCACGCCCAGCGCCTCGGCCCCGTCCGGCGCCTCCAGCACACGCTTGATGCCGACGCGCATCAGCATGTCGCGCACGATTCGGCGGATGTAGAGACTCTCGTCGACCACAAGAGCGGAGAGATCGGGGAAAGTCGGTGTCGCGATCATGGCCGGCCGGTTCTGCGGGGCGCGGGGCCGAGTCTAGCCGGACAGCCTTTGCGTTTCGCTAACGCCTTCCCTCGAATGAGAAAGGGCCGGCCCGGGAGCGGGGGCGGACTCCGTTGTTTGCCGCAAGAAAGTAACGAAACGGGCGCCTCTGAGCCAAGAAGGTCCTTGCGGTCAAGGCCCGATTGCGTCAGGACTGGGGCGTTATTCTTGGTTACCGCGACCTGGGGTAATGATAGTGCGGGGCGTGGGCTGTCTGGGATGGCGCGCACGCGGTATTCGAGACAAGGGCGGCGGACGGTTTTTGCGAGCTTTCTATGGGACGTGGTCGTGATTTCAGAGGGCCGCAGAAGCGCGGCTTCGACGAGAGTGGCGAGCCGAGATGGCCTGATCAGGCTCCCCCCAGCGGCGGATACGGCGGCGGCGGTTTCGGCGGTGGCGGCGGTGGTTTCGGCGGGGGCGGTTTCGATCGCGGCCCGTCGCGTGGCGCGGCTCCCGTCGCGTCCGGACCGGAGCGCGATGCGACGGTCAAGTGGTTCAACAAGGAGAAGGGCTTCGGCTTCGTCGAACTCGGCGACGGTTCGGGCGATGCCTTCCTCCACATCCGCGCTGTCGAGGCGGCCGGGCACGACGATCTGATGCCGGGCACCCGGCTGACGGTCACGACGGCCCAGGGTCAGAAGGGCCCGCAGGTCACGAGCGTCACCAGCGTCGACACCTCCACGGCCGAGGCGCCCGCGCCCCGGCGTGAGTTCCGTCCGCGCACCGGCGGCTTCGGCGCCGGGGCCGGCGGCGGCTACGGCGACCGCGATCGCGGTGGTTACGGCGGTGGCGGCGGCTACGGCGGCGGCGGTGGTGGCGGCGGTGGCCGTTTCGCCAGCGGCCCGTCGGTCGAGATGAGCGGCACCGTGAAGTGGTACGATCCCGCCAAGGGCTTCGGCTTCGTCTCGGTCAACGACGGCGGCAAGGACGTGTTCGTGCACCGCTCCGCGCTGTCCCGCGCCGGTCTCGATTCGCTCGCCGAGGGCCAGCAGGTCACGCTCGGCGTGGTCGAGGGCCAGAAGGGTCGTGAGGCCCAGAGCATCAACGTCGAGGATTGAGGATCCCGCGGCGGTCTCTTTGCCGCCGCGTTCCGCGAAGATCATGAGGCGGCGGCTCCGAGCGGGGCCGCCGCCTTTCTCGTTCGGGGACGATCGATGCGCCGCCTTGTGCTGTCCACGGCCCTGGTGCTGCTCGCGGGAACTGCGCGAGCGGAGGACTTCACGGGCTTCTATGCGGGGATCAACGCCGGCTACGGCTGGGGACACGCGCGCGACGGCCGCGCGGTCGGCCCGGCGTCCGGATCGGCCGCGGCGTTCAGCAAACCCGATCCCGGGGCCGATCTGCCGCCGAGCGCGCGGAATGCGGCGGTGGCGATCCGCAGGCCGAGCCGCGACGGCGCGTCGGGAACCGCCGGCCCGTAGCGCGGGGCGGCGAGCGTCGGACCCGACCTCGGAGCGCGCCGCTTTCCGGCGTCCTAAACGCCTCTTTTCACACTGGAATCGTTCCGGAACATAGGCGTTGCGCGGCGGCCCGGACCGCTGGTACGTCGCGCCATGGGCTCACGGGAACGAGGGATGGCGCCATGAGCGCCCGCGCCATGCCGACGCTGGCAAACCGCGCGGCGGTCGCCGGCCGGGTACTGCTCGCGATCCTCGGCGGCTACGGGGTCGCCGCCCTGTCGAGCGCGCTGCTGGCCCTGGTTCTTCCCTTCCCGCGGGCCGAGGCGGTCTCGGCCGGGACGCTGGCGAGCTTCGCCATCATGGCGGCGGCGGCGATCTGGGTGTTCGCGGCCCGCACGCTCGGCCGGGCGGCCGTCGTCCTGGGCCTGACGGCGCTCCTGCTGACCGGTGCCCTGTGGCTCGCCGGCGCCTTCGCGCACGGGGCGGCCGCGTGAGCCCGGCGCGGAGTGTCCGCCAGGCGATGGCGTGGCTGCACACGTGGTCCGGCCTCGTGGTCGGCTGGGTGCTGTTCGCGATCTTCGTCACCGGCACCGCCAGCTATTATCGCACCGACATCTCGCACTGGATGCGGCCCGAACTGTCCGCGACCGCACCGGATCCCGCCGCAGCGGCGACGCGGGCCGGGGCGTTCCTGCGCCGGACCATGCCGGACGCGGCCGGATGGTCGGTCAAGCTGCCGAATGCCGAGACCCCGGCCGTCGAGGTCTACTGGTGGCCGCGTCCGGGTGGCCCGTTCCACCACGCGCTCCTCGATCCCGCCACGGGCGAGCCCGCGCGCATCCGCGACACGCGCGGCGGCGACTTCCTCTACCGATTCCACTTCGAGCTGAGCCTGCCGCCGATCTGGGGGCGCTGGATCGTCTCGGCCTGCGCCATGGTCCTGCTGATCGCGCTGATCTCCGGGATCGTGACGCACCGGCGCATCTTCGCCGACTTCTTCACCTTCCGGCGCGACCGCTCGGCGCAGCGCGGCTGGCTCGACGCCCACAACGTGGTCGGCGTCCTGGCGCTGCCGTTCCACCTGATGATCGTCTACACGGGCCTCGTCACCCTGTCGGCGATGCTGATGCCCTGGGGCATGAAGGCCGTCTACGGCGACGACATGCTGCGCTACTACGCCGAGGCCGGCCTGGCGATCCCGGGCGCGGCCCCGGTCGGGCGCCCCGGCACGCCGCTGCCGCTCGGCGAGATCGTCGCGCGCGCCACGGCCGCCGGGGGCGAGGTGCCTGAGGTGGTGCTGGTCACGCGGCCGGGCGACGCCGGCGCCACCGTGACGGCGTATTTCGAGGAGCCGCACGGGCTCGCGCACCTGCACCCGCAGATCGCCTACGCGGCCGATACCGGTTCGGAGATCGCCCGGGTCGGCGAGGCCGGCGCGGCGACCCGGACCGGGGCCGTGATGGTGGGGCTGCACGAGGCGCACTTCGCCGCCGCCCCACTGCGCCTCCTGTTCTTCCTCTGCGGCGTGATGGGTGCCGCCACGGTCGCCAGCGGCCTCGTGCTCTGGACCGTGGCCCGGGCGCCGAAGGGCGCGGATCCCGAGGGTTTCGGCCTGCGTCTCGTGCGGTTCCTCAACCTCGGCACCATCGCGGGTCTGCCGGTGGGCCTCGCCGCGTATTTCCTGGCGAACCGGCTGCTGCCCGACGGGCTCGGGGCCCGGGCGGACTGGGAGGTGCGCGCCTTCTTCGCCGCCTGGCTCGTGGCCGCCCTCGCGGCGTCCCTGTACCCGCGACGGCGCGCGTGGTCGCTCGCCCTGGCGGTGCCGGCCTGCGCCTTCCTGGCGATCCCGCTGGTGGACGTGATCCTCATCGGCCAGCAGCGCTTCCTCGCCTTCGACGCCGCCATGGCGGCCGTCGGCCTCGCGCTCGGCCTCGCGGCCCGGCTGGCCACGCGGCGGGGCGTGGCCGCGGCCCGTCCGGCCAAGGTAACCCTGTCCCGGACGATCGAAGCATGACAGCCGCCGCGCTGATCCTCAGCCTGCTCCTGAGCTTCTCCGGCTTCGCGGCCCTGGCCCTCAGCCTCGACCGGCACCATCGGGCCGCCTACCGCGTCGGCGTGCCGAAAGCGCGGG
The DNA here is from genome assembly GCF_900108435.1 of Methylobacterium sp. 275MFSha3.1. Taxonomy (NCBI): domain Bacteria; kingdom Pseudomonadati; phylum Pseudomonadota; class Alphaproteobacteria; order Hyphomicrobiales; family Methylobacteriaceae; genus Methylobacterium; species Methylobacterium sp. 275MFSha3.1. The sequence goes on along the minus strand of NZ_FNWP01000005.1, from coordinate 110,853 downwards.
TCGGCAGCCTGCGGATGGCGGGCTGGTGCGGGCTCGGCCTCTCGTTCGCGGCGGCCGTCGCGGCGGGGGGCTGGAATTTCGGCCCGGTACAGTGGGTCGGATCGCTGACGGGCTCCGCCCTCGCCGTGGTGGCGATCGTCGCGTACCGGCCCACGTGGCTGCGGAACGCGGCCCTGGCGGCGCTCCCGCTCGCGGCGGCGTCCGTTCCGCTGGCCCTGCTCGGCTGAGGGACGGCGCGCCGATTCGGCACATCATCGATTCGGCCGGTCGCCGGGTCCGGCCGATCGTCGCCCGGCGGCCGGCCGGACGGTGCCGGAGACGAGGCTCTTTTGCCCGCTCGCGGTGATGCCGGGAAGCGCGTAGGATCGGCGCACTCGCGCACTGGCCAAAAGTCCACCTTGATTCGGCAGGCCAAAAGCCATTGGCTGCGAACAGAGCGGAAGCGGATGCGGCCCCCAGGATCGGTCGCCCGAGCGCCAGCTTAAGCCCAAGAGCCGCGGTTCGCGAGGCCGGGGCCCACGGAGGGAACACAGCGATGAACAAGCCGGAATTCCTCGGCGACTCGAAGGTCAAGTCGCCCTTCTCGGCCCGCTACGACAACTTCATCGGCGGCCAGTGGGTCGCCCCCGCGGCCGGCCGCTACTTCGAGAACACCTCGCCGATCACCGGCAAGGTGGTGTGCGAGGTCGCCCGCTCCGACGCCCAGGACGTCGAGAAGGCCCTCGACGCCGCCCACGCCGCCCGGGAGGCCTGGGGCCAGACGGCGCCGGCCGAGCGCGCCCGCATCCTCCTCAAGATGGCCGACCGGATGGAGGAGAATCTCGATCTGCTCGCCCTGGCCGAGACCTGGGACAACGGCAAGCCGATCCGCGAGACGACCCACGCGGACATCCCGCTGGCGATCGACCACTTCCGCTACTTCGCCGGCTGCGTGCGGGCGCAGGAAGGCTCGATCTCCGAGATCGACCACGACACCGTCGCGTACCACTTCCACGAGCCGCTGGGCGTCGTCGGCCAGATCATCCCGTGGAACTTCCCGATCCTGATGGCGGTGTGGAAGCTCGCCCCGGCGCTCGCCGCCGGCAACTGCGTGGTCCTGAAGCCCGCCGAGCAGACCCCTGCCTCGGTGCTGGTGCTGGCCGAGATCGTCGGCGACCTGCTGCCCCCGGGCGTGCTGAACATCGTCAACGGCTTCGGCCTCGAGGCCGGCAAGCCGCTCGCCTCGTCGCCGCGGATCGCCAAGATCGCCTTCACGGGTGAGACGACCACCGGCCGCCTCATCATGCAGTACGCCTCGCAGAACCTGATCCCAGTGACGCTGGAGCTCGGCGGCAAGTCGCCGAACATCTTCTTCGCCGACGTGGCGAACGAGGACGACGACTTCCTCGACAAGGCCCTCGAGGGCTTCACGATGTTCGCCCTCAACCAGGGCGAGGTCTGCACCTGCCCGAGCCGCGCGCTCGTGCACGAGTCGATCTACGACCGGTTCATGGAGCGCGCAGTGAAGCGCGTCGAGGCGATCACCCAGGGCTCGCCGCTGGATCCGGCCACGATGATCGGCGCCCAGGCCTCGGGCGAGCAGATGGAGAAGATCCTCTCCTATATCGACATCGGCCGGCAGGAGGGCGCGCAGTTGCTCACGGGCGGTGAGCGGAACGTCAAGGACGGCGAGTTCGCCGAGGGCTTCTACGTGAAGCCGACCGTGTTCCGCGGCCACAACAAGATGCGCATCTTCCAGGAGGAGATCTTCGGGCCGGTCCTGTCGGTCACGACCTTCAAGGACGATGCCGAGGCGCTCTCCATCGCCAACGACACGCTCTACGGCCTCGGCGCTGGCGTCTGGACCCGCGACGGGACCCGCGCCTACCGCTTCGGCCGGGCGATCCAGGCCGGCCGCGTCTGGACGAACTGCTACCACGCCTACCCGGCCCACGCGGCCTTCGGCGGCTACAAGCAGTCCGGCATCGGCCGCGAGACCCACAAGATGATGCTCGATCACTACCAGCAGACCAAGAACATGCTGGTCAGCTACTCGGCCAAGAAGCTCGGGTTCTTCTGAGTTTCTTCCCGGGTCAACCCCCGAGACAACTTCAGCCCCGGCCGCAAGGCCGGGGCTTTTTCGATCCCGGACCCGGTGACTATGCACTCCGCGCTCCGAAGGGCGCCGCAGTGGAAACCGGCCGGCGCGCACGCATATTCAGGCATCGACCGGGAGGATCGCATGAGTTCGGAGCAGAGTGTGGACGCCAACGTCGCCGAGCAGGCCGGCGCCGACGGGACGCCGCTGCGGGTCACCGCAACCCCGGCGGCCCTCGCGCTGATCGACGAATTGCGGGGCGAGTACGGTCCGGTCATGTTCCACCAGTCGGGTGGCTGCTGCGACGGCTCGTCTCCCATGTGCTATCCCGTCGGCGATTTCCTGGTGAGCGACGGCGACGTCCATCTCGGCACCGTCGGCGGCGCGGACTTCTACATCAGCCGGTCGCAGTTCGAGGTCTGGAAGCACACGCACCTGATCCTCGACGTGGTGCCGGGCCGCGGTGGCATGTTCTCGCTGGAGAACGGGCGGGAGAAGCGCTTCCACATCCGCTCGCGCCTGTTCTCCGAAGCGGAGAACCGGGCGCTCGAGGAGGCGTGCAGGCTCTGACGGCGCGAGCTTCGAGGAAGGGACTGCGATGGCGACCGTGAAACTCTGGTCCGATTCCGAGGTCGAGGCCGACCCGCGCGTCCGCGCGGTCTTCGCCGACATCCGGGCGACCCGCGGATCCGACTTCGTCAACAACTTCTGGCGGGGCCTGGCCAACGATCCGGCACTGCTGGAGCGGACTTGGTCGACGCTCAAGACCGTCATGGGCCTGGGAACCCTCGATCCCCTGACGAAGGAATTGGTCTACATCGCGGTGTCGATCGCGAATGGCTGCCCCTATTGCATCCATTCCCACACCGCGGCGGCACGGGCCAAGGGCTTGACGGAGGCCCAGCACGGCGAGTTCCTGGCGGTCGTCGGGATGGCCAACCAGACGAACGCACTGGTCAACGGCATGCAGATCCCCGTCGATCCCGCCTTCAGAGTGGAGGAAGGTCCATGAGTTCCGCGTCCGGCACGGACAAGCAGGGGTTCCGGGTGGTGCACGAGAGTGCGCCGTTCCGCGGCAAGCAGGGGCACATCTACCGACCGGCCGTCTCGGCCGAGTCCGTGGCTTCGAAGGCGCTGCACATGCAGCTCCTGGAGATCCCGCCCGGGGAGCGGGCCCACGCTCACAAGCACGAATCCCACGAGACGGCGATCTACGTGCTGTCGGGCGTGTCCGGCTGCTTCTGGGGCGAGCGGCTGGAGAACCACGCGATCGCGAGCGCCGGCGAGTTCGTCTACATCGCCGCCGACGTGCCACACCTGCCCTACAACCGCAGCCAGACGGAACCCGTCACCGCGGTGATCGCCCGGACGGACCCGAACGAGCAGGAGAGCGTCGTCCTGCTGCCGCACCTCGAGGCCGGCGTCGACTGGTCGAAGGCCGAGGTCTAGCGGCTCAGCGCTGCTCGATCCGCTCGTTGGCGAGACGCTCCGCCCGGGTGCGCTCGTCGGCCGAGAGACCGGAGAGGGTCTGATCCAGCCACGCGTCGGACAGGCCCTGTCCGGCCGCCGCGAGGTTCCAGGCGGCCGCCTCCACGGGATTCTTGGCGACACCGCGACCCACGGCGTAGAGCCGCGCGACGCGGTTCTGCGCGATGGCGTTGCCGCGCGAGGCCGCATGCAAGAAGTACCGCGCGGCCGCCCGCTCGTCCTTGGTGACGCCGGTGCCGTTGAACAGCAGGATCGCGTACTCGACCTCGCTGGCGAGATCGCCGTTGTCGGCGCCGCGCCGGAACAGCTCCGCGGCCTTCGACGGGTCCTTGGGCACGCCGCGGCCCTGCAGGTAGAGCACGCCGAGGTCGTGCTGGGCCGGGCCGATCTCGGCGTCGGCCGCCTTGCGGAACTGCGCCGCCGCCGCCGCCTCGTCGGCGGTCGCGCCGGTGCCAATCAGGATCAGTCCGAGATTGTAGGCCGCGGTCGGCGAACCTTGGGCCGTCGCCTGCTCGAGCCAGCGCCGCCCGCCCTTCGGGTCCTTCGGCATGCCGCGGCCGTCGAGGGCCATCAACCCGAGGGACGCCATGGCGGAGGCGTCGTTCTGCGCCGCGGCCAGGCGGTACCAGTCGGCCGCCTTCACCGGATCCTGCTTCACGCCGAGGCCCTGATTGTACAGTTCCCCGAGCAGCGTCATGGCGGCGGCGTCCTTGGGATTCGCCTCGATGCGCTTCGTCGCCTCGCGGAAGGCGGTGACGTACTGGCCCTTCTGGTAGGCGCCGTAGGCGAAATCCGGCGGCTGGCTGCCCGGCGGCGGCACGGCGCCCCGCGCGTAGTTCGGCGTGTAGGGGCTCGGCAGCTCCGGCATCGACGCCTTGCCGGTCTGCGCCGCGGGTCCGAGCGAGCCGGGCGCCGCGGTCCGGGCCGGATCGGCCGGCCCCGAGGCCGCCCAGGCCGGCGCCGCCAGCAGCGCGGCCCCGGCGAGAGCAGCCGCCAAGCGAACGTCGCGGCCCCTCACGCCTCGATCTCCCGGACGGCGCGCTGGGCCCGCTCGACCGCGCCGGAATCCTGCATCCAGAGGCCACTCTCGAGGCCGACGAACTCCGCGCCCGTCGCGGCGAGCGGCGCGATCTCGTCGGCGGCGGCCGCCACCGCGATGCAGGGCGTCTCGAAGATCTCGGCCCACCACGCGGCGCGGGCCCGGACCGTCTCCGCCTCGGGCGCGACGCCGTCCGGGTAGAGGCCGCCGAACATCAGGTAGTCGATGCCGGCCTCGCCGGCCTCCATCGCGCCGTGCTTGGTCTCGAGGCCGCCGGCGCCGAGGATGCGCCCGTCCCGGAGCCGGCCGCGCAGGTCCTTCAGGTCGCGCGGCTTGTCGATGTGGATGCCGTCGGCCCCGCCGCGGATCGCCACCGTGGCGAGGTCGCCGGTGAAGCCCGGGCAGGCGACGACCAGCGCCGCGCCGCGCTCTTGCACGATCGGGGCGACCGACTTGACGCGGGCCGTCAGCCCGCGCTCGTCGGTGGCGGCGAGCCGCAGGATCACGGCGGCGACGTCGCCGGCTTCGCAGGCGGCCTTCAGGGCCGTCACGAAATCCGCGATGCCCTCCGCGTCGAGACCGTGCGGTCCGAGCAGGGCGAGACGGGCGCTGTTGCTCATGGAAACCGAGAACTCGCGCCTACTGCGGGCCGATCTTCGGGTCGAGGGCGCCGCTGGCGTAGCGCTTGGCCATCTCGGCGACGGAGATCGGGCGGAGCTTCGAGCCTTTCCCGGCGGTGTTGAACTCCTCGAAGCGCTGCTTGCAGAGCTTCGTCATCGCCTCCATGGCGGGCTTCAGGTACTTGCGCGGGTCGAACTCGGAGGGGTTCTCGGTGAGCACCTTCCGGATCTGGCCGGTCATCGCCATGCGGTTGTCGGTGTCGATGTTGATCTTGCGCACACCGTGCTTGATGCCGCGCTGGATCTCCTCGACCGGGACGCCCCAGGTCGGCTTCATCTGGCCGCCGTACTGGTTGATGATGTCCTGTAGGTCCTGCGGCACCGAGGAGGAGCCGTGCATGACGAGGTGGGTCGTCGGCAGGCGGCGGTGGATCTCCTCGATCACGTTCATCGCCAGCACCTCGCCGTCGGGCTTGCGGGTGAACTTGTAGGCGCCGTGGCTCGTGCCCATGGCGACCGCCAGCGCGTCCACCTTGGTCGCCTCGACGAACTTCACCGCCTCGTCCGGGTCGGTCAGGAGCTGGTCGTGGCTGAGGGTGCCCTCGGCGCCGTGGCCGTCCTCGGCCTCGCCCTGGCCGCTCTCCAGCGAGCCGAGCACGCCCAGCTCGCCCTCGACCGAGACGCCGGCCCAATGGGCCATCTTGGTGACGTTGCGGGTGATCTCGACGTTGTAGTTGTAATCGGCCGGGGTCTTGCCGTCGGCCTTCAGCGAGCCGTCCATCATCACCGAGGTGAAGCCGTACTGGATGGCGGTGGCGCAGGTGGCTTCGTTGTTGCCGTGGTCGAGATGCATGCAGACCGGGATGTGCGGGTAGATCTCGACGAGGCCGTCGATCAGCTTCGCGAGCACGACGTCGTTGGCGTACGCGCGGGCGCCGCGGCTCGCTTGGAGGATCACCGGCGAGTCGGTGGCGTCGGCGGCCGCCATGATGGCGAGCCCCTGCTCCATGTTGTTCAGGTTGAAGGCGGGCACGCCGTACTCGTACTCAGCGGCGTGATCGAGGAGCTGCCGGAGGGTGATGCGTGCCATCGTGCGTGTCTTCCCGTTTCCCGTTTCGTCGTCCGCCCGATCGCCGGAGTTGCCGTCAGGCCCTCAGCTGAGCTGTATCGTGTCGCTCTGCCGAGTGCCTTGCTTTCGGTCAATCTCCGACGCGGCGCAGGGCATTCTTTCGGCGGATGATCGGCACCTGGACCGGTTCTCCAGGGCAACGACGGCCTCCGCGATCGCGCTGACACGCGCGTCGAAGCCGCCCGCCATAGCCGGCATCGCCACGCGCGCCCGGATGCCCTTCAGGATCTCGAAGGTCGCGTTCGCCACGTCGTCACCGATCGACTCGGCCCCCCAGCCGATGAAGGCCGGTCCAGTAGATAGGGCTCGGTCGGAGGGCGAGGAGAGCAAGGCGGCTTTCTCAGCCCTTCGCCCGCAGCGCCTCGACGCCCGGGAGGGCCTTGCCTTCCAGCCACTCGAGGAAGGCACCGCCGGCGGTCGAGACGTAGGTGAAGTCTTGCGCCACGCCGGCATGGTTGAGTGCGGCCACCGTGTCGCCACCGCCCGCCACCGAGACGAGCTGGCCGGCCTTGGTCTGGGACGCCGCGTGCTTGGCGGCGGCCACGGTCGCGGCGTCGAACGGGGCGAGCTCGAAGGCGCCCAGCGGGCCGTTCCACACCAGGGTCTTGGCCCCGTCGATGGCCGCGTTGATTTCGGCGACCGAGCGCGGACCGGCGTCGAGGATCATGCTCGCGTCCGGCACGGCATCGACCGGCACGGTCTCGTGCGGGGCCTGCGCCTTGAATTCGGTCGCGGCGACGGCATCGACCGGCAGGATGATCCGGCAGCCGGCCTTCTCTGCCGCCGCCAGGATGCGCGTGGCGGTCTCTGCGAGATCCTTCTCGCAGAGGGACTTGCCCACCGCCTTGCCCTGCGCGTGCAGGAAGGTGTTGGCCATGCCGCCGCCGATCACCAGCATGTCGACCTTGGCGACGAGGTTCTCGAGGAGGTCGATCTTCGAGGAGACCTTGGCGCCGCCGACCAGCGCGATCACCGGGCGCTGGGGCGATTCCAGGCCCTTGGTCAGCGCGTCGAGTTCGGCCTGCATCTCGCGGCCCGCGTAGGCCGGCAGCCGGTGCGCCAGACCCTCGGTGGAGGCGTGCGCGCGGTGAGCCGCCGAGAAGGCCTCGTTGACGTAGACGTCGCCGTTCGCCGCCAGGGCGTCCGCGAAGGCCGCGTCGTTCTTCTCCTCGCCCGCGTGGTAGCGGGTGTTCTCGAGCAGGAGGACATCGCCGTCCTTCAGGGCCGCCACCGCCTGCGCGGCCGCGTCGCCGACGCAGTCCGCCGCGAACGCGACGCTGCGCCCCAGGGCCGCGCCGAGGGCGGGGACCACCGGCTCCAGCGAATCCTTCGGCTCGCGCTTGCCCTTCGGGCGGCCGAAATGGGCGAGCAGGATCACCTTGGCACCCTGCTCGGCGACCTCGCGGATCGTCGGCGCCACGCGCTCGATGCGGGTCGCGTCGGTCACCCGCCCGTTCTCCATGGGCACGTTCAGGTCGACGCGCATGAGGACCCGCTTACCCTTGAGGGAGCCGGCATCGTCGAGGGTGCGGAAGGCGCTCATGCGGTCTGGTGCGGTCCTGTTCGGGGCGGGGCGGTTACTGCGCGGTGGTACCGATGGTGGCCCGCTGCGGCAGTAGGCGGTCGAGGTTGAGCCGCTGGACGGCGACCATCAGGACCACGGTCAGGATGGCGGTGATCACGGCGGTGAGGACGAGGGCGCCGGTCCCGGGCAGGCGCCGGGTGCGCTCGGCGAGGCCGCGCATCTCCGTGCGGAGCGCTGCGAGGTCGGACTGGCGCGCGGACTCGTTCATCCGGTTCGCGGCGTTCTCGACCTTGTCCTCGACGCGGGACAGCAGCGCCTCGGAGCGGGCGTACTTGTCCTCAATGCGCGAGCACTTGTCCTCGATGCGCGCGAGCTGATCGAAGAGCTGGTTGGCCGGGAGCGCGTGGGACGGGAGCGCGGAGGCGGCGGGTGCGGCGGTCGCCACGGGAGGTGGTGCGGTCTGGGTGGTGGGCGGCGGCGGAGCCGGCCTGGGGGCGGGCGGCACGGCAGCCGGCCCGCTCGACGTGCCCTGCGAAGCGTCGGTCATCCCTGGAGAGTCCCTGGTTCGAAGAAAGGCCGTCCGAAGAGAGGTGCGGCCGCCGGCCTCAAGGGAGGCGGCGACCGCTCAAGTCCGGCTCAGATGAGCTTGGCCATCGCCACGGCCGTGTCGGCCATGCGGTTCGAGAAGCCCCACTCGTTGTCGTACCAGGTCAGGATGCGCACCAGCACGCCGTCCATGACCTTGGTCTGATCGAGGTGGAAGGTCGACGAGTGCGGATCGTGGTTGAAGTCGATCGAGACGTTCGGCCGGTCGGTGACGCCGAGGACGCCCTTGAGCGGGCCGGAGGCGGCCGCCTTGATGGCGTCGTTGATCTCCTGGGCCGTGGTCGCGCGCTTGGCCGTAAACACGAGGTCGACCGCCGAGACGTTCGGGGTCGGCACGCGGATCGCGGTGCCGTCGAGCTTGCCCTTCAGCTCCGGGAGCACGAGGCCGACGGCCTTGGCGGCGCCGGTCGAGGTCGGGATCATCGAGAGCGCCGCGGCGCGGGCCCGGTAGAGATCCTTGTGCATCTGGTCCAGCGAGGGCTGGTCGTTGGTGTAGGAGTGGATCGTGGTCATGAAGCCGCGCTCGATGCCGACGGCCTCGTCCAGAACCTTCGCCACCGGGGCGAGGCAGTTCGTGGTGCAGGAGGCGTTCGAGACGACGTGGTGCTCGCCCGTGAGCTTGTCGTGGTTGACGCCGTAGACCACCGTCAGGTCGGCGCCGTCGGCCGGGGCCGAGACGAGAACGCGCTTGGCGCCGGCGTCGAGATGGGCCTTCGCCTTGTCCTTCGAGGTGAAGATACCGGTGCATTCCAGGGCGATGTCGACGCCGAGGTCGCGGTGCGGCAGCTCGGCCGGGTTGCGCACGGCCGTGACCTTGATGCGCTTGCCGTTGACCACGAGGAACTCGCCGTCGACCGCGACCTCGCCGGGGAAGCGGCCGTGCACGGAATCGTAGCGGAGCAGGTGGGCGTTGGTCTCCACCGGGCCGAGATCGTTGATCGCCACGACCTCGATGTCGCTGCGGCCGGCTTCCGCGATCGCGCGCAGGACGTTGCGGCCGATGCGCCCGAACCCGTTGATGGCAACCTTCGTCACGGCGTGACTCCTTCCTGATGCGGCTCGCCGCGCGCCGGACCTCAGGGGGGCGGTCCGCGGAGCGGTCTCGGCGGCCCGCCATACCGTCCGGGCCGGGCCGGGCGGGATCTGGGCGGGCGGGTTTGAACCTGCGATGAACCGGACCGGGAGAGGCCGGGCTTCCACGCCCGTGACCGTCAATTCGGACGGTGCTGGCTGAGGCCTCGGAACTGTCGCGGACCGGCCCTCCGGCATGTCTCGCGCGGTCCCTCTCGGGATCGCGCGGCTGTCTAGCATGGAGCCTCGACCTGTCAAACGCGTGGCTGTGACAAAGACCTTCGATCCACCGACCAATAAACAGGGATCGCGACGATCCATTCGATCAGCGACCGGATCGGGGATCGAACGCGTTTTCGCGCTGGAATTTCGCCTGCATTCGACGGAAAGCTTCGCGTCGGGGTAGACGAAGAACCATGGCCGACGAGACCGAGACCCGTTCCATCGACGACGCCCTCAACCGGCTCGAAGCGGCGATCAACCGCCTCGACGCCGTCGTCCAGCATCGCCTCGAGACCGACGCGCAGCCCGACGACCGGGACGCGGAACTCGCCCTGATGGACGAGGACCGGGCCCGGCTCGCCGCCGCCCTGGACACGGCGAGCGCCCGCCTCGCCACGGTCTCGGCGACGACCGGGGAGGTCGGCCACCGGCTCGACCGGGCCATCGAGACCGTTCAGGATGTGCTCGGACGCGCCTGACACCAACGCTCAAGCCTGTCGGAGCGACCACCGGAGCGATCCTTGCCGCAGATCAACGTGACCATCGACGGCCGCAGCTACCGCATGGCCTGCGGCGAGGGTGAGGAGGCGCATCTCACCGGTCTCGCCGCCCTCCTCGACGGGCGCATCGGCGAGATGCGCAAGAGCTTCGGTGAGATCGGCGATATGCGCCTGCAGGTCATGGCGGCGCTGACCATCGCCGACGAACTCGCGGAACTGCGGTCGCGGATCGCGTCGCTGGAGAGCAGCGTGGCGGAGCTGCGCGCCGCCGCCGAGACCGCGGAGCGCGGGCGGGTCGACGATGCCGAGCGGGCGGCGTTCGGGATCGGCCGGGCGGCCGAGCATATCGGGCGGCTCGCCGACGCCCTCGGCGGATCGGCGCCGCGGGCCTGACCCTCTTCGCGCGGGCGGACAGCGCGAGGCCGGACGTCCTCAAGAAGCCGTGGCAGGCCGCGCGCGACGCTCCTAGAAGGGCTCCGCGTCGAACCGGGTCCGCGCCGCCCGGATTGCGCCGTGACGCTCCTCCGCCCATTGCACGAGGCGCGCCAGCGGCTCGAGCAAGGCGGCCCCGAGATCCGTGAGCCGGTACTCGACGCTGGGCGGCTTCGTCGGGAACACGGTCCGCGCGACGAAACCGTCCCGCTCCAGGTCCCGGAGCGTCTGCGTCAGCATCCGCTTCGAGATGTCGGGCAGCGTCCGGAGGAGGGCGCTGAACCGGTGCGGCCCGTCGGCCAGGGCGATCAGGAGCAGCATCGACCACTTGTCGCCGACCCGATCCAGCACGTCCCGCACCGGGCACGCCGCCGGATCGAGGGTTCCGGCCTGCCAGGCCGCGTACTTGGCCGCCAGCTCGGCGCGGGCGAGCGGCACCGCGGTTTCCTCCGAGTAACCTGGTCCCAAAATCCTGCCTCCTTCACCGCGCTGGCGGTCTCATCTAGTGACCTTGCTCCGATATTGAACCATGAGGAGCGAGCATGAGCCCGACCAGTCAGCCGACCTACTTCGTGACCGGCGCCACGGGCCAACTCGGCCGCCAAGTCGTCGCGGCGCTCCTTCAGCGCGTACCGGCCAGCGCGGTGGTGGCCGGCGCGCGCGACACCGAAGGCGAGGCTGCACGGAGCCTGCGAAGGCTCGGCGTCGCGGTCCGACGGGCCGACTACGCGGACCCGACGAGCCTGGACGCGGCGCTCGAGGGCATCCAGCGACTCCTGCTAATCTCGTCCAGCGAGATCGGCCGGCGCGTGGCGCAGCATCGCAACGTCATCGACAGCGCCAAGCGGGTCGGTGTCGGCCTGATCGCCTACACGAGCGTCCTGCACGCCGACACGTCGGCCCTCGCCCTGGCCGAGGAGCATCGCCGGACCGAGCGGCTGCTCGAATCCTCCGGCGTGCCGTTCGTCCTGCTGCGCAACGGCTGGTACACGGAGAACTACGCCGCCGGGATCGCGTCGGCGCTCGCCCACGGCGCCGCCCTCGGCTGCGCGAGCGACGGGCGCATCGCCTCGGCCGCGCGCGCCGACTACGCCGCGGCGGCAGCCTCGGTCCTCACCGCCGACGGGCAGAGTGGCCGCATCTACGAGCTGGCGGGCGACGAGGCCTACACGCTGACCGAGTTCGCCGCTGCGATCTCTGCCGCCGCGAGCAGGCCGGTCGCGTACCGCGATCTGCCGCAGGCCGAGTACCGCGCGGCGCTGGTGGCCGCCGGCCTGCCGGAGGATCTCGCAGCGCTGCTCGCCGACTCGGACGCGGCCGCGGCCCGCGGCGCCCTCAACGACGACACGCGTCAGCTGAGCGCGCTGATCGGCAGGCCGACGACGCCCTACCGGTCCACGGTGCGCGACGCCGTCGCACGGCTCTGAACCCGCGCCGGCCCGTCACTCCGTCTCGGCGATGTAGCGCCCCAGCGCCGCCGCGGCCCGGAGCATGTGGGCGCGCATGCGACGGGCGGCCGTCTCGCCGTCCCCCTCGGCGATGGCCGACAGGATCTCGCCGTGCTCCTCCCGCGAGCGGCGGATCCGGTCGGCGTGGCGGAGCTGCGTGCGCCGGAACGCGGCCAGCCGCTCGCGGATCGCCAGAGCCTGCTCGGCCATGAAGCCGTTGTGCGTCGCCGTGTAGAGTGCCTCGTGGAAGGCGCGGTTGAATCGGTCGTAGGCGTCGACGTCGCCCGCCTCGACCGCCTTGGCGGATTCTTCGTGGAGCTCCATCAGCTCGCCGCGCTCGAGGGGCGTCATCCGGTAGGTGGCCAGCCGGGCGCACATCGCCTCGATCTCGGCGGTCGTCTCGAACATGTCGGCGATCCGCTGCGGCGTCAGGCGCGCCACCACCACGCCCCGCCGGGGCCGGATCTCCACGAGGCCCGAGGCCGCGAGCTGGCGCAGCGCCTCACGGACGGGCGTGCGCGATGCGCCGTAGCGATCGGCGAGGTTCTGCTCGTCGAGGGCCGTGCCGGCCGCGATCGTCCCCGACGCGATGGCGTCGGTGAGCGCGTCGCGGATCCGGTCCGAGAGCAGCCCGCTGTCGATCTTCTGGAAGTCGCCGTGCATCCGCCGTTCCTCGAGCGTCCCGTGAGCGGCGCCTGCCCGTCCTCGGGAAGACGATGCGGGACCATACCCTAATCCGCGCGTGCGGATCCGCTGTTCGGCCGGGAAGCCGGTGAGCCGACGCGTCAGCCGACCAGGGCCCGCACCGTCAGGAACAGGATCGAGGGTCCGACGAGGCAACCGATGCCGGTGTGGAACGTCGCCGTCAGTGCGCCGTAGGGTACGAGCTTCGGATCCGTCGCCGCGAGGCCCCCGGCGACTCCGCTGACCGTACCCATCAGGCCGCCATACGCCATGGCCGAGCGCGGGTTGTCGAGGCCGATCAGCCGGGCGACCAGGGGCGTTCCGACCATCACCATCACCGCCTTGGTCACTCCGGTGGCGATGGACAGCGCCATCACGGTGGAATCCGCGCCGATCGCCGCGCCGGTGACGGGCCCGACGATGTAGGTGATCGCCCCGGCGCCGATCGTCGTGATCGAGACCGCGTCGTGATAGCCGAAAGCCACAGCGGTCAGGGTGCCGACGATGAACGGCAGGATCGTGCCCAGCGCCAGCGCCAGGACACCCAGTAGGCCCGCGCGCCTCGCCTCGATCACGTCGACCTCGAAGGCGGTGGCGACGATGGCGAAGTCGCGCAGCATCGCCCCGCCCATGAGGCCGATCCCGGCGAGCGCCGGGATGTCGGCGAGGCCCTTCTTCCCGCCCGTGTAGAGCCCGCCGACATAGGCGAGCACCAGACCGAGCACGATCGCGATCGCGGAGCCGTGGACCCGGCCGTTGGTCAGGTGCTTGGCGGCGAAGTTCGAGACCAGGATCAGCGCGCCGACCACCGCGAAGGCGGCCACGAGGCTCTGCTCGACTAAGACGTGCTCGATGCCGTGCCAGATGTCGTGTCCCATGGCGATCACCCCTTCCTGGCGACGGGTTCGGCGTCGCCGTCGATCACGGATCCGCCGTGCTCGACGGGGCCACTTCCGGGATCGCGCCGGCCGATCCGGCTCAGCAGGGCGACCGCGCCGAAGCACAGGACCAGGGAGCCGGTCGCGGCGATCAGCACGATCGGGCCGCCGCTCACGGCGGCGACGACGTTCTGCTGGGCCGCCATGGCGACCACGATCGGGATGTACATCCCCGCCCAGAACTCGACGCCGAACTGAACGCCCTTCGTCAGGCGGCCCCGGCGGGACAGCCACAAGCGCGCGGCGATGAGCAGGATCATGGCGATGCCGACGCCGCCGACATTGGCCTTCACGCCGAGGGCCAGGCCGAGGAGATCGCCGAGATACACGCCGACCAGCGTGCAGGCGGCGAGCAGGGCGACACCGAGGACGATCATCGGCGTTGCCCCTTCCAGGAAGCGGCTCTTCCGGCCGCATCCGACGGCCGTATGGACGCGTGCGACATGGCGCGTTGCCCTCCCAGATCGGCCTCGGGGGCCGTTGGTGAAAGTATGCAAGATGTTGACAGGCGCGCAATCCCGTATACGAAACTGTGATAACTAAGGGTTTGAGAATACCAGAGCGCCCGCTATATGACGTTCGGTACACCGGTGGGAGCACGCGGATGGGCGAGTGGCGCGGTGAGAGGCAGGCGCGCGACGCGCGGATCGCGGCGGGGCGCGCCCATGCGGACGGCAAGGTCGTGCCGGCCGGAGCCGTGGTCGACCTCTTGGAGGCCATCCTGCGGCCCGGCGACCGCGTCTGCCTCGAGGGCGACAACCAGAAGCAGGCCGACTGCCTCGCCCGCGGCCTGAGCGCCTGCGATCCCGGGAAGATCCACGACCTGCACATGGTCCAGTCGGGGATCGTGCTGCCCGAGCACCTCGACGTGTTCGAGACCGGGATCGCCAAGCGGCTCGACTACTCGTATTCGGGCCCGCAGGGCGCCCGCATCGCCAGGATGCTCTACGGCGGCCAGATCGAGCTCGGGGCGGTGCACACCTACCTGGAGCTGTTCGCCCGCTACTTCGTCGACCTGACGCCCAACGTGGCGCTGATCGCCGGCGTCTCGGCCGACCGGAACGGCAACCTGTATACGGGGCCGAACACCGAGGACACGCCGACCGTCGTGGAGGCGACCGCCTTCAAGAACGGCGTCGTGGTTGCGCAGGTCAACGAGATCGTCGACGCGGTCCCGCGAGTCGACATCCCGGGCGACCGGATCGACTTCGTGGTCGAGGCCGACAGGCCCTTCTACGTGGAGCCGCTCTTCACCCGCGACCCGGCGGCGATGACCGAGACGCAGATCCTGATCGCCATGATGGCGATCAAGGGCATCTACGCGGAGTACGGCATCAAGCGGCTCAACCACGGCATCGGGTTCGGCACGGCCGCGATCGAGCTGCTGCTGCCGACCTACGGCGAGAAGCTCGGCCTCAAGGGCAAGATCGCCACGCACTGGGCGCTGAATCCGCACCCGACCCTGATCCCGGCGATCGAGTCCGGATGGGTCAAGCAGGTCCACTGCTTCGGCTCCGAGGTCGGGATGGACCGCTACATCCGCGAGCGTCCGGACGTCTTCTTCACCGGCGCCGACGGGAGCCTGCGCTCGAACCGGGCCTTCTGCCAGACCGCCGGCCTCTACGCCTGCGACATGTTCATCGGTGCGACCCTGCAGATCGACCTGATGGGCCATTCCTCGACCATCACGCAGTCGCGGGTGGCGGGCTTCGGCGGGGCGCCCAACATGGGGTCGGACCCGCACGGACGACGCCACCCCTCCGACGCTTGGATGAAGGCCGGCCGCGAGGGCCAGATCGTCGGCGATCCGGCACTGATGCGCGGGCGAAAGCTCGTCGTGCAGCTGGTCGAGACCTTCGGCGACAAGCTGGTGCCGACCTTCGTGGAGAAGCTCGACGCCCTCGAGCTGGCCAAAAAGATCGGCCTCGAGCTGGCGCCGGTCATGATCTACGCGGACGACGTCACTCACATCGTCACCGAGGAAGGCATCGCCAACCTCCTGCTCTGCCGCGACGCCGACGAGCGCGAGCAGGCGATCCGGGGCGTGGCCGGCTACACCGAGGTCGGTCGCGGTCGAGACCGGGCGAAGGTCGAGGAACTGCGCGCCCGGGGCGTCATCCGACGCCCGGAGGATCTGGGCATCGAGCCGCTCGACGCCGACCGCGCACTGCTCGCCGCGAAGTCGATCAAGGATCTCGTGCACTGGTCCGGCGGGCTCTACGAGCCGCCCGCCCGCTTCCGGAACTGGTAGCGTCGCGCGATGACGTATCCGCACCCGAGGAGCCGGCGATGGAATCCCTGACCTTCCGCCACACCACCAGGAAGCCGCTGGCCGGCTCGGCGCCGAGCGCGATCACCGGCGTCGTCGCCTCCGGCAACCTGGAGATCCTGCTGGAGCGGGTGCTGCCGCCGGATGCCTGCGAGGTGGCCATCGAGACCCCGATCGCCGGCTTCGGCGACGTCTGGGAGGCGGTGGTGGCCGATTTCGTTGCCCGGGCGCAGCCGGGCGGCCTCCGCATCAGCATCAACGACGGCGGCGCCCGCCCCGACACCGTGTCGCTGCGCCTGCTCCAGGGCGCGCGGCTGATGGAGGCCTGACCATGGCTGCCGACCGCGCCGCGCGCTTCGATCCGGACGCCCTGAGCTGGTACGAGGCCACCGCCCGCCAGCGCGTGCTGGCGCTCACCGATCCGGGAAGCTTCCGCGAGTTCCTGCCGCCGACCGAGCGGCGGATGAGCCCGCACCTGCCGCTCTTCGACCTGCCCCGCGCCTTCGACGACGGTATCGTGGTCGGGAGCGCGCGCCTCGACGGCGACCCGGTCCTGGTCGCCGCCCAGGAGGGCCGCTTCATGGGCGGCGCTTTCGGCGAGGTGCACGGCGGCAAGCTGGTCGGCCTGCTCCGCGCGGCCTTGGAGCTGAAGCCGAAGGCGGTCCTTATCTTGTTCGACACCGGCGGCGTCCGCCTCCAGGAGGCCAATGCCGGCGAGACGGCCATCGCCGAGACCATGCGGGCCATCGTCGACGTCCGCGCGGCCGGCATCCCGGTCGTCGGGCTGATCGGCGGGCGGGCCGGCTGCTACGGCGGCGGCGGCCTCATCGCCGGCACCTGCTCGCGGCTCGCCGTGTCGGAGAGCGGGCGCATCTCGGTCTCCGGCCCCGAGGTGATCGAGACCAACAAGGGCGCCGAGGAGTTCGATTCCCGCGACCGCGCTCTGGTCTGGCGGACCATGGGTGGCAAGCACCGTCGCCTGATCGGGGGCGCCGACGCCTTCTGCGCCGACACGGTCGCGGCCTTCCGCGCGGCCGCCCGCGACCTCGTCGGCCGAGCGGCGGCCTTCGATCTGGCGACCCTGGACGCCGAGCAGGCGCGCCTGGAGGCCCGGATCGAGCGATTCGGCGATTGCCGCGACGCCACCGAGGTCTGGGCGCGCCTCGGCGTGAACGATCCCGACGCGGTGCCGGCGATGGACACGCCCGCCTTCGACGAGACCGTGGCCCGGAGCCCGGAGGCAGACCATGACGCTCGCTGAGATCCTCGCCTCCCTGTTCCCGCGGGGACACGCGGTGGCGGTGCGCGACGGCCTCGTGACCGGCACCGGCCCCTTCGCGGACGGCCGGATGCACGTCGTGGGCGTCGACGGCGACACGCCCCTGGGCGTCGACGGGGCGCTGGTCCTGTCGCGCGCCGTGCTCGACGCCGTCCGGGCCGGCGACCGCGCGCCGATCCTCGTGGCGGTGGATTCCGACAGCCAGCGCATGAGCCGCCGCGACGAGTTGCTGGGTCTCAACGAGTGCCTCGCGCATCTCGCCAAGGCGCTGCTCCTGGCCGACCGGTCGGGCCATCCCACGATCGGGCTGATCTACGGCCACTCGGCCGCCGGCGCCTTCATCGCCACGGCGCTCGCGACGCGGGTCCTCGCGGCCCTACCCGGGGCGAACCCGAGCGTGATGGACCTGCCGTCCGTCGCCCGGGTGACCAAGCTGCCGCTCGACACGCTGAAGGACATGGCGAAGTCGACGCCCGTCTTCGCGCCCGGCCTCGACAACATGGTGGCGACCGGCGCCGTCCACGTGGTTCTAAACCCGGACCTGTCCCTGGAGGGCCAGATCCGCGCGGTGATCGATACCCTGCCGGCGGAGGATATCCGCGACCGGCTGGGCGCCGAGCGGGGCGGTCGCCCGGTCGCCCGCACCGTCGCGGCGGCCGTGGCCGACCAAGCCCGTCTTGGCTGAGCCGTTCCGACGCCACGACCTCGTCCGGGTCGATCCGGCGGCCTGGGCGGCGTGGCGCGCGGACCGGCCCGACCTCGGCGCCGTCCCCCATCTCGAGGGGTGGGCCGCTGCGGGCCGGCCGCTGATCGTCCGCCGCCGCGTCCCCGGAGAGACCGGCGACGCGGTGCCGCTCGGCCTGCCGCTGCCGCCCGCGGACGGCAAGCGGCGGATCGGGCTAGCGCTGCCGGCTTCGGCACTGGCGCCCGCACCGGTGGTGACCCTCGCCGAGGCCGTCGCCCGCGCGCCGGCGGCCTGGGGCCCGAGCCTCGACGCCCTGACGGCGCTCGGCCGACGGCACGGCCTCGTGCCGCGCCCCTTCGGCAGCCTGCTCTGGCAGGCGGTCACCGGCCTGACCTACCTGAGCGCCAGCTCCGATCTCGACCTGCTCTGGCCGTGCCCACCACCGGTGCCGGTCGACCTTCTCGACGGCATCGCCGCCGTGGCGGAGACGGCGCCGATGGGCATCGACGGCGAGATCCTGCTGCCGGACGGCGCCGGTCTGCACTGGCGCGAGCTGCGCGACGCGCCGGAGGACGGTTCGGTGCTCGCCAAGAGCCTGGACCGGCTGGTCCTGCGGCCGGTCGGGAGCCTGCGGGGCGCGCCCCCGGCATGACCCTCGCGATCCTCCTCTCCGGCCAGGGCGGCCAGCACCCGGCGATGTTCGACATCACGGCCGAACATCCGGCGACCCAGGACGTGTTCGCGGCCGCGAGACCGCTCCTCGACGGCGCCGACCCGCGCGACCTGGCCCGCGCGGGCGGCGACACCCTGAACGCCAATCGGACCGGCCAGATCCTTTGCTGCGTCGCCGCCCTGTCGGCGTGGCGGGCCCTGGCCGAGGCGATGCCGGACCGGTCGATCGTGGCCGGGTACAGCATCGGCGATCTGGCCGCCTGGGGCGTCGCCGGGCGCCTCGACACCGCGGACGTGCTCGCCCTGGCCGCCCGGCGTGCGGAGGCCATGGACGCCGCGTCCGGCGCGGGGTTCGGGCTGGCGGGGATCCGCGGCCTGAGCCTCGCGACGCTCGAGGATCTCGCGGCGCGACACGGCTGCCACCTCGCCATCCGCAACGCGGCCGACAGCGGCGTCGTCGGCGGTCCGCGCGCGGCGCTGGTGGCGCTGTGCCGAGAGGCGACCGGCGCCGGCGCGCAGCGTGCCGTGGTCCTGCCCGTCCACACCCCGTCGCACACGCCGCTGCTGGACGCTGCGACGGCGGCCTTCCGGGACGCGCTCGCCGCGGTACCGCCGCGCCGCCCGCCCCCTCGCATGCCCCGGCTGGTCAGTGGGCTGGACGGAAGCACGGTGTTTCGGGATGCCGAGGGTCGCGACAAGCTGGCGCTCCAGATCTCGCGCACGATCGACTGGGCCGCCTGCCTGGAAGCGTGCCGCGAGTACGGCGCGGACCGCGTGCTCGAACTCGGGCCGGGCCACGCCCTCGCCACCATGGCCCGGGCCGCGCTCCCGGCGGCGCGCGTCCACGCCGTCGAGGAATTCCGCTCGCTCGACGGCGTGGCGGACTGGCTCGCGCGACCTTAGCCGTGCCGCACTGGGGCCGCACGACCATTGCAGTAGGCTGTCGAGTTGCGACGCTAGTCTGGCGATGTGCCGCTCCGGCTCCGCTTGCTTGGCGCAATACTGATGTCGACACATCGCCTTGACGCGCGGCCCGTTGCGGTCGTAGCAGCCGGGCATCTTCGGGACGGGACGGGTTCATGACGGCCAAGCGAGCGCTGATCACGGGTGTGACGGGCCAGGACGGCGCGTATCTGGCGCAGCTGCTCCTGCAGAAGGGCTACGCCGTCACCGGCATCGTGCGGCGCTCCAGCCATGCCGGCGTCTTCGACCACCGGTTGAAGTGGCTCGGCATCACCGACGATGTCGAGCTGGTCGACGGCAACCTGCTCGACCAGTCCGCCCTGCTGCGCATCGTCCAGGCCACGAAGCCCGACGAGATCTACAACCTCGCCGCCCAGTCGTTCGTGACCTCGTCCTGGCAGCAGCCGCTGCTCACCGGGCAGGTGACCGGCCTCGGCGCCGTGCACATGCTCGAATGCCTGCGCTCGGCGGCCCCCCAGGCGCGCTACTACCAGGCCTCGACCTCGGAGATGTTCGGCCTGATCCAGGAGGCCAAGCAGAGCGAGTCGACGCCGTTCTACCCGCGCTCGCCCTACGGCGTGGCCAAGCTCTACGCGCACTGGATGACCATCAACTACCGCGAGAGCTTCGGGCTGCACGCGTCGAACGGCATCCTGTTCAACCACGAGAGCCCGCTGCGCGGCGTCGAGTTCGTGACCCGCAAGGTCACCGACGCGGTGGCGCGGATCAAGCTCGGCCAGCAGAGGGAGCTGCGGCTGGGCAACATCGACGCCAAGCGCGACTGGGGCCACGCCCGCGACTACGTGAAGGCGATGTGGCTGATGCTGCAGCAGGACCGCCCGGACGATTACGTGATCGCCACCGGCCGGACCACGACGGTGCGGGACATGTGCGAGATCGCGTTCAAGCATGTCGGCCTAAAGGTGGACGACCACCTGATCGTCGACCCGGCGCTGTTCCGCCCGGCGGAGGTCGAGGTGCTGCTGGGCAACCCCGCCAAGGCCAAGGCGACCTTCGGCTGGGAGGCCGAGACCAGCCTGGAGGCGCTGATCACTGAGATGGTCGACGCCGACATCAAGCGCCTCAGCGCCAACGCCTGAGCCGTCGGGCTCGCCGCGGGCGGGCTCCGGGTCCATATGGCGCGCATCCCCGGACGGAGAGGCGCGCCGTGAAGACCTACCAGCTCTACATCGACGGCCAGTCCGTCGATCCGGTCGAGGGCTCGTGGTTCGAGTCCATCGACCCCTATCGCGGCGAGCCCTGGGCCCGGATCCCGCGTGCCGGGCGGGCCGACGTCGACCGGGCGGTAGCCGCGGCCAAGCGCGCCATGTGGGACGGACCCTGGGCGACCATGACGGCCTCGGCCCGCGGCAAGGTCCTGCGCCGGATCGGCGATCTCGTCGAGCGCGAGGCCGAGGCGCTGGCCAAGATCGAGGTCCGCGACAACGGCAAGCTCTTCGCCGAGATGTACGGCCAGACCCGCTACCAGCCGGAATGGTGGTGGTACTACGGGGGCCTCGCCGACAAGGTCGAGGGCGCCCAGGTGCCGATCGACAAGCCCGAGACCTTCGCGTTCACCCGGCACGAGCCGGTGGGCGTGGTCGGAGCGCTGACGGCGTGGAACTCGCCGCTCCTGTTCGTCGCCTGGAAATGCGCGCCCGCGCTCGCGGCCGGCTGCGCGGTCGTGGTGAAGCCCTCGGAATTCGCCTCCGCCAGCACGCTGGAATTCGCCCGCCTGACCAAGGAGGCCGGGCTGCCCGACGGCATGTTCAACGTCGTCACCGGCTACGGCGGCGAGGCCGGCACCGCCATCGTCGAGCATCCGGACGTCGCCAAGATCACCTTCACGGGCTCGGACGTCACCGGCGCGAAGGTCTACGAGGCGGCCGCCCGCCAGATCAAGCGCGTGTCCCTGGAACTCGGCGGGAAGTCGCCCAACATCGTCTTCGCCGATGCCGACCTGAAGGCCGCCGCCGCCGGCGCGATCTCGGGCATCTTCGCGGCCACCGGGCAGACCTGCATCGCCGGATCGCGCCTGCTGGTGCAGAACAGCATCCGCCAGGAATTCACTGAGCGCCTGATCGAGCTCGCCCGGACCGCCAAGCTCGGCGACCCGATGCAGGCCGACACCAATATCGGGCCGATCACGACGCCGCCCCAGTACACAAAGGTGCTCGACTACATCGCGCTCGCCAAGAGCGAGGGCGCGCGCTGCGTGTTCGGCGGCAATCCCGCCTCCGGTCCCGGCGTGCTCGGCGGCCAGTTCGTCGAGCCGACGATCTTCACGGGCGTCACCAACGACATGCGCATCGCCCAGGAGGAGGTGTTCGGCCCGGTGCTGTCGATCATCGGCTTCGAAGACGAGGCCGAGGCGCTGAGAGTCGGCAACGACGTGATCTACGGGCTCGCGGCCGGCGTCTGGACCCAGGATATCGGCCGCGCGATGCGGATGTCGAAGGGGCTGCGAGCCGGCACCGTCTGGGTGAACACCTACCGGGCGGTGAGCTACATGATGCCGTTCGGCGGCATGAAGCGCTCGGGCATCGGCCGCGAGAGCGGCATCGAGTCGATCCGCGAGTACTTGGAGACCAAGAGCGTCTGGATCTCCACGAGCCGCGACGCGCCGGAGAACCCCTTCGTCATGCGCTGAGCCCGCGGGCCGCGCCGCGATCCGTGGCGGCGCGGTCCCTAAACCGGGGCCGATTGGGCGCGGTCCGGCGGCAGCGCGAGGGATGCCAGGACGAAGCCCATGAAGAAGAGGAAGTACTGGTTGACCGACAGTTCCTCGAACATGAGCGACGGGATCAGGAACACCGCGCTGTAGGTCAGGAACGGCCCGAAGGCGGCGGGCGCCAGCAGGATCCGCCCGAGGCCGGCGACGAGCAGCAGCGCCGCGGCGATGCCGCTCTGGAGTGCCAGCGACACGAAGCCGTTGTGTGGTGTCACGAGCCCGGTCAGGGCCTGCAGCTCCTCCCGGCGGGCGACCTCGCCGACACCGAACGGGTACTCGAGGACCAGCTGGAGCGCGGTCACGCCGGACAGGAACCGTTCGTCGAAATTGCCCGTGACGTTGTGGTCCTCGGCGAAGCGCCGCTCGATCGCCTGGGACAGCGTCCCCGGCAGCGGGATCTCCCCCGTCACCGCCCAGGCCACGAGCAGGACGCCCAGGACGCCGAGCGCGGCCAGCACCGCGGGCGCCTTGAGGTTCCGCCGCATCAGCAGGCCGAGGAACAGGATCGGCATGAACAGGCCGGCGCGGTTGTTGGTGAACGGGAAGCTCGCCAGGAGGGCCGCGAAGTAGGCGAGATAGACGATCTTCAGGCGATAGCGCAGGCTGAGCAGCAGGGCCGCGGCCCCGGCCAGGGCGAAGACGTGGCCGGTCTCGTTGCCCGAGGCCCAGAGGCCGCCCTGCTTGTCCTGCACGAACAGCTTCAGCTCCTCGTCGAGCCCGTCCGTGGGAACGGCGAGTCCGAACCGGTCGAGCGGCATGCCGGAGGCGGCGAGCAGCAGGACCGCGAGGGAGGCGAGCATTCCGGCGAGCAGGCCGACGCAGAATGCGTCCTCGACGCGCCGGTCGCGGAACATCACCAGCAGGATGAACGCCTGGACCACGTAGAGCAGCAGGACGAGGGTCAGGTAGACGTCGCCCGCCTGCTTGTGCGCCTTCAGCACCAACGAGGCCGCGATTAGCGCCAGGATGCCGGCGAGGGGCGCGGCCTGCCGCAGTGCCTCCGCGACGACGGCGCGGCGCAACCCGAGCCAGGGGATGAGCAGGAACGGCAGCAGGTCGGACAGGCGCTGGAACGGCAGCCCGAAGGTCGAGGTCAGGACGTTGAAGTTCAGGGCGGCGCCAAGCAGGAACACGGCGACGCGGTCCGCGAGGAGGGACGCGGCCGGCGCACGCGTCTCGATCGGCAACGCCTGTTCCGCCATCACCCTGCACCGTCCCCGCGCATCGACCGCCGATGAACCCTCCGCCGGCCGCGGCCTCTAGCGGGCAGTGTCGCCCACAAAGGTTGGCGGAGGGTGCAGATCAGGCGGGGCGTCTCAGGAACAGACCGACGGCCGTGCGGAGCGTGCCGCGCATGAAGATCCAGGCGAGGCCCAGATAGGCCGCGATCCCGATTCCGACCGCCGCGAACAGGCCGACCCGGTCCCCCAGGGCGGCGTGGATCGGCCCCTGGACGACCAGCACCAGCCCGGCCATCGCGCCGGCGCAGAGCGTGATCGGCGCGAGGAGCCGCACGAGCCGCCCGTTCGTGACCGGGACGACGCGCCCGACGCTGGCGACGATCGCGGGCGTGAACAGGTAGGCCCTCACCACATGCCCGGCGACCAGGGCGGCGAGGCCGAAGGGCGCGGTGACGAGGGCCGCCGCGGCGCCGAGGCCGAACTGCGCGCCGGCGAGCCGCAGGGCCGTGCCGTTGCGGCCCAGGGCCGTGAAGATCATCCACAGCATCGAGGTGGCGACGAATTCCGGGGCGAGGAGCGCGAGCGTCCGCAGTACCGGCGCCGCGTCGTGCCACTGGTCGCCGAACAGGAACGGGATGAGGGTCGGGGCGACGGCCGCCATGCCGAAGAAGGCGGGCACGGCTAGGAACGCGGAGGCCTCGGTGAATCCGTGGAAGGCCGCGGCCAGCTCGCCCGGACGGTCCTGGAGGCGCGCGTAGGTGGTCAGCCCGACCGTGGTCAGCGGGATGACCGCGACCTGGCTCACAAGGTCGATGCAGCGCCACGCGAGGCGCAGGTAGCCGACATCGGTGGCGGACAGGAAGTAGGCCGCGATGACTTCCTGGCTCCGGATAGAGGCGACGAGCAGAAGATAGGTGCAGAACAGCCGCGAGCCGAACGCGATCTGCTCGCGCACGGAGGCGAGGTGCAGCCGCAGCGGCGGAATCCAGCGGGCCGCCGCCCAGGTCAGGAGCGTGGTCGCGGTCGCGGCGACGAGCCGCTGCACCACCAGGCTCCAGACGCCGTAGCCGTCGAGGGCCAGAACGAGGGCCGCGGCGCCGCCGAGCACGTTGGCGCCGAGCGCCCGCAGGGCGAGCTTGCGGAAGCCGAAGCTCCGCTGGAGCCGCGCTTCGTGGATCGCACCCGCTGCGGTGATGACGAAACAGGCGGAGAGCGCGCACAGGACCGGCCGCAGCGCCGGTAGGTCGAAGATCCAGGCGATCGGGCCGGCCAGGGCCACGAGGCCCACGGCGCACAGGACACCCGTGGCGAGCATCACCCAGAAGGCGGTGCCGGCGAAGTCCTCGTCGAGGTCGGCGCGCTGGACCACCGCGTCGGGCAGGCCGCAGCGGGCGACGATCTGCAGGATGTCGATGAAGACCGCGGCGATCGCCACCATACCGAACTCGGCGGGCCCGATGAGGCGGGCGAGCACGAGGAACACCCCGAAGCTGAGGACCACGTTGCCGACCGAGGCCACCGCCACCCAGCGCGCGGCGTCGAACGAGCGCCGCGTCACTGCGGCGCCGGAGGCGAGCCCCGGCTCCTCCTCGGCGGCGGCCGCCTCCGACAGGACCGGCGCGGCGGCGCTCACGGGCGGCTCGTCCGACGCTCGGCAACGAGTTCGGCGTAGAGATCGAGGTACTTCTCGGCGACGCGCTCCGAGGTCGACTCGCGGATGACGTGCTGGAAGGCGCGCTCGTCCGGCAGGTCACCGCGGCCGCGGGCGATCACGGTCCGCAGCCGTGCGGCGAGGTCGGCGTCGTCGCCCGGCGTGAACAGCCAGTCGGCGTTGTCCTCGCCGATCAGCTCGGGGATGCCGCCCGAGCCCGCCCCGATCACCGGAACGCCCATCGTGTAGGCCTCGTAGATCGTCCGCGGCGACGGCTCGGCCCAGAACGACGGGACGATGAGCACGTCGATCGCGCTGAGGAACTCGGCGGGTTTCGCCCAGCCGACGAAGTCGATGGGCAGGCCCTCGGCCTGCGCCTTGAACCGCTCGATCGAGTCGTCCATCGCGTGGCCGGCAACGAGGCAGCGCCAATCGCCGGGACCGATCCGCCGAAAGGCGTCGATCATCGTGCCGACCCCCTTCTCGGTGTTGATCCGGCCGAGATAGCCGAAGGTTATCGGCTGGCCGGTCCGGTCGATCCGGCGCCTGGCCTCCGGGTCGCCCTCTGGGACGGTGCAGGAATAGAAAATCACCCGGCGCCGCTCGGGCGCGAGATGCGCGAACAACCCGTGGTCGACATGGGTCTTGAGGATCTCGGTCCCGACGCTGACGACCGCGTCCACCGACCGGTTCGTGATCTGCTTGGCGGCGTTGACCACCTTGCAGCCCAGGTGCCAGCGGTCGCACGGCTTGCCGTCCCTGAACATCGCGGCGTTGCCGCAGATCAGGTCGTACTCGCAGACCGTGTGGACGATCGGGATCCCGCGCTTGGCCGCCTCGCGCCAGACGAGAGTCGAGACGTCGAGCAGCGAGTGCGTGTTCACGATGTCGGGCCGGAAATCGTCGAGGACGCGGCCGAACTCGGCCGCGACGGCGAAATTCCACTGCTGCTTGAGCTTCGCCCAGGCGCGGCCGAAGCGGCTCGCCTGGGGCCAGTCCTCGAGCCAGAAATCGTTGTGGTGGGCCATGCGGTAGACAGTGACGCCGCCGCGCACGCTCTTGGGCTCGGGCTCCCGGGCGATGCAGGCCGCCGCCACCGTGTGGCCGGCCGCGACGAGTTCCTCGGCGAGGTGCTCCACCGAGCGCTCGGCGCCGCCCACGATGTAGGGCGGGTAGAGGGCGCTGAGATGCAGGATCCGCAGGGGGCCGGTCACCGCGCGTGCGGCCGCCTGATCCCTCGGGCGGTCCCGGTCCTGGGCGCGGGGTTCCTCCGAGAGGACCCGGGCGTAGCTCGACGACAGGGTGGGGGTCATCATGAACGGCACTCGCTGAGGTGCGGGCGCTCCGCGCGGGCGGAAGGCTCGGGAAGCGGTTCGATGGAGGCCGCGTCGCGGGTCGCGGCGTAGAGATCGAGATAGGCGGTCGCCACAGCGACCGGCTCGGTGCCAACGCGGATGCGTGCGGCGCGGGCGAGCCCCTCGGCGAGACGGGCCGGCTCCGCGATGATCCGGGCCATCGCGGCGGCGAGCGCCGGCGCGTCGCCGGGCGGGACCAGCCAGGGGCCGGACCCGACCTGCTCGCCGATGCCGCCGGTCGCGGTGCCGATCACCGGGACGCCGCGCCCGTAGGCCTCTGCCACCGTCCGGCCGAAAGGCTCGGGCCAGATCGGCGGGACCACGAGGCAGTCGAGATCGTCCAGGAAGGCGTCGCGCTCGGCGTAGCCCGGGAAGGTCACAGGCAGGCCCTCGGCCAGGGCTCGGTAGCGGTCCAGTCCGTCCACGGCGCGACCCGCAACAGCGAGGCGCCAGCCCGCCTCCGGCAGGCGCCGGCAGGCCTCGAGGAGGACATCGAGTCCCTTCGCACCCTCGATCCGGCCCAGATAGCCGAACCGGACCGGCGCGCCGGGCGCCCGCTTCGCCCGCGTCACCGGCGAGCCGGGCGGGATCGGGTTCCAGATCACCCGGCGCAGCGCCGGCGGCACGTGGGTGAAGAGGCCGGCCGCGAGGTGGCGGTCGAGGATGTCCGAGCCCACGGCGGCGACGGCCGTCACGGCGCGCTGGCAGCGCCGGTGCGGCGCGGCGTAGAGGCGGCACTTGAGATGCTGCTGGGCGCAGGGACGCCCGTGGCGCACCATCGCGCCGTTGGTGCAGAGGCTGGTGAAGTCGTGCAGCGTGTGCACGACCGGCACCCGGAGCCGCCGGAGCATCGGCCAGAGCGCTGGCGGCAGCTCGGAGATGGAATGCGTGTTCACGAGGTCGGGGGCGAAGTCCCGGACCGCCCGCGCCATTCGGTCGACGGCGTGGCGGTTCCACTGCGCCGCGACCTTGTAGCGGAGGCGCTCGACCCGCCCGCGCTGCGGCCAATCGAGGATGTGGAACGGCGTCCCGTAGCCGATCCGGTAAACCGTGACGCCGTCCTGCAGAACCGGTCCGCCTTCGGTCCGCGCCGCGCAGGCAACGGCGACGCTGTGGCCGAGATCCGCCTGGGTCCGGGCGAGCGTCTCGACCATCAGTTCGGCGCCGCCGACCTGCTCGGGCGCGTAGAGCGAGCTAAGGTGCAGGATGCGCATGCGGCACCTCCCGGGCGGAACGCGCCGCCGCGCCGTCTTGCAGCGCGTCGAGCAGCAGTGTCTCGTAGCGGCGCGCGGTCTCGGCCCAGTCGTAGCGCCGGACATTGTCGCGGCCGCGGGCGATCAGCGCGGCCCTGAGTCCCGACTCGTCGAGCAGGCGGCGCAGGCATTCGGTCAGCGCCGCCGCGTCGTCGGGATCGAAGGTGAGGGCGCCGGCTCCCGCGATCTCGGGCGTCGCGGAGCGGTCCGAGCAGATCACCGGACAGTCGAGGGCCTGCGCCTCCAGAACGGGCAGGCAGAATCCCTCGGCGAAGGACGGGACGCACAGGCACAGCGCGCCGCGATAGAGGGCCGCCAGCCTGTCGTCGCCGATGCCCGACAGGCGGGTCAGGGGGACCGGCGCGTCGCCGAGTGCGGCGGCGATGGCCTCGTCGGAATCCTCGCCGACGTGGACGATCCCGATCCCCGGCCTCCCGAGCGCGACCACGGCGCGCGCAAGGGTCGCGAAGTTCTTGTTGTAGAGGGCGTTGCCGACGGCCAGCACGTAGGGCGCCGCCGGGACACCGGCGGCGGATCCGCCCGCCGAGGGGTCCAGCATGGCCGCGGACGGCACGGTGCGCGTCCGGCCGCGGAGCCGCGGGTAATGGTACTCCAGATCGCGCCGTGTCGCGTCCGAGACGGCGATTACCCGGGCGCTGTTGCCGAGGACCAGGCGGAAGATCGGGTCGGTGGTCAGGGCCTCGCGGGAGCGTATGCGCTCGGGCAGGGTGCGGAAATAGAGGTCGTGCACCACGCTGACGCGGGCGCGGCCGCCGAAGGCCGCCCCGTACGGGTCGATGTTCAGCACCACGTCGATGGCGCCGGCGCGGCACAGCCGCGGGACAGCGAGGCACTGGCGCAGGACGTCGAGCAGCATGATCCGCGGCCGCGGCACCGTCACGACCTCGACGCGGTCGCGGATCGACGCCGGCAGCTGGTCGCGGCGCCACGGGGAGCGGAGCACCACCGCGAAGGTGCCGCGCGCGACCAGGCCGGCGATCACCCGGAAGGCGACGAGCGCGACGCCCGACGGCCGACCGGCATGCTGGCTCGGCATGTTGACGAGGACGCGCGGCATGGCGGGTCTGACGGCTCCGAACGGGAGGGGGGATCGCCGGCCCGTCAGGCCCGGCCGGCGACCTGGAGGATGATGTCGGCGAGATCGCGCTGCATGCGCTCCGCGCCGTAGCGGGACAGCGCCCGCTCGCGCGCGAGCGCGGCGCGCGCCCTGAAGGCGCCGGGATCGGCGAACAGCGCCGACAGGGCCGCCGCGAGTCGATCCGGCCGACGCGGCGGCAGCAGCGTCCCGGCCGCGCCGCCGTCGAGGATCTCGGCGGAGGCGCCGGCGTCGGTGGCGATCACCGGCACGCCGACCAGCATCGCCTCGACCAGGGTGCGACCGAACGGTTCGGGATCGACCGAGGGGTGCACGACCGCGTCGACCGCCTGCATCAGCCGGGGGACGTCGTCGCGCTGTCCGAGGAACAGCACCCGGTCCGAGAGGCCGCGCCGCGCCGCGAGGTCGCGCAGGTGCGCCGCGTAGGCATCCTCGCCGAAGAGCGGCGCCCCGACCACGACGCAGCGGAGGCCGGACAGGGTCGCCAGCGCCTCGATCAGAACGTCCTGCCCCTTCCAGGGCGCGAGGCGGCTGAAGACGCCGACGAGGGGGCCGTCCGGCAGGCCGAGTTCCGCGCGCAGAACGGCGGCGGAGCAGGGTGCCGGATCGACGTCGAGGCCGTTCGGCACGACGCGGATCAGCGACCGGCGCCCGCCGGACTGGACGAAGGCCCGCGCGGCGGCCTCGGAGGGAACGATCACCCGGGTGGCGCAGAGATTGGCGAGCCGGATCTGCAGGATGCGCTGCGCCCGGCCGAAATGCGCCCCGTCGAGGATGTCATGGAGGTGCCAGATCAGGGGGCGCCCGGCGGCGCAGGCGGCCAGGGACGAGAGCAGGAAAGCCTTCTGCGAGTTGGCGTAGACCACGTCGCAGGACCGGGCCGATCGGGCGATCTCCAGCGCCAGGGAACCGAGCTGTCCAAGGACCGGTAGCGCGCTCAGCGGTGACACGTCCCGCCGGAGGCCTGCCAGGGCGGACCGGCGGCGCGCGAGACGGATCTCCAGACCCGCGTCGCGGAGGGCCGCGGTCAGCGCGCCGTCCTCGAACAGGAAGGCGCTGGAGCCCGCCCAAGGCCGAACTGCGTCGCGGAGCACCAGCTCGGCACCGGACATCGTTCCGGTATGGCTCACGAACAGGACCCGCGGCCGCGCGGCGACGACGGACCGCGCGGCCTGCGCCCGGTCCAGGAGGCCGCGCTTCGCGAGCGCGTCGGCGGGGAGCACTTCGGTCATCGCGCGCTCGCGGCCGTGCGGGGATCGGGCAGCGGCATCACGTCGTAGGTCGACTGGATGCCCGGGCGGACCATCGTCATGGCGATCCCGAGGACGTGTCCGCCGGCGCGGCGCAGGTTCGCCACGGTCTCGACCGTGTCGGAGAGCTGCGAGCGCCCGTAGCGGGCGCAGCAGAGCACGCCGTCGACGTGGCGGGCCAGCATCGCCGCATCCATCAGGAGGCTGGTCGGCGGGGTGTCCAGGAGGACGAGGTCGTAGCGGCGGCTCCACTTGAGGAAGTCGGCCATCCGGTCGCCCATCAGGAGCTCGGTCGAGTCGGCCGTCGGCGTTCCCGCGGGGATGACGTCGAAGCGTCCGGCCTGGACCACCACGTCGGCCGGGTCGATCTCGCCGCGGAGCACGCCGCCGAGGCCGGGGCCGCGGCCGAGCCCGAGGGAGGCCTCGAAGTTCGGCCGCCGCAGGTCGCACTCGACCACCAGCACCCGGCGGCCGCTCGCTGCGCCGATGCCGGCCAGCGCGAAGGCCGTGAACGACTTGCCCTCCCGCGGCTTCGCTGAAGTCACCAGGATGACGCGGGACTTGCCGGCGCCCGCCAGCACGAGATGGGCGTGCAGGTTGCGCAGGACGTTCTGCATCACCGGGTCGACCCGCGCCCGAGCCAGGGCCTCCGCGAGGTCGAGCTCGCGCTGCCGCTCGGAGAAGCGGCCGACGAGGCCGGCGGGCTCCAGGCTCGGCAGCTGCGCGAAGACCGGGGCGCCGGTGCCGGCCATGAGCTGCGCCGAGGTGCGCACGCGCCGGTCGGTGTAGTCGCGCAGCAGCGCGGCGGCGGCCGCGAGCACGCCCGCCAGCACGATGCCGCCCGCCAGGAACGGCACGGCCTTGGGCGAGAACGGCTCCTGCGGCAGCTCGGCGAGGCTGACGAGCCGCGTGCTGCCGGTGAGGATGCGCCGCTCGGTCTCCAGCTCGCCCGCCCGCTTGACCAGATCGGCGTAGCGGGTGCGCTTGATCTCGGCGTTGCGCACCATGCCCTCGATCGACGCCTCGTCGTCCATGGCGGCGGCGGCGTCGGTCTTCGCCGCCTCGAGCTGGGCGCGCAGCGACTTGGCCAGGGCGTTCGAAGCCTCGTAGGACTTGCGCAGGCCCTTGGCGACGTTGCCAATCTCCTGCTCGATTCGAGCGCGCAGACTCGCCTGCTCGGTCTCGAGCGCCCGGATCACCGGGTGGTTCGTGCCCAGCAGGGTGCTCTGGTTGGCGAGCTGCGCGCTGACGCCGCTGAGCTGCTGCTTCAGCGAGACGACCGTGGGGCTCGCCAGGACGGCCGGGGCGCTGTCGGCACCGCGGGCACCCTTGGCCTCGATCTCGGAGAGCCGCGCGGCCGCGTCCGCCTTGGCGGTCTCGGCCGCGGCGAGTTGCTGGCTGATGCTGGTGAGCCGCTCCGCGCTGATCGGGGCGAGCGAGCCCTTCAGCAGGCCCTTGCGGCGCCGGAAGGTCTGGATGCGGGTCTCGTCGGCCCGGATCGAGGCGTCCAGCTGGCTGATCTCGGTGTGCAGCCAGTCGGCCGCGGCCTTGCGGCTCGAGGCCTGCGCCTCGCGCTGGTCGTCCAGGAAGGCGTTGATCAGACCGTTGGCCATCGTCTGCGCCGTCTCGGGCAGCGGCGACTTGTAGCCGATGGTGATGATGCGCGAGCGGCCGGAGCTCAGGACCGTGTAGCGCTTCTGCAGGTACTCGACGAGCGCGTTGCGGTCGGTCGTGAGCTTCGTGCAGGCGGCGTCCTTCTTCTCGCTGATCCGGTCGGGATGCCCGCCCGAGGCCGCGTAGCGGCATTCGGCCAGCACCGCGGCGACGAGGTTGTCGTCGATCGCGAGGCGCAGGAGCCGCGGCGAGCGGATCACCAGGATCTGACTCTCAATGTCGGCCGGGTCGCCGATCTTCTGGATCCAGGCCATCGAGGCGTTGTTGGCGCCCGGTTCCGCCTCGGCCACGATGACCGAGCCGCTCGCCACGTATTGCCGCTGGATCATCAGCAGGGCGGTCACGGCGAGGCCGAGGACGGTGGCGAACACCGCCGCGAACAGGTAGCGGCGCTGCCAGATCCGGGCGAGGGCCGCGGCCAGCGGACCGCCGCGCGCCGGCTCCTGGGCGAGGGCGCGAACCGGCGTCCGGTCGGCCAGATCGACAGTCAGGAAGGACATGCGGCGCGTCCTCAGCCGACGGCTTCGAGGCGCGGTAGGATCCGCGGGCGCGTCTCGCAGGCGGCCCGGTGCATCGCCATCTGGTCGTCGACGAAGGTCGAGAACCGGCTGCGGAACAGCTCGGCCGAGAACTGCTCGGCCTGTGCCCAGCAGGCCTCGCGGGTGAAGTGGCTCTCCTGCAGCAGGAAGCGCTGGACGCACTCGGCGATCGCCACGGGCTCGGGCGTGTCGAAGAACATCCCGGTGCGCTGCGGGCCGCGGGTCTGGACCGTCTCGCGGGCGCCCCCGCGGCCCAGCGCGAGGACCGGCGTGCCCTCCGACGTGGCCTCGACCACGATGATCCCGAAATCCTCCTCGGCCGCGAAGATGAAGGCGCGGGCCGTGGCCATGAGGTGGCGCAGCTCCGCGTCGGGCACGAAGCCGGAGAACGACACGTTCGGCCCCGCGATCTCGCGCAGCCGCGCGGCATCGGGCCCGGTGCCCGCCACCACGAGTTCGAGGTCGGGGAGCAACGCGAACGCGCGGATCACCGCCTCGACGTTCTTGTACGGCACGAGCCGGCTGGCCACGAGGAAGTGGTTGCCGCGCGGCCCGTCATACCGCTGGCTCGGCAGCGTGATCGGCGGGTGGATGACCTCGGCGGTGCGGCCGTAGACCTTGTGGATGCGGCGGGCGACGAAGGCGGAGTTGGCCACGATCGCGTTGGGACCGGCCGCCGTGCGAAAATCCCAGACGCGCATCCGGTGCAGGATCAGCCGGGCGAGCACGCTCTTCATGCCCGCGTCGCAGCCGCTCTCCCGCAGGTAGGTGTGCTGCATGTCCCAGGCGTAGCGCATGGGCGAGTGGATGTAGGAGACGTGGAGCTGGTCGGGCCCGGTGAGGACGCCCTTCGCCACCGCGTAGCTGCTCGAGATGACGAGATCGTAGGCCGACAGGTCGAACTGCTCGATCGCGAGCGGCATCAGCGGCAGGTAGTTGCGGTGCCGCGTCCGCGCGAAGGGCATGCGCTGGATGAAGCTCGTATGCGCCTGGGTGTAGCCCAGCCGCGCCCGGTCCGCTTCGGGCAGGAAGTCGAAGAGCGCGAAGACATCCGCGTCCCGGTAGATCCGCAGCAGCTGCTCGAGGACACGCTCGGCGCCACCGACGATGTACAACCAGTCGTGAACGATCGCGACACGCATCACAGCTTCCTCGTCGGTGCGCCGGACGCTGGACCATGCATTCCGTCCCGCCGGTCCCGCCGGTGACAGCGGGCCAAGGCACACACGAGAGGGTAATAGCAGCGTGATCTGTAAAAAAGGGGTCACTGCCGCAGCAACAGTCGAAAATAGGGCCTGTTTAGACGCGAGACGCGGCGTGTAAACTTAATTTTTGCCAATAATTAACGTTAAGCGAAGGGTGTTCTCAGACCTGCAATCTTCGGCATGACTCCCCGTGGGTGCCCGCTGCGCCGGGTCGGCACACCGGCGGCGGGGGCCCGGCTGCGCGGCCTACGAAGCGGCCGGAACGGGCAGGGGATCGGGCGAGGGCCGCCGGTCGAGCCGGCGCCGCAGGGCCGCGATCACCGGCGTCTCGACATACCGGAACAGCAACTCGCCGGCGGCGACCGCCGCCGGGAACGCGATCGCGAAGATCAGGGCGGCGCGCGCGAAGCCGGGCGCGACGACGAGCGCCGCGATCTTGGCGACGCTGTGCAGCAGCAGGTTGTGGACCAGGTAGAAGGAATAGCTGGCATTGCCCTGCGACAGCAGCCAGCGCGACTTCAGGGCGATGCCGCCCCGCTCCAGCAGCAGCATCGCACCGACGATCAGGACGGCCGCTGACCCCCAGATCAGCGGGCGCGCGAACCCGGACAGCTCGGGGCTGACGCCGAGCGCGTCGGTCACGATCTGGCCGCCGAGGATGAGCAGAAGAGCGGCCGCGACGGCCGCGCACGCCAAGCGCCGGACCGGGAAGCCCGCGGCCGGCGCCCGGAGCCGCAGGTAGGCGTATCCCAGCCCGATGCCGGCGGCGAACTCGATCAGGATCGGCTTCGTGTAGTACGCCCAGTAGAGATTCGACGCGGGCAGCAATCCGAGCAGGATCAGCGCCAGGAAGATCGCGGCCGCACCGATCGCCCGGAAGGCGGGTCTCGGCACCATGAGCAGCGCCGCGAAGACCACGTAGAAGAACATTTCGTAATTGAGTGTCCAGCCCACGGAGTTGAGCGGCTCGACGAAGCCGCCGCGTGAGAACGGCAGGAACACCAGGGACTGGACGACGTAATCTGGCCGGATCTCCACGATCCCGATGGGCTTCAGGCCCGTCAGCGCGATCAGCGCCAGGGCGAGCGTGACGAGCCAGTAGACCGGGACAACGCGCGACGCGCGGCGGAGCAAGAACTCGCCCGGGCTCTCGCGGCGCCCGCTCGTGCTCACGAACATGATGAACCCGGAGAGCACGAAGAACACGTCGACCCCGCTCGCGCCGAAGGCGAACAGATCCGGCCTCGGCAGCACGGGGCCGATGTAGAGTCCGAAATGCGTGAGGAAGACGAGGTACGAGGCGACGGCGCGCAGGATTTGAAGGTTGTAGATCATCGCGCGCCGGCTGATCGCTGGGCCCGCCCGGGACGGGCGACGTCGCGCCCTTATGGCCGAGATGGCCCCGCCGCGTCACGACGAGTCCGGAAACGTCCTAAATGGCCCGCGTCTCGAATTTAAGATCAGGCAGGGCATTTACACGCATGAGTTGCTAAATCCGCGAAATCTCTGGACGGACGATCACGAAAGCAAGAGCTGGAAAGTGATCGTAAAGGTGGCGCGGCCGAATGTAGGCCGCCGGCCACATCCGGTTCCTGTCTGCACGGCGCGCAACCCTGTGTCGCCCTCTACGGACCGCTATTTACTATTAATCAATAGATAATTTGACGCCGAGCCGATCCGTTCAATAGCGTCGTGATAACTGGAATAAGGAGTTCCGCCTTGAACATCGCTCAAGACATCCGTGAGATTCTCGGGGCGAACGAAGCCTTCGCCGGGAAGGCCGACCAGCTCTCCGAGGATGACAGCCTGTTCGATCTCGGGCTGGACTCGTTCGGTTCCGTCCAGCTGATGCTGGGCCTCGAGGAGCGTTTCAGCATCGAGTTCCCCGACGAGCTCCTGAACCGCAAGTCGTTCTCGTCGATCCGCGCGATCCGCGAGGCCGTCTCCACCCTGATCCAGCAGGAAGCCGCATGAGCACGCTCGCCGCGCGCGCCGAGCGGGCCGCGGCGGTCGCGGCCCGCCACGCCGACGCCGTCGACCGCGAAGGCCGCTTTCCCGAGGAGGCCGTGGCCGCGATGAGGTCCGAGCGGCTGCTCGGCCTCCAGATCCCCGGCCAGTTCGGCGGCGAGGGCGCCGGGCTGACGCAGATCGCCGAGCTGTGCAGCACGCTCGGTCAGGCCTGCAGCGCGGCCGCGATGGTCTTCGCGATGCACCACATCAAGGTCTCCAGCCTCGTGACCCACGGCATCGACAGCCCGTGGCACGGGCGCCTGATGGAGCGCGTCGCGCGCGAGCAGCTGCTGGTCGCCTCCTCGACCACGGAGGCGGGCATCGGCGGGGACCTGCGCAACAGCCTCTGCGCCGTGGAGACGACCGGCGAGGTCTTCGCCCTCGGCAAGGACGCGTCGGTGATCTCCTACGGCGCACAGGCCGACCTGATCCTCGCCACGGCCCGGCGCCATCCGGACGCCGCGACGTCCGATCAGGTCCTCGTCGCGCTGATGGCCGACCAGATCTCCCTCGCGCGAACGGGCGACTGGGACACGCTCGGGATGCGCGGGACCTGCAGCGACGGCTTCCGCCTGGAGGCCCGAAATGTCCCGGTCGAGCAGATCCTGCCGAAGCCGTTCGCGGAGATCGCCGCCCAGTCGATGCTGGCCTCCTCGCACCTGCTGTGGAGCAGCGTCTGGTACGGGATCGCGACCTACGCGGTCGACCGCGCCCGCGCCTTCGTGCAGGCCGAGGCGCGGCGCCGGCCCGGGCAGGTCCCGCCGACCGCGACGCGCCTCGCCGAGGTCTCCAGCGCGCACCAGGCCATGCGCGGCACCATCGTGTGGGCCCTGCGCCGCTTCGAGGACGCCCACGGCGACGCCGACACGATCGGCTCCGTCGGCTTCTGCGTGATGCTCAACAACCTGAAGATCACCGTCTCCGACATGGCGGTCGACATCGTCCGGCGGGCGCTCGCGATCGTCGGCCTCGCCGGCTACCGCAACGACACGCCCTTCAGCCTGGGCCGGCCGCTGCGCGACGTCCTCTCCGCGCCGCTGATGATCGGCAACGACCGCATCCTCGCCAACACCGCCAAGCTCCTGCTCGTGCAGAAGGGCAGCGGCCAGCTCATGAGCGCGTGATGGAATCGATCTCCTCTCCCCCCGGCGACGTCGTGCTCGAGGACGAGCCGGCCGGCGGCCCGACCTTCCTCGACCGCCTGTTCGATCACGGCCTGCTCGTCCGGACCGGCGTCGAAGGCCTCTACGGCCGCAGCGGCGGCTTCGAGAGCGTCGTCGACGCCCTCGACCGGATGATCACGCGACTCGGAGCCGCCGAGGAGGCCGAGGTGCTGCGCTTCCCGCCGGCCATGAGCCGCCCGGCCTTCGAGCGCAGCGGCTACCTGAAGGGCTTCCCGAACCTCGCCGGCACCGTACACAGCTTCTGCGGCGACGCGCGCGGCCACGCCGAGATCCTCGCCTGCCTCGAAGCCGGGACCGACTGGACCGGGCAGCAGGAGGCCACCGACATCGTGCTGACGCCCGCGGCCTGCTACCCGGTCTACCCGGTCGCCGCCGCGCGGGGCGCGCTGCCGGCCGAAGGCCGCCTGTTCGACCTGCAATCCTACTGCTTCCGGCGCGAGCCCTCGCTCGAGCCGACCCGGATGCAGCTGTTCCGGATGCGCGAATACGTGCGCATGGGCAGCCCCGAGCAGGTCCTGGCCTTCCGCGAAGCCTGGCTCGAGCGCGGCACGGCCATGATCCGCGCCCTCGGTCTCCCGCTCGCGATCGACGCGGCCAACGACCCGTTCTTCGGCCGCGCCGGCCGGATGCTCGCCAACAACCAGCGGGCGCAGGGACTGAAGTTCGAGCTGAACGTCCCGGTCAACAGCGTCGACAAGCCGACGGCCTGCCTCAGCTTCAACTATCACCAGGACCATTTCGGCAGCACCTGGGAGCTGCGCCAGGCCGACGGCGAGGTCGCCCACACGGCCTGCGTCGGTTTCGGCCTGGAGCGGATCACGCTGGCGCTCCTGCGCCACCACGGGCTCGATCTCGCCGCGTGGCCGGCCGCCGTGCGCGCCGAGCTGTGGGGCTGAGGCGGTGACCGCCGCGCTACGCCTGCCGGAGGGTCTCGGAGCCGCGGGACCCTACGTCCCGCACCCGCTCCACGATTCCGGCCGCGACTGGCCGGAGACGAACTGCTACGTCGACCTCTGGATCGAGCTCCTGCACGGACGCGGCCTCGTGCCGGAGGCGATGCTGGGCTTCACCGTGAGGCAGGATTTCGAGGGCGACCAGTTCACCTTCTTCAAACCGCCGACCGGCGATATCGAGCGCCTCTACGGTCTGGAGGTGCTGGAACTCGCGGTCTACGGCGGCCTCGAGAACCACGCCGTGATCCAGGCCGCGGCCGGCCGGCCCGTGCTGGTCGAGGTCGACGCGATCTACCTGCCGGACACCCAGGGGACCACCTACGGACGCGAGCACGGCAAGACCACGATCGGGATCCTGGCCCTCGATACGGCCGCGCAGGAGCTCGATTACCTGCACAATGCGGGTCGCTTCCGCCTCGCCGGGAAGGATTACGCCGGGATCTTCGGGCCGGCGACGCTGCCGCCCTACGCCGAGTTCGTGAAGACCGTCGCACCGTCGCTCGGCCCGGCGGATCTGCCGGCGGTCGCGCGCGAACTGCTCGTCCGGCATCGCGCCCGGGCGCCCCGGCGCAACCCCGTCCTGGCGTTCCGCGACACCCTCGCGGCGACGGCCGCGGAGCTGGTCGTCCGGCCGCTCAGCGTGTTCCACGCCTACGCCTTCAGCACGACGCGCCAGCTTGGCGGCAACTTCGAGATGCTCGCCAGCCATCTCACGTGGCTCGAGGCCCGGGAGGCCGGCGGATTCGGGCCAGCCGCCGCGGCCGCCGCGGACCTGAGCCGCGAGGCCAAGGCCTTCCAGTTCCAGCTCGCCCGCGCGTTCCATCGCCGCTCGGCCGAGGGCCTGGCGCCGCGCCTCGACCGCCTCGCGGCGACCTACGACCGCGTCTTCGCGGATCTCGACCGCGCGCTGGACCGCTGAGAGGCGTCATGGCCCGCATCCGCAGCGTTGACGACCGCGCGCCGGAGGTCCGATTCGGGCCCTGGCGGCTCGCCGCGACGCCGCCGGGCGCCTGCGCGGGTCCCGGCGATCTGGACGGGGTCACCGACTGGATCGGCGCCGAGGTTCCGGGCACCGCCGCCGACGCCCTTCGAGCCGCCGGACGCTGGAGCGAGGCGGCGCCGGAGCCGATCCACGACCGCGACGTCTGGTATCGGACACGCATCTCCGGTTCCGGCCTGGCCCGGCTGCGCTTCGGGGGCCTCGCCACCCTCGCCGAGGTCTGGCTCGACGGTGTCCCAGTCCTGTGCGCCCGCGCGATGTTCGAGGAGCACGTCGTCGACGTGGACCTCGGCGGCGCCTCCGACCTCGCGCTGTGCTTCCGCGCGCTCCGCGCGGAACTCGACCGCCCGGCCAAGCGCGGGCGCTGGCGGCCGCGGATGATCACGCCCGGGTCGCTGCGCCATGTGCGCGCCAGCGTCCTCGGCTTCATGCCGGGCTGGTGTCCCGAGATCGACCTCGTCGGGCCCTACCGCCCGATAACCGTCGAGCCGGTCCGCCCCCGCGCGAGCGCCGCGGATGTGCGTACGACCCTCGACGGCGCCGTCGGCCGGGTGGCCGTGCGCCTGCGGGTCGACGGTCCGGTCGGCACCGTCCTCCTCCGATGCGGCGGCGGCGAAGCCCCGCTCGCGGAGGTCGAGCCGGGCCTGTTCGCGGGCGCGCTGGCGCTGCCCGGCATCGCGCCCTGGTGGCCGCATACCCACGGCGCACCGAACCTCCACCCGGTCGAAGTCCGCGTCGACGGGGCGCAAATCGACCTGGGCCGCGTCGGCTTCCGGACCTTGTCGCTCACGCGGCCGTTCGCGGAGGGGCTCGCGCTGGCCGTGAACGGCGTGCCGCTCTTCTGCCGGGGCGCCGTCTGGACGCCGCCGGACCTCGTCGGGCTGGGCTCGGACGGCACCCGCGCCTTGCTCGAGCTGGCGCGCGAGGCCGGCATGAACATGCTGCGCGTGCCCGGGACGACGCTCTATCCGGCCCCGGATTTCTACGATCTCTGCGACGAGCTCGGCATCCTGGTTTGGCAGGACTTGATGCTCGCCAACTTCGACTACCCGCACGCCGAACCGGCCTTCGCGGCCGCGCTCGACCGCGAGTTGACCGGATTCCTCGACCGCACGCAGACCGCGCCGTCGCTCTGCGTCGTCTGCGGCGGCAGCGAGGTCTGGCAGCAGGCGGCGATGCTCGGGGCGCCGCGCGCCGTCTGGGCCGACGCCTACTGCGCGGAGACGCTGGCGGAGCGGGTGGCAGCGTGGCGGCCCGATCTCGTCGTCGTGCCGAACTCGCCCTCCGGCGGCGACGTGCCGTTCTCGCCGCGCGGGGGTTGCACGCACTATTTCGGCGTCGGCGCCTATCGACGGCCCCTGGAAGATGCCCGCCGGGCCGAGGTCGGCTTCGCCAGCGAGTGCCTCGCCTTCGCCAACCCGCCCGAACCCGGCACGCCGGGCCCGACCGGACCGGCCGACCCGCTCTGGCAGGCCGGCATCCCGCAGGACCGCGGCGCCGATTGGGACTTCGAGACGGTGCGCGACCACTACGTCGGCGCGCTCTACGGCGTCGATCCGGCGTCCCTGCGCGCCGAGGACCCGGACCGCTACCTCGAGCTCGGCCGCGCCGCGGTGGCCGAGGTCATGGAGGCGACTTTCTCCGAGTGGCGCCGGCCGCGCTCGCCGACGGCCGGCGGCCTCGTCCTGATGATGCGCGACCTCGCGCCCGGAGCCGGCTGGGGCGTGATCGACTGGACGCAGCGCCCGAAATCGGCCTGGTACGCGCTGAGGCGCGCCTTCCGTCCGGTCCAAGTCCTCCTCACCGATGAGGGCCTCGACGGCCTCCATGTCCACGTCCTCAACGAGACTGCGACGGCCCGGGCGCTGACGCTGTCCCTGATCTTCTGCGATGTGGCGGGCCGCGTCGCGGCGCGCGCCGAGCGCGATCTCGTGGCCGGCCCGCGGGCGGCGCTCACGTTCACCTCCGCGACCCTTCTCGGGCGCTTCTTCGACGCCACCGACAGCTACCGATTCGGGCCCCGGATCCACGATCTCGCGCACGCGC
Source organism: Methylobacterium sp. 275MFSha3.1 (assembly GCF_900108435.1). Classification (NCBI taxonomy): domain Bacteria; kingdom Pseudomonadati; phylum Pseudomonadota; class Alphaproteobacteria; order Hyphomicrobiales; family Methylobacteriaceae; genus Methylobacterium; species Methylobacterium sp. 275MFSha3.1. The sequence goes on along the minus strand of NZ_FNWP01000005.1, from coordinate 70,057 downwards.
GGCTGACCGACTCCGACGGGCGCGTGATCGCCGAGAGCTTCCACATCCTGAGCGCGGGGCCGCTCGACCGGTCGGCCGTCGGCCTCCGGGCCGAAGCTGTCGCGACCGCGGCGGGGCCGGGTCTGCGGATCAGCACCGAGCGCTTCGCCCGCGGCGTCCAGGTGCTGGCCCCGGGGGCACGGCCGACCGACAGCGGCTTCCACGTCGCCCCGGGGTCGAGCCGGATCATCACCTTCGCGGAGGCCGCCCGGTTCCCGCGCGGGCGGGTGCGGGCCATCAACAGCGACGAGATCGTGGAATTCGGTCATGACGGGTGAAGTCGGGTCCGAGGCCGCGGTGTCGGTGCCGGTGACCTTCGACGGGCTGTTCGGGTGGCTTCATCCGGCGGCCGGGACGCGGGGCGTCGTCCTCTGTGGGGCCTACGGCTTCGAGCAGATGGCCGCGCATCGGCCCTGGCGCTCCCTGGCCGAGGGCCTCGCCGCGGCGGGCTGCCCGACGCTGCGCTTCGACTATCCGGGCGAGGGCGACTCGGCCGATCTGGACGAGGCGCGGGTCGCTGGCTGCGTCGCTGCGGTGCGTGGGGCCATCGCGTACCTGCGCGCGACGACCGGCGTCGCGGAGATCGTCGTCGTCGGCCTGCGGCTCGGCGCGACCTTCGCGGCTCTGGCCGGCGAGGCGGAGGCCGTCGACCGCCTCGTCCTGCTGGCGCCGGTCACGACCGGGCGCGCGTATCTGCGCGAGATGCGGCTGCGGGCGCAGACGATCGGCCGCCTGCCGGACGGGTCCGCCCCGGCGCAGGAGCCGGACAGCCTCACCGTGGGCGGCTTCCGGATGGAGGCGGCGTTCCTCACCGATCTCGCCGACCTGAACCTCGCGCGGCTCGCGCGGGCGCCGGCCCGCCACGCGTTGCTCCTCGCACCCGAGACCAAGGCGCTGGCCGCGAACCTCGGCGCTCTCGGCTGCGACGTGGCGACGGGAGCGTTCCCGGGTCTCGCGGCGCTCGTCGCCGATCCGATCTTCTCGGATGTCCCGACCGCGGATTTCGCCCGCGTCATCGGCTTCGCGACCGACGGGATGGCGGCCGCCGGGCCGCGACCCGGCGGCATCGCCATCGACGGGCGCCGGAACGGGCTGACCGGACCGGGCTGGGCGGAGGCGCCGGTCCGCTTCGGGCGCGGCCTGATCGGCATCCGCTGCCGGCCCGACCGGGCGGAGAGCGCGGCGCCGACGATCCTGTTCGTCTCGACGGGCATGAGCGTGCATTCCGGATGGGGGCGCCAGACCACGGATCTCGCCCGGCGCCTCGCCGCGGAGGGGATCGCGTCGGTCCGGTTCGACCTGCGCGGCATCGGCGACAGCGACGAGCGGCCGGACGGCCGCAAGCCCCTCTTCGCCGCGGACGGCTTCGCCGACGTCACGGCGGCGGTCGACCTGATCGCCGGCGCGGGCGGCCCGATCCTGCTGGTGGGCGGGTGCAGCGGCGCCTACGCGGCCTTCCACGCGCTCTGCCGGGACCGCCGGATCGACGGCGCGCTCCTGCTCAACCTCTACTGCTTCGACTGGGACCCGGATCAGGACCTCGACCAGGTCATCCGGCAGACCTTCGGAAGCGCGTCCACCTACGCGGCCCTGCTCAAGCGGGGCGCGACCTGGCGCCGGCTGATCCGCGGCGAGATCCGGATCGCCGCCATCGCCTCGGTCCTCGCCCGGCGCGGCATCGAGGCCGGGATCCGCCGCCTGCGCCGGGCTCTCCGCCCCAGTCCGCTCGGGGGCTCGCCCGCCCGGCGGGTCGCGGCCCTCCGTCGGCGGGGCGCGGAGATCCGCCTGCTCTACAGCGCGGGCGATCCGGGCCTCGCGGCCGTCCGCCGCCATCTGGGACGCTCGCCCGGACCGGCCGACCGCCGTGTCGGAGCGCCCGTGACGGTGGTACCGGGCGTGGACCACAATTTCGGTTCCCGCGAGGCCCAGGCCCGGGTCGCGGAGGCGCTGCAGGACCTCCTGCGCGCCGTCCGCCGCGCCCACGCGACGCGCACCGTCGCGGCGAAGGCTGCCGCGCCGGGAAGCGGTCTCACCCTGGCGGGCCGGACGTGACCCGACTCACGCGCCGGTCGGCCCTCGCACTGGCGGCGGGCGCGCTCGCGGCCGGTCGGGCCGCCGCGGCCGAGCCGCTGCACCGCTGCGAGGCGCTGATCGACTCGATCGGCGTCAACGTGCATCTCGGCCATCGCGGCACCCCCTACGTCGACCGCTTCGCCGCCTGCGCCCAGGCGCTCGACGAACTCGGGATCCGGCACCTGCGCGACGACATCGTGCTCGTCGGCGACGAGCCGGCCGGGCAGTTCGAGCGCATCGCCGATCTGGCCGACCGGGGCTACCGTTTCAGCCTGATCTTCTACGACGGGCTCACGCCGGGGCCGCGGGTGCCGCCGGAGCGCTTCGCCGAGATCGCCGGCTGGGCCGGCGACGGGCTCATCGTGGCGGAGGGCGGCAACGAGCCGCCGGTCGCGGCGCGGCCGGGCCTCGCGCGGCTCTCGGCCGATCATCAGGCGGCCCTGTTCCGCGCGGTGCGGGCGGACACGCGGGCCGAGGCCGTCCGCGTGGCCGGACCGAGCTACATCCAGGGTAACGTCGCGGCGGCGCAGAACCTCGCGGCGGTCGTCGACCTCGCCAACATCCACGCCTATCCCGGGGCCGAGCACCCGGAAACCGACGGCGGCGGCAGCCTCGCGCGCTTCGTCGCGGCCGCGCGCCCGGTCTTCGGCGACGCGCCCGTGATCGCGACCGAGAACGGCTACCACACGGCGCTCGCCACCGGCAGCGCCCACCTGCCGATCTCGCCGGGACTGCGCGCCCGCTACCTCCCGCGGATGCTGCTCTGGAGCTACCTCCAGGGCGTGCGGCGGACCTACCTGTACGAGCTGATCTCCAGCTTCGACCGCGGCGACGCCGATCCCGAGAGCCGCTTCGGCCTTCTCGCCCACGACGGTCGCCCCACACCCGCCTTTGCGGCGGTGCGCAACCTCGTCCGGCTGTTCGGCGCCCCCGCCGGGGAGATCGCCGTCGTTCCGGCCGATCGCGACGTCACGCTCGGCAGCCCCGTTCCCGATCTCATCACCGCGCGGTTCGCGCGGCGAGACGGGGCGACGCTCGTCCCGATCTGGCTCGGCCTCGACGGCTGGGACCGGCGTAGCCGGGCACCCCGGCCGGACTTTCCGGCGCGGACCGCCGAGCTCCGGCTGTCACGGCAGCCCCGGCGGGTGCGCCTCCATCGCTTCGACGACGACGGCGCCGTGAGCGTGGTGGAGCTTCCCGCGGACAGGCGGGTGCCGGTCCCGGTCACGGACCGCCTCGGCGTCGTCGAGCTCACCTAGGGTCGCCGCCGACGGAGGCGTTCCGTGACGCGCCCGATCTCCGACCCTCGCGGAGGCCTGATCCATGCTGAGCTACCTGGGTGACACGATCGTCGGCCTGACCCTCGCGGTCCTGAACGCGCTGGCGCCGCTCGAAGTCCACGTGGACAAGGGCGTCCCCTATGCCGACGGGAGCGCGCACCGCGCCGACATCTACCGGCCAGCCGCCGGGAAGCCGCGTCCGGTCGCCGTGTTCCTGTACGGCGGCGGGTGGCGGACCGGATCGAAGGACGAGGTTGCCTACGTGGGCGCGGCCTTCGCGCGGCGGGGCGTCGTCGCGGTCATCCCCGAGCACCGCCACGTGCCGGCGGCGAGCCTCCAGGACATCCTCGCGGACAACGCCGCCGCCGTCGCCTGGACCCTCGCGCACGCGGCCGAGTACGGCGGCGATCCCGCCCGCGTCACCGTCGTGGGGCATTCCTCAGGGGCCTGGGCCGCCGCGATGCTGGGCCTCGACGCGACCTGGCTCCAGCGGGCCGGTTCCAGTCCCGCCAAGCTCGCCGGGATCGTCGGGCTGGCCGGACCCTACGCAACTTCGGCGCTGACCGATCCGCTGGATCGCCAGGTGTTCGCGGGCAGCGATCCGGCCCTGCAGCCGATCAACCACGCCGCGGATCCCCATCCGGCGATGCTGCTGGCCACCGGCGCGGCCGATCTCGACGTAAACCCCGCCGGAACCCTGTCGCTCGACCGGGCGCTGCGCGGCTTCGACGGCAGGGAGACGATGAAGACCTACCCGGGTCTCGGGCACGGGCAGATCGTCCACGCGATGAGCTTCCCGTTCAGTCTCCGGTACTCGATCGCGGACGACGTCGCGCGTTTCGTTAAGGGCGCCCGTGCCGGCCCTTGAGGCCGAGCGCGCGAGGGCAGGGACCGGCGCGGCGCGCCGATCCCTGCGTCCCCATTCGACGGGCCGCGGGTCTCAGTGATAGCCCGGCGCGCCCGCCGCGACCTTGCCGCGGAACAGCCAGTAGACGTAGCCGGTGTAAGCCAGGATCATCGGGACCAGGATCACCGCGCCGGCCAGAAGGAACGCCTGGCTGCTCGGGTGGGTCGCCGCGTCCCAGATCGTGACCACCGGCGGGACGATCATCGGCCACAGACTGATGCCGAGCCCGACATACGACATGAGGAACAGGCCCAGGGCGCAGAGGAACGGCGTCACTTCGGCCCGCCGATCGAGCGCGACGAAGAAGCGCCACGCCAGCAGCGCGACCAGGGCCGGCACCGGCGCGGCCAAGGCGAGATTCGGCCAGGACAACCACCGCGCGCGGAACGCGTCGCTGAGGATCGGCATCGCCGCCGAGATGACCACGATGGCCACCAGCGTGACGAGACCGAGCCGGCGCGCGAGCCGGTAGGCCCGAAGCTGGAGCTCGCCCTCTGTCTTCCAGATCAGCCAGCAGGCGCCGAGCAGACCGTAGCCGGCGACCAGGGCGGCCCCGGTCAGCACCGAGAACGGCGTCAGCCAGTCCCACCAGCCGCCCGCGTAGGCGCGACCCTCGACCCGGATGCCCTGGACCAGGGCCCCGAGGCAGATGCCCTGGCAGAAAGTCGCCACGTAGCTGCCCCACGAGAAGGATCGGTCCCAGGTCCGCTGGCTCGCGGGCGAGGCCGCGCGGAACCGCATCTCGAAGGCGACGCCGCGGAAGACCAGCGCGAGGAGCATCAGGATCAGCGGCATGTAGAGCGCCGGCAGGATCGTGGCGTAGGCCAGCGGGAACACCGCGAACAGCCCGCCGCCGCCGAGGATGAGCCAGGTCTCGTTCCCGTCCCAGACCGGCGCCACGGTGTTGACCATGACGTCCCGGTCCGCCTTGCCGCGCACCGCCGGGAACAGGATGCCGACACCGAGGTCGAAGCCGTCCATCACCACGTAGAGGAAGACCGCCGTGGCGATGAGGAGCGCCCAGATGAGCGTGAGATCGAGGGGCATCGGGCTACTCCGCAGGCTGCGCTAGGGGGCGGCCGGCAGTCGGAGCGCCGGCGACGAGGGCGGGGGCGGGCGTGATGCCGGCGGTGCGGATCGGCTGTCCGGGCGGCGGGCCGGGCTCGTGGGCGTGCGGCGCCTGATTGAACAGGTGCAGGAGGTACCAGATGCCCGCGCCGAACACCGCGAGGTAGACCGCCGCGAAGGCCGCCAGCGAGGCGGCGACGGCCGGGGCCGCCACCGGTGACACGCTGTCGACGGTGCGCAGCGCGCCGTAGACGGTGAAGGGCTGACGCCCCGCCTCGGTCACCGTCCAGCCGGCCGTGACGGCGATCAGGCCGGACGGCCCCATGCCGACCGCGAAGCGGTGCAGCCAGGGCGTGTCGTAGAGCCGCCCGCAGTGGCGCAGCCAGAGCGCGGCGAGACCGAGGGCGATCATCAGCAGGCCGAGGCCGACCATGATCCGGAACGACCAGAACACCAGGGGGAGGTTGGTCGGCCAGAGGTCGCGCGGCATGTCGTTGAGCCCGCGGACCTCACCGTCGAGATCGTGGGTCAGGTAGAGGCTGGCGAGGCCGGGAATCTCGATCCGGCCCCGCACCGCGCCCGCCTCCGCGTCCGGCCACCCGAACAGGATCGCGGGGGCCCGGCGCTCCGTCCGGAAATGACCCTCCATGGCGGCGACCTTGGCGGGCTGGTGCGCGTAGGAATTGCCGCCGTGCAGGTCGCCGATCACCAGCTGGGCCGGAGCCACAGCGGCGGCCATCCACATGGCCATCGAGAACATCAGCCGGGCCCGGGGATTGGCCCGGTCCCGCAGCAGGTGCCACGCGCCCACGGCGCCGACGATCATCGCGGTGGTGAGGTAGGCCCCGGTGACCGTGTGGGCGAAGCGGTAGGGGAAGGACGGGTTGAAGACGATCGCCCACCAGTCGGCCGGGTTGAAGCGGCCGTCCGGCGCGACGACGTGGCCGGTGGGTGTCTGCATCCAGGAATTGGCCGAGAGGATCCAGAACGCGGAGGTCAGGGTGCCGACGGCGACGAGGCAGGTCGCCAGGAAGTGGAGCCCTTTGCCGACCCGCTCGAGGCCGAACAGCATGACGCCGAGGAAGCCCGCCTCCAGGAAGAAGGCCGTGAGCACCTCGTAGCCGAGAAGCGGCCCGAGCACCGGCGCCGTCCGGTCGGCGAAGACCGACCAGTTCGTGCCGAACTGGTAGCTCATGACCAGGCCGGACACGACGCCCATCGCGAAGGCAACCGCGAAGATGCGGAGCCAGTAGCGGTAGGTGTCCAGATAGACGGCCCTCCCGGTGCGCAGCCAGAAGCCTTCGAGCACGGCGAGGTAGCTCGCGAGCCCGATGGTGAAGGCCGGGAACAGGAAGTGCCAGACGACGGTGAGCGCGAATTGGGCTCGCGCGAGATTGACTGCACTCGGCAGTTCGAGAGCGGACATCGCGGTCTCCAGGGGACGAACGCGGCAGCTCTGCCGTGGCCCGGATCGCGACGCGTTGATTCAGCTCAAGGCCGGTGCCGTGAATCTGAGGGCGTCGGCGCGATTGCGCTGGATCAAGGCCCTCGCCCGCGCCACCCGCGACATCCTGCAGGCGTGCACCCTCTGCTGCCTCATGGCGCACTGACGGGCCGAACCGGCGCCGGGACGACTGGCGTTTGCCCGCCGGCGCGGTCTAGCGCGAGAAGTGCGTGGTCGACATGCGGTCCGTGATCAGCTCGGACGGGACCCAGTCGCTGGGCGGAGCCGGCTCGCGACGGATCAGCGCCAGGGCGTCGTCGACCGCGCGCCGGCCCTGGACGCCCGCGTCCTGGAAGATCGTCACGGCGAGGCGCAGGTCCTGCATCGCCTGCATGCCCTCGGCGGTGGCATCCACCCCGCCGATGCGGATCCGGCCCGCCGGAATCCTGGCAGCTTCGACCGCCTCGGCGGCGCCGAGCGCCATCTCGTCGCTGGTCGCGGCGATCGCGTCGATGCCGATGCCTCGGGCGAGCCACCCGGCGACGGTGGCCCGCGCCGTCGTGCGGCTCGCATCCGTCGCGGCCTCCGCGACCAGGCGGAGGCGCGGGCTCTCCGCCAGCACCTCCCTGGCACCCCTGCTGCGGAGCGCCGAGACGGGATCGGTGGCGCTGCCCGCGAGGATCGCGACGCGCCCGGCCCCACCCGACATCTGGGCGAGCTTCCGCATCTGCAGCCGCCCGGCGACGAGATCGCTCGGCACGACCTGGGTGACGCGTCCGGCGAACCAGTCAGTCCGTGCGCCGTGGCCGATGAGGACGAGCGGTACGTCGGCTTCCAGGGCCAGCCGGGTGATCTCCTCGCGCGCCGCGGAGTCGACCGGCACGACCACGAGGGCGTCGGCTCTCTCGGCGATCAGCCGCCGCGCCTGCGCGATCTGCTCGTCGCCCGCACCGTCGGGCGCGTAGGCGAAGCGAGTCGCGACGCCCCGCGCGCGCGCCTGCTCGTCGAGGCCATCGTGCAGGCGCCGGGCGACGCCTGCCGGTGTCAGGAACGCGATGGTGGTGGCCGAGGCCGGCAGCGCCCAAGCCGCGAGAGCGAGGACGAGGGATCCCCTCCAGAGCGACCCGCCGATCGAGCGGCCGCGTGCCCACTCAATCCAGTTCATGCGGCCTGTTCCGTCCCGCTCTCAGCGCGCCCCGCCTCACGCCGCACGGAGACTCTCCAGGAGGTCAGCGAGCGCCTCGCCGAGACGGGCGGCGTCCTGGGTCAGGCCGTCGGCCGCGGTCAACACGGCCGTCGTCGTGGGCTCGGCCGCCCCGGGAATCTCGGCGACGCCCGCGCCCTCCGCGTCGAACCCCTCGGTGCCGTCGGTCGCCTCCGCGATGGCCGTCACGATCTCCCGCGCGGTCGCACCCTGCCGCTCCACGGACTCGACGATGGCGTTCGCCGCGCGGCTCATGTCCTCGACCCGCGCCGTGATGCCCGCGATCGCCGACACCGCCGCGTCGGTCGAGCCTCGGATCTCGGAGACGTGCTGGCCGATGATCTCGGTGGCCTCCCTGGTCTGCGCGGCCAGGGCCTTCACTTCTGAGGCGACCACCGCGAAGCCGCGGCCCGCGTCGCCGGCCCGGGCGGCCTCGATCGTGGCGTTGAGGGCCAGCAGGTTCGTCTGTGCGGCGATCTTGGCGATGAGGCGGACCTCGTCGCCGATCCGGTCGACGGCGCTGCTCAGCGCCTGAACGCGGGCGGTCGTCCGGGCCGCGTCCGCCGCGGCGCTTCCGGCCAGGGCCGCGGTGGCCTCAGCCTGCGCCCCGACGTCTTCGACCGCCGCGCCGAACGTCTCGGCAGAGACGGTGATCTGCCGGACCTTCGATCGCGTCTGCGCGAGCGCGGCGCCCAACGTGGTCGATCGAACCGCCCCATCGCGGATCGCTTGGCCGACGTCGTCGGCGGTGACGCGCAGTGCCGCGGCGGTCGAAGACACAGCCTCGACCATGCCACCGATCGTGGTCTCGACCCGCTCGGTCGCGTGCTCGATCACGGCGCGGCGCTGCTCGCTCTGAGCGCGCGACCGATCGGCCTCCGCGTCCCGCAACACGGCCTGCCGCAGCGTTTCCTGAACAGCTCTCGTCGCGGCCGCCATGACGCCGAGTTCGGTGCAGCCCGCTGCTGCCGGGACCGCGACGGTGAGATCGTGGTCGGCCAGTCGCTGCATGGCGCAGGCGAGCGCTGTCATCGGCTGCCCGACGCCGCGCAGGATGGCCTGCACCGCGACCAGGGCAGCCAGTGCAGCAGCGGACAGGCCGGCCACGAGACTCGGGCGCAAGGTCGAGCCGGCGGCGTCGACAGCTCCGAGTTGCTCGGCGACCGAGGCGTCGCGGTCGGTCAGCAGCGCGTCGACATCCCGTGCGACGGCTGCCGCGTCGGCCTGAAGCGCCGTCGCCCGCACCCTGTCGGCGAGATCGCGTTCCCCAGCCCTGTCGAGGGCGGCCGCTTCCGCCTCCACGGCGAGGAAATGCTGCCACGCGTCCCACAGACCTCGAGCGCGCTCCTGCTCGTCCGCCGTCCTGATCGTCGCCACATAGGTGGTCCAGGCCTTGAGGAATGCCTCGTGCGGCTCAATTGTCCGGTCGATGTCCTCCCGAGGGTCGGCCTCGGACGATACGGCGCGCGCGGGACGTTCCGACGCACCGAGCTCCTGTGTCCGCTGCTTCATGGTGCCGAGAGCCCGGACAGCCCCGATCTCCTGAGCCAGAGTGCGGCTGGCAGCGTCGATCGCGCCGACCTGCAATAGCAGGACGTAGACAATTCCAAATGTGAGCGAGGTCATCGACCCTGCGAAGACGATCACGATCGTTCTGAAACGCGGGGTGCAGCGATGGGTTGTTCGGATAATGAATGGCACCACAATCCTGACCCTATGAAGGATCACCAGGGTGCGTCTATTTTAAGGACCGGAAAAAATCAATTGCCTTCAATGGGCCAACAAATGTGTCAAAATTTTTGAAATTTCGCTTCGACCCTCGGTTAAGCTGGATCATATGCTTATATCGGCAGACTTATGATTTACACGAGCAAACTATATAAGACAAATATCGGAATGGCGAGCGAGATGGCGATGCATTATTGTAGGGGAAGCTGCTAGGCGTCCGATTCTGCCGCTGCCGGAGAGCCGCGCGGCCGTGCTCGTCAGTGAGCTTCAGGACCGGCTCGATACAGGCCGACGCGCGGGCCATGGCGTGCCTCCGGGCGGGCTGCTCGGAGGGCATATCGCAGCCGAGACGATCGCCGGGCGACGCGGCGACGGAGCCTCGGTCAGAGCGGCTTGGCCTGCTGTGCCCGCATCCACAGCAGGCCGGCGATGCCCATCCAGGGACAGACGAAGACGATGAAGGCGACCAGCCCCATGACGACCTCCCGACAGCGTGCAGCGGACCTCAGGAAACGCTCGTGGTTTTTGCCGGATCCCTCTGATCGGACATGGCCCGGGCTTGGCGCGCCATGGCGATCAGCTCGGAGGCCGTGAGACCGCGCGGCGGCGGCGGTTCAGGCAGGTCGGCCAGTTTCGGCGAACGCGGTGCCGGCGGAAGGGCAGCCGCGCGCCCGGGCCAGAGCCGCTTCAGCCGTCCTGCTTTCCGCAAGCTTTGTCCCGCCACGCATCCGTCTCCCACACATCGAAGTGCGGCCACGGGTAGGCGACCGGGGCAGGGATGGTTAGCCGAACCGAAACAAGGGTCGGACTCCGGCCCGGCGTGGGGCGTATGCGAGGCCCCCTGGGCGGGCGCGTCCGCCGCCCTACCGCTGGCGTTTTCCGGATCGCCGGCGGATGGTGCAGGTCGAACCGGGCCCGACGACGACGCTCGGATCATGCCGAAACCGCCATCCGGCATTCGGCCGGCTCGGGATGATCGCGACCGTCGACGCGGCCGGACTGTCGCTCGGGGTGATCAAGGCCGAAGCTTTGCGTGCGGCTCGGAGGTGCTTCGTCGAAGATCGGCCTCTGGTCAGAACGTAGCCTGAAACCTGGACGAATGATTGCCGGCATTGGCTGACAGCATCTCGGAGCTCGATGATCGCTCCGCGGCGGGGCGTGTTCAGGTCAGACGGGCACGAGCCGGCACTTCCCGCCCGGTTCAGCGAAAATCTCCGGTCTGTGATGCTGGCGCAGGTCCGCGATACGTTATGTGAGCTGAACGGAACCTCCTGGCTTTCGGCGCTGAGAGAGCGAACATGGCAGAGCCTCAAGCAATGGCCGCGCGCGTCGCGCACCTCGAAGCGGACAACGCCCGTCTTCGCCGCCTCCTGGACGAGTCCGGGACACCGGACGGTCTGCGTCACGGCTTGCGCGACACGCTGGCGATGCTGCGGGCGGTCCTGCGTCTCTCGGCCGAGACCGCCGAGACCGTCGACGGCTACGCGACGCATCTCGAAGGTCGGCTGGACGCCATCGCGCGCGTGCGGGTCGCGGCAGACACGTTCGGCGAGGTCAGCCTGCACACGCTCATCTCCGACGAGCTGATGATCCACCTGATCCGCGAAGGCGAGCAGGCGACGCTGGCGGGGCCGACCGTGCGCCTCCGGCCGAAGGCCGCGCAACTCATGGCCCTCGCGGTCCACGAACTCTGCAGCAACGCGATCGAGCACGGCGCCTTCGGTCTCTCGAAGGGGGGCGTCGACGTCACCTGGGCCGTCGCCGGCGCCGGGGCGAGCCCGCCCGGCGACCTGACGCTCGTCTGGAAGGAATCGGGAGGGTCGGGCGTCGCGCAGCCGAGCCGGCGCGGCTTCGGCATGCAGGTGCTCACCGAGATGCTGAGCTACGAGCTGCGGGCAACCGTCGCGCTCGCCTTCGAGCCCGACGGCCTGCGCTGCACGGTCACCTGCCCGCTGATCCCCCGGATCGGGCGCTTGGTCGAGGACGAGCGCGCGGACGAAGGCGGCGATCCGGGCTGACCCGGCGGCGACCGCCCGGATCGCCTCAGCCGAAAGCCCGCGCGGTCTCCCGGACCTGCCGCGTCGCGCGGTCGGCACGGCCGCTCGCCCGCGCGATCGTGGTCATCCCGCCGGAGATCGCGGAGACGTCCTGTGCGGCGGTCTGCATGGTGCCCGACATCTCGCGCATCACCGCGGATTGCTCCTCGACGGCTGCCGCGATGGTCGACGAGGCCGCGTCCAGGGTCCGGATCGTGCCCTGGATCGTGTCGATGGCGTCGACGGCCTCCCGGGTCGCCGCCTGCGTCGAGGCGATCTGCTGGCGGATCTGTTCCGTCGCGCGCCCCGTCTGCGCGGCCAGTGTCTTCACCTCCGACGCCACCACCGCGAAGCCGCGACCGGCCTCGCCGGCACGGGCCGCCTCGATGGTGGCGTTGAGCGCGAGGAGATTGGTCTGGGCGGCGATGCCGGAGATGAGGCTCAGCACCGCGCCGATCTGCGCGGCCTGGTCGCTGAGGCCGGTCACGATCCGGCCGGTGCGCTGCGCCTGCTCCACGGCCTGCCCGGCCATCTCGGCGGCGTGGCTCACCTGCTGGCTGATCTCGTCCACCGAGGCCGACAGCTGCTCCGCGCCGGTGGCCACCGAGCGGATGTCGCCAGACACGCGGTCCACGCGCGTGACCGCCGCGTCGGCCTGGCGCGTCACATCCGCCACGGCGTCGCCGATGGCGTCCAGCTCGGCGCCGATGGCGCTCTGCGCGGCGGCGCGCTGCTGCCGCTCGTGGACCTGGGCGGTGATGTCGGTGGCGAACTTGACGACCCGGACGGGCCGTCCATCCGCGTCCGTGATCGGATTGTAGGTCGCCTGGATCCAGACTTCCCGCCCGCCCTTGCCGCTGCGGCTGAACACGCCGGACTGATACTCCCCGCGCGCCAGGGCGGCCCAGAACAGCCGGTAAGCCTCGCTGGCGCGCTCCGCCTCGCCGACGAACAGGCTGTGATGCCGCCCCACGATCTCGTCGAGCCGATAGCCCACCGCGTCGAGGAAGTTCGCGTTGGCGGTGAGGATCGTGCCGTCGAGCGCGAAGGCGATCACCGCCTGCGAGCGGTGCAGCGCGCTGATCTGCCCTTCCAGATCGAGGGCGCGGAGCTTCTGGGCGGTGATGTCGGTGGCGAACTTGACGATCTTGACCGGTCCGCCGCGCGCGTCGAGCACCGGGTTGTAGGAGGCCTGGATCCAGACCTCCCGCCCGCCCTTGGCGAGCCGCTTGTACTCGGCGCTGGCGAAGGTGCCGCGCCGCAGCTTGTCCCAGAATTCCCGATAGGCCTCGCTCTCCCGCTCGGCCGGCGGGACGAACAGGCTGTGATGCCGGCCGCGGATCTCTTCGAGCGCGTAGCCCATGGCTTCCAGGAAGTTCGGATTGGCGTCGAGGATCGTGCCGTCCAACGCGAACTCGATGGTGGCGAGGGACCGGCTCAACGCCGCGAGTTTGGCCGCGTGATCCCTCCCAGCCAGAACGCCCTCGAACATCGATGTCTCCGCATCCTGAGATGAGGGTGCGGCCGAAGCGCGCACCGAGCTGGTCGGATCAAGAATTTCTTGATCGAGATAAATTTTTATTGCGCCGGGCGACATCATAAATCTGTCGATGCCCGGCTATAGCGAGGGCTTCGATAATGGGATGCCGTTGCGCGGCGGTTAAAATGGTTCGCTTTGCTCAAGAAAATCGCGGTGAGCCGCCTACTGCGCAGTCCCACTTAATGAAAAGCCATGGGACAGCATAGATCAAGGGCGAGACTATCTTGCGTTGTGCGTCGCCCGCGTTTGCCCGCCGCTTGCCAGCCTGCGGTTGTAGGATTGCACCGCTGATCCACAGCCCACCGATCGACGCGGCGCGCGATGATGCGTGGGGAATCTGGGAAGGGCGTCGCGGCGCGGACTGATCAACCTGTCCGGCCGATGGTCGCCTCGATCCGGCCGTAGGGCTCGTCGGTCGGCAGGAAGACAACGCCCGGGTTGTCGAGGCCGAACGGTGTCAGGTCGATCGGCAGGTAGTGCTTGTTGGGCATGACGAAGCCGATCTCGGCCAGTTCCGGGACGGCGGCCAGGGCGGCCTCGCCCATCCGGTACATGCTGTCCTGGATCCCGCGGCTGTAGGTGGTGCCGAAGACGGTCAACAGCGTCGCGAGAATGCGGGCGTTTGTTCCGGCGTGATCGTGCGGCGCCGAGGCCCAGGTCCAGGTCGCGTCCATGCTGGTCGCGGCGATGCGGTCGGTCGTGTCGGGCAGGGTCCGGTACTGGTCCGCCACGAACCCCGTCCAGCCCGATTGCGTGGTCTTCATGAAGGTGTAGCCGCGCAATCCGGAGCGCAGGGTCGACCCAGTCCGGTCGGCGGTGAGCCCCACGAAGCCGGCGCCGTTCCCGTCGCGCGTGAAGGTGTGGCTGTGCGGCGCGTCGGCGATCGCGTGGCGGAGCCAGCGAACTTCCTCCGCGTCGATCGTGACGGTCTCGACCTGCGGGTAGGTCTCGAGCAGCACCCGTGCGACCGCGGCGACGAACCCCTCGGCGTCGAGCCCGAGATGCCGCGCCGCCGTCACGTTGACGATGTTCCGGATGCTGTCGGTAGCGATGGAGGCGCGGTTGTCACCCTCTGTCCAGGCCGCCTCGAAGCGCCCGGTCAACATGACCGACAGCGTCAGCTCGCGCGGCGTGTGGTGGTCGCCGTCGCGGGCGAGGCGCAGCACGCGAACCCGTTCCTTGCCGTACCGCGATGCCGTCAGGGCCATGGGGATCTCCGATCCGGACCGCCGCCGGCCATCTCACGCAAATCTGATTCATCCTAGGCCGACGTGCGTGGGGGCGCCAAGGTTCGAAGTTGCCGGCGCGGCTTGACCGGGGCCCGATTAGAACCGGCATAGTGTCGGGCCGGGCCGAACCGGCCTCGGACCGGCGAGCGGGCATGGACCTCAACACGATCGAGACCGTCGTCCGGCCGCGGAGTCGGACCGAGCTTCCCGCCTGGGCGGACGGCGATGCCTGCCTGGGAGGCGGGACGTGGCTGTTCTCCGAGCCGCAGGTCGGGATGCGGCGCCTCGTCGACCTCGCGGCGCTCGGATGGCCACCGCACGCGGTCGACGCGGACGGCCTGACCCTCGCGGCGACCTGCACCATCGCCCAGCTCGACCGGCTGGAACTGCCGCCGGGCTGGAACGCGGCGCCGCTGGTGGGCCAGTGCTGCCGCGCGCTGCTCGGCTCCTTCAAGATCTGGAACGTGGCCACGGTCGGCGGCAACGTCTGTCTCGCACTCCCGGCCGGCCCGATGATCGCCCTCGCGACGGCCCTCGACGCGACCTGCACGATCTGGTCCGCCGACGCGGCCGAGCGGGAGCTCCCGATCCTCGACTTCGTCCTCGCGCCGCAGCGGAACGCCCTGGCACCGGGCGAGATCCTGCGGAGCCTGTCGATGCCGACCGCGGCGCTCGCGCGCCGCACGGCCTTCCGCCGCATCAGCCTCAGCCCGAACGGGCGCTCCGGTGCGCTGCTGATCGGGACGCGCGGCGCGGACGGCGCCTTCGCGCTCACGGTCACGGCCTCCGTCAAACGACCGCTCCGCCTCGCCTTCGACGGTCTGCCGGATCCGGCCGCGCTGATGCGGGCGCTGGACGAGGCGATCCCGGACGCGCTCTACCACGACGATGTCCACGGGCGGCCCGACTGGCGCCGCCACATGACCCGGCACTTCGCCGAGGAGATCCGCGGGTCGCTCGACGCGGCGCCGTCGCCGGGAGCCGCGTCATGAAGCTCACGATCAACGGGTCCGCGCACGAGGGCGCGCCGAGAGCCGGGCAGTGCCTCCGGACCTACTTGCGCGAGGCCGGCTGGTTCGGCGTGAAGAAGGGCTGCGACGCCGGCGATTGCGGCGCCTGCACGGTCCATCTCGACGGCGAGCCCGTGCACAGCTGCCTGGTACCGGCCTTCCGCGCCGAGGGACGGAGCGTGACCACGATCGAAGGGCTGGCCGGTCCCTGCCGCGCCGACGCGGCCGAGCCGGCGGCGTTCCACCCGATGCAGGAAGCCTTCCTGGCGGCCCAGGGCTTCCAGTGCGGCTTCTGCACGCCCGGCATGATCATGACCGCGGCGCGCCTCGATCAGGGCCAGAAGCAGGATCTCGGCACCGCCCTCAAGGGCAATCTCTGCCGCTGCACCGGCTACCGCGCCGTACGCGAGGCCATCGCGGGCGGCGCGCGCTCGATCGAGAGCGGCGGCTGCGGCGATCCTGTGGGCCGCAACCTCGCGGCACCGGCCGCGCCGCTGGTCGTCTCCGGCCGCGCCCGCTTCACGATGGACGCACCGCTCGGCGACACGCTCCACCTCAAGGTGCTGCGCTCGCCGCACGCCCATGCCCGGATCGTCGCGATCGACGCGACGGCCGCCCGCGCCGTCCCGGGCGTCGTGGCCGTGCTGACCCACGCCGACGCGCCGACGCGCCCCTTCTCGACCGCCCGCCACGAGGACCCGCGCGACGACGCCTCGGACACGCGGGTGCTCGACCCGATCCTGCGGTTCGTCGGGCAGCGCGTCGCCGCCGTGGTGGCGGAGACGGAAGCCGCCGCCGAGGCCGGCTGCCGCGCCCTGCGGGTGACCTACGAGGTGCGCCCGGCGCTCCTCGATCCGGAGCGCGCCCTCGACTCCGACGCAGCCCGCGTCCACGATCCCCGTGACTGCCCGGGCGAGGACGCGCCGCCCCTCGAACAGCATCCCAACCTCGCCGGCGAGGTGCACGGCGCGGTCGGCAACGTGGAGGCGGGCCTCGCCGAGGCCCATTTCGTCTACGCCGGGACGTTCAGGTCGCAGCGCGTCCAGCACGCCGCCATGGAGACGCACGGCTGCGTCGGCTGGCGCGCCGAGGACGGCCGCCTGACGCTGCGCACCAGCACCCAGGTGCCGTTCCTGACCCGGGACGCGCTGGCGGACCTGTTCGGCCTCGAGAAGGACGCGGTGCGCGTCGTCTGCGCGCGGGTCGGGGGCGGCTTCGGCGGCAAGCAGGAGATGCTGACCGAGGATCTCGTCGCCCTGGCGGTCCTGCACACCGGCCGGCCGGTGCGCTGGGAGCTGACCCGCCGGGAGCAGTTCGTCGGGACGACGACGCGCCACCCGATGCGGGTGGACGTGAAGGTCGGCGCCCGCCGCGACGGCACCCTCACGGCGCTGAGCCTCGACGTCCTGTCCGATACCGGCGCCTACGGGAACCACGCGGGCGGCGTGATCCACCACGCCTGCCACGAGGTGCTGGCCGCCTATGTCTGCCCGAACAAGCAGGTGAGCGGCCGCGCCGTCTACACCCACACGGTGCCGGCGGGGGCCTTCCGCGGCTACGGGTTGAGCCAGACGATCTTCGCGCTGGAATCCGCCCTGGACGAGGTCGCCCGCGAACTCGGCATCGACCCGTTCACCCTGCGGCGGCGCAACGCCGTCAAGCCGGGCGACGCCATGGTGTCGAATAGCCTGGAACCGCACGACGTGATCTTCGGCAGCTACGGGCTCGACCAGTGCCTCACCCTGGTCGAGGACGCGCTGCGGGCCGATCCGGGGCCCGAGCCGCAACCCGGCTGGCGCGCCGGGACCGGCATGGCGATGGCGATGATCGACACGATCCCGCCGCGCGGCCACCACGCCGACGCGCGGGTCAGCCTGGACGCCGACGGGCACTTCACCGTGCGCGTCGGGACGGCCGAGTTCGGCAACGGCACCAGCACGGTGCATCGGCAGATCGCGGCCTCGGCGCTCGGCGCCGCGCCGGAACGTGTCCGCGTCGCGGGCGCGGACACGGATATCGTCGGGCACGACACCGGCGCCTACGGGAGCACCGGCACGGTGGTGGCGGGCCTGGCGACGCTGCGCGCCGCCGAGGCGCTCGCGCTCCGGATCCGCGCGCGGGCCGCCGAGATCGCGGGCGCGACCCCGGAATCCTGCCGCTTCGACGGGGAGCAGGTCGAGACGCCGGCCGGACCGGTCACGCTGGCGGCGGTCGGTCCCCTGGACGCGACCGGCCGGGCCGACGGCAGCCCGCGCTCGGTGGCGTTCAACGTCCACGCCTTCCGGGTGGCGGTCGACCCGGTGAGCGGCGCGGTGCAGATCCTCAGGAGCGTCCACGCCGCCGATGCCGGGCGGGTGATCAACCCGATGCAGTGCCGCGGTCAGGTCGAGGGCGGCATCGCGCAGGCGCTCGGCGCGGCGCTCTACGAGGACGTCCAGGTCGCCGCGGACGGGAGCCTCGTTACCCAGACGTTCCGCGACTACCACATCCCCGCCTGCGCCGACGTGCCCGACACCGAGGTCCTTTTCGCAGATACCCACGACAGCGTCGGCCCCCTCGGCGCCAAGTCGATGAGCGAGTCGCCGTTCAACCCGGTGGCGGCGGCGCTCGGCAACGCCATCCGGGACGCGACTGGGGCTCGCCTGACCGCGACCCCCTTCGCGCCCGACAGGATCTACCGGGCCGTCGCGGCCGGCCGGGCCGGGCTCGCGTGATGGACCGCCCGCGGGACGCGGTGCCGGCGGCGAGGCCCGGCTTCCTGGAACGCACCTTCCGCCTGGCCGAGCACGGCACCAGCGTGCGCACGGAGGTTCTGGCGGGGCTGACCACCTTCCTGACGATGGCCTACATCGTCTTCATCAACCCGAGCATCCTCGGGGATGCCGGCATGCCCCGGGGCGCGGTTTTCGTGGCGACCTGCCTCGTGGCGGCGCTCGGCTCGCTGATCATGGCGCTCTGGGCCAATTACCCGATCGCCCTCGCGCCCGGCATGGGGCTCAACGCCTACTTCACCTACGTGGTGGTCCAGCAGCTCGGCTTCAGCTGGCAGGCCGCCCTCGGCGCGGTGTTCATCTCGGGCGTGTGCTTCCTGATCGTCACGCTGACAGGCCTGCGCGCGCTGATCGTCGAGGGGATCCCGCGCTCCATGCGGATCGCCATCACGGTCGGGATCGGCCTGTTCCTGGCGATCATCGCGCTCAAGAACGCCGGCCTCGTCGCGGCGAGCCCGGCGACCTTCGTCACCCTCGGCGACCTGCACAAGCCCGAGGCGATCCTGGCGGTGCTGGGCTTCCTGATGGTGGCCGTCCTCTCCGCCCGGAAGGTGCGGGCGGCGCTGCTGTCGAGCATCCTCACCGTCACGGCGCTGAGCTTCGTTTTCGCGGGCAACACCTTCCAGGGAATCGTCTCCCTGCCGCCCTCGATCGCCCCGACCCTGTTCGCCCTCGACATCCCGGGTGCCCTCTCGGCGGGCCTGCTCCACGTCATCCTGGTCCTGTTCCTGGTGGAGCTGTTCGACGCCACGGGCACGCTGATGGGCGTGGCGAGCCGGGCCGGGCTCCTGACCGACGGGAAGATGCGCCGCCTCGACCGGGCGCTGATGGCCGATTCCGTCTCGGTCTTCGCGGGCTCGCTCCTCGGCACGTCGAGCACGACGGCGTACCTGGAGAGCGCCTCCGGCGTCGAGGAGGGCGGCCGCACCGGGCTCACGGCCGCCACCGTGGCGGTGCTGTTCCTCGCCTGCCTGTTCTTCGCGCCGCTCGCGGGCGCGGTGCCCGCCTACGCCACGGCGCCGGCGCTGTTCTACGTCGCCTGCCTGATGCTGCGCGAGCTGGTCGAGCTCGACTGGGACGATATCACCGAGGTCGTGCCGGCCTGCGTCACGGCCCTGCTGATGCCCTTCACCTACTCGATCGCCACCGGCGTCTCCTGCGGGTTCATCACCTACGCGGCGCTGAAGCTGCTGGCGGGCCGCGCCCGGGAGGTGAAGCCGATCGTCTGGGTGATCGCGGCGGTCTTCCTGTTCAAGTTCGTCGAGACCGGCGGCGCGCACTGACGGCCGCGCGGCGCCCTTACCGGCCCGTCGCGGCCGCGTAGAGCGCCGCCGCGTCCCGCGCGGCGCGCATCGCCGCGGCGGCCCCGGGGTCGCGCAGGCGCCGCGCCACGCAGGCCAGCGCGTTCAGCGTCTCGCCCTCGGCGACGGCCGGGAGCAGCAGCAGGACGACGAGGTCCACCGGCCGATCGTCGACCGCGTCGAAATCGATCGGGTCGCGGAGCCTGGCCAGGATCCCGTAGGGGCGCGCGATGCCCTCGAGCCGCGCGTGCGGCAGGGCGATGCCGTCGCCGATCCCGGTCGAGCCCAGGCTCTCGCGCCGGATCAGCGCGGGGAGGATCGTCTCCGCGGCGAGGCCGAGGGCGCCGGCGGCGCGGCGCGCCAGTTCCTCGAGCAGCGCGCCCTTGCCGGCGGCGCGCAGGCCGACGAGCGCGTCGGAGGGCGCGAGGATCCGGTCCACACTCATCGCGCGGGATCGCGGGCGCTGGGACACATCGGGTCGTCCTCGGGATCAGTGGGCGGTCGCGCCGCCGGCGCCGCGGTGCGGCGGGGCCGGCTCGTCGTCGGGCGCGCGCAGGCGGTAGCCGACACCGGTCTCGGTCAGCAAGATCCGCGGGCGCTCGGGATCCGCCTCCAGCTTCTGGCGGAGCTGGCGCACGTAGACGCGCAGGTATTGCGGATCGGACGAGGACGGCACGGAGCGCATCAGCTGCGCGTGGGTGAGCACCTTGCCGGCATGCAGGACCAGGACGCGCAGGAAATCGTACTCGCGCGGCGTCAGCTTCACCTCAGCTTCGTCGACCTTCACGATCCGGCGGACCAGATCGACCGACAGGGTGTCGACGCGGAAGATCGGCCGCTCGCCCCGCGCGGCGAGCTGGTGGCG
The DNA here is from genome assembly GCF_900108435.1 of Methylobacterium sp. 275MFSha3.1. Lineage (NCBI taxonomy): Bacteria > Pseudomonadati > Pseudomonadota > Alphaproteobacteria > Hyphomicrobiales > Methylobacteriaceae > Methylobacterium > Methylobacterium sp. 275MFSha3.1. Next base: position 49,562 of record NZ_FNWP01000005.1, on the reverse strand, counting down.
CATGGCGGCCCGCAGGCGCGCCAGCAGCTCCGCCATGCCGAACGGCTTGGTCACGTAGTCGTTGGCGCCGAGATCGAGCGCCTCGACCTTGCCGCTCTCGTCGTCGCGGCTCGAAAGCACGACGACCGGGAGGTCGGGACGGCTCGATCGAACCGACCGCAGCAGGTCGTGGCCGCGCATGTCGGGCAGGCCGAGATCGAGGATCACGAGATCGACGCCCTCCCGGCCGAGCAGCGCCAGGGCGGTCCGGGCATCGGGCGCCTCCAGGATCGCGTAGCCCTGCGTGGCCAAACCCATGCGCAGGAGCTTGCGGATCGGCGGCTCGTCGTCGACGACGAGGATCGTGGGGCTCATGCGGCGATGTCCCTGGGCGCGCTCCGGGCCGGAACCGGCAGGCTGACGGTGAAGCAGGCGCCGCCGCGGTCGGGGCGGTTCTCGGCCGTGACGGTGCCGCCCATCGCCTCGACGAAGCCCCGGGAGATGGCGAGGCCCAGCCCCGTTCCGGCCCGGACACGGTCGCCCTTCCGGACGCGGTAGAACTTGTCGAAGACCCGCTCGACATCCGCCTCCGGCAGGCCGTCGCCCTCGTCCAGCACGGCGATCCGGACCCGGTCGTCCGCGCGGCGCGCGCGCACCGTCACGGTCGAGCCCTCGGGCGCGTACTTGGCGGCGTTGTCGAGGAGGTTGACCAGGACCTGCTCGAACAGGACCGGGTCGAGCGCCAGCGGCGGCAGGTCGGCCTCGACCTCCACGGCGACGCGGTGTTCGGCGAGGATCTTCTGGGTGCGGCGCAGGGCGGTGTCGACCGTCTCGGCCACGTCCTGCGCGGAGAGGTTCGGGGCCACCGCGCCGGCCTCCAGCCGGGTCATGTCGAGGAGGTTCGCGATGAAGCGGTTGAGCCGCTCCGACTCCTCGATGATCGTGGCCAGCAACTCCGCCTTGGCGTCGGCTGGGAGCGCCGCCTCGAGGTCGCGCAGCGTGCTGGCCGCGCCCAGGACCGAGGCGAGCGGCGTGCGCAGGTCGTGGCTGATCGAGGTGAGCAGCGCCTGGCGCAGGCGGTCGGTCTCGGCCGCGCGCTCGGCCCGGTCGAGATCCTCCACGAGCCGGACCCGCTCGATGGCCAGAGCGCCCATGTCGGCCAGGGCGTCGAGGAGGCGGCGGCCCTCCGGCGACAGGATCGGCCCGGTGCCGTCGGAATCGAGGCCGATCACCCCGATCGTCCCGCGCCCGGTCCGCATCGGCAGGAACAGGCGCTTGGCGCCCGGCAGCGTGTCGGCGCCCCGGCCCGCGGGCCGGTCGTTGTCGAAGGCCCACTGCGCGGCCGCGAGATCGGCCTCGTCCAGCATGTCCTCGGGCGGGTAGCCCGCCCGCACCGTGACGGCCTGGCCGTCCGGCAGCAGGAGGACGACGCGCACCTTCAGCATCGCGGCGACCTGGGCGCAGGTGGCCCAGAGCACGTCGTCGAGGGTGCCGCAGGCGGCGAGCTTCCGCGAGAAGCCGAAGAGCCGTTCCGTGGCCCGCGCCCGGCCCTGGCTGACCACCGCGACGCGGCGGGCGCGCGAGGCGAGGTTCGAGACGAGGACGGCCACCAGGGTGAAGAGCAGGAACGCCGCGACGTTGGTCGGATCGGCGATGGTGAGCGTGTAGACCGGCGGCAGGAAGAAGAAGTTGTAGGCAAGCGAGGCCGCCACCACCGAGACGAGGGACGGCCCGAGGCCCCAGCGCACCGCCACGGCCACGACCGCGGTCAGCAGGAACAGGTCGGCGTTCTCGACGCCCGCGTAGGGTTCCGCGACGATGGCCGCGCCGAGGCCCGCGGCGATCGCCGCCAGTGCGATCGCGTAGGGCCGCGCGTCGCGCCCCGGGCGCGGCGCGGTCACCGCCACGGCGCGGCGCACCGGCTTCTCGTCCGGGACGGCCTCGCCGGGGACGACGTGCACGCTGATGGCGCCGCTGTGCCGCACGAGGTCGTACACAACCGAGCCGTTGACCAGCTCGAAGAGCCACGAGCGGTTCGCCTTGCCGACGACGATGTGGTTCACGTTGGCCGAGCGGGCGTAGTCTAGCACGTCGTCGGCGATCCGGCGCCCGCCCGGCAGGGTGACGGCGTCGCCGCCGAGGCGGTCGGCGAGCCGCAGGGCCTCGGCGATGCGGTCGCGCTCGGCCTCGCTCAGGGCTGCCGCCCGCGCGCCCTCGATGGAGAGCGCCGTCCAGGGGGCGTGCAGGCGGTCGGCCAGGCGCTTGGCGTGGCGCACGAGGCCGGCGGAGCGGGGGTCCTCGTTCACGCAGACCAGCACGCGCTCGCCCGCTGCCCAGGGACCGGCGATCGCGTTGGCCCGCATGTGGCCGAGCAGCTCGTCGTCGACCCGGTCGGCGGTGCGCCGGAGCGCCAGCTCGCGGAGCGCCGTGAGGTTGCCGCGCGAGAAGTAGTGCTTGAGCGCGCGCTCGGCGTGCGTCGGGACGTAGACCTTGCCGTCCTTCAGGCGCTGGATCAGGTCGTCGGGGTTGAGGTCCACCACCTCGATGTCGTCGGCGCGGTCGAGAACGCCGTCCGGCACCGTCTCGCGCACCCGGATGCGGGTGATCGACGCGACCACGTCGTTGAGGCTCTCAACGTGCTGGATGTTGAGCGTCGTCAGGACGTCGATGCCGGCGTCGAGGAGCTCCTCGACGTCCTGGTAGCGCTTCGGGTGGCGCGAGCCCGGGGCGTTGGTGTGGGCGAGCTCGTCGACCAGCGCCAGGGCCGGCCGGCGGGCGAGCAGCGCGTCGAGGTCCATCTCCTGGAGGACGGTGCCGTGATAGGGCACCGACCGGCGGGGGATCGTCTCGAAGCCGTCGAGCAGGGCCTCGGTCTCGGCCCGGCCGTGCGTCTCGACCACGCCGACCACAACGTCGGTCCCCGCCTTCAGCCGGGCCCGGCCGACGGTCAGCATCTCGTAGGTCTTGCCGACCCCGGGGGCGGCGCCGAGGAACACCTTCAGTCGGCCGCGCGTCCGCTCCTCCCGGCGCGCAGCTTCGAGCAGGGCGTCGGGGGAGGGGCGGGTCGGGTCGCGGCCGGTCTCGGGCATGATCGCCATCTTAGCAAAACGCCGCGGACAACGCGGGATGGTCGCGTCATCGCGAGCGGAGCGAAGCAACCCAGGGCAGCGGGACGCCGGTGCGCGTGGCGCGGCTGGATTGCTTCGCTCCGCTCGCGAAGACGATGCGGAATCCGCAGCGCAGCTTCGGGGTCCCCCCTGCTGTCGGGCGCGCCTCAGCGACGGGCGAGATCGTCGACCGCGACATTCAGCGCCAGCACGTTGACGCGCGGCTCACCCAGGAGGCCGAGGGTGCGCGCCTCGATGCGCGACGACACCAGCGCGCGCAGCTTGTCCGCCGGGATGTTGCGGGCCTTGGCGACGCGGGGAACCTGGAAGTAGGCGGCCTCGGGCGAGATGTCCGGGTCGAGGCCCGAGCCGCTGGTCGTGACGAGGTCGACCGGGACGGGCGCATCCGGGTTCTCGGCCCTGAGCGCGTCGAGATCGCCCTTCACCCGCTCGGCGAGGGCGGCGCTGGTCGGCCCGAGATTCGAGCCCGAGGAGTTCGCCGCGTTGTAGGGCATCGGCACCGTCTTCGCGGCGTCGGACGGGTCCGGCGCCGTCGTCGCCGAGGGCCGGCCGTGGAAGTAGCCGGCTCCCGTGAAGTTCTGGCCGATCAGGCTGGAGCCGACGACCGTGCCGTCGCGCGCGATCAGGCTGCCGGCGGCCTTCGCGGGGAAGATGGCGCTGGCGAGGCCAGTCATCGCGAGGGGGTAGGCGAGGCCCGTGATCGCCGTCAGGGCGGTGAGCAGGACCAGGGCAGGGCGAAGCTGTTTGAGCATGGCAGGTCTCCGAGGGCCGGTTCAGGCGAGGTGGATGGCGCTGACGGCGAGGTCGATGGCCTTGATGCCGACGAAGGGCACCAGGACGCCGCCGAGGCCGTAGATCAGGAGGTTCCGGCGCAGCAGCGCGGCCGCGCCGACGGCCCGGTAGGTGACGCCGCGCAGGGCCAGCGGGATCAGCGCGACGATGATGAGCGCATTGAAGATGATCGCCGACAGGATCGCGCTCTGCGGCGAGGCCAGGCCCATGACGTTCAGCGCCTGGAGCTGCGGGTAGAGCGTGAGGAACATCGCTGGGATGATGGCGAAGTACTTGGCCACGTCGTTGGCGATCGAGAAGGTCGTCAGCGCGCCGCGGGTCATCAGCAGCTGCTTGCCGATGCCGACGATCTCGATGAGCTTCGTCGGGTCGCTGTCGAGGTCGACCATGTTGCCGGCCTCGCGGGCCGCGACGGTGCCGGTGTTCATGGCGACGCCGACATCGGCCTGGGCCAGCGCCGGGGCGTCGTTGGTGCCGTCACCGCACATGGCGACGAGCTTGCCGTCCGCCTGCTCCTTGCGGATCAGCGCGAGCTTGTCCTCCGGCGTCGCCTGGGCGAGGAAGTCGTCGACGCCGGCCTCGGCGGCGATCGCCGCCGCGGTCATCGGGTTGTCGCCGGTGATCATCACCGTGCGGATGCCCATCTGGCGCAGCTCGGCGAAGCGCTCTCGGATGCCGCCCTTCACGATGTCCTTGAGGTAGACCACGCCCAGCAGGCGGCCGTCCTTGGCCACGGCGAGCGGCGTGCCGCCGGCCTTGGCGATCTCCTCCGCGATGGCGCGGATCTCGGTCACGACGCCGGTCTCGGCCTCGGGGCGGACGGCCAGGGCGACGTTGGAGCCGCGCGAGGCGATGGGCTGGCCCGAGACCGAGGCGATGACGGCGTCGACCGCGCCCTTGCGGATCGACGTGCCCTGCAGATCCACCCCCGACATCCGCGACTGCGCGGTGAACGGCACGAAGGTGGCGTTGAGGCCGCCCATGTCCCGGGCGCGGATGCCGTACTTCTCCTTGGCCAGCACCACGATCGAGCGGCCCTCCGGCGTCTCGTCGGCGAGCGAGGCGAGCTGCGCGGCGTCGGCGAGGTCCTGCTCGCTGACGCCGCGAACGGGGCGGAACTCGGTCGCCTGCCGGTTGCCGAGGGTGATCGTGCCGGTCTTGTCGAGGAGCAGCGTGTCGACGTCGCCCGCCGCCTCCACGGCGCGGCCCGACATCGCGAGCACGTTGAAGCGGACCAGCCGGTCCATCCCGGCGATGCCGATCGCCGAGAGCAGCGCGCCGATGGTCGTCGGGATCAGCGTGACGAACAGGGCGACCAGAACGATCACGGGGATCGACCCGCCCGCGTAGCTCGCGAAGCTCGGGATCGAGGCCACCGCGAAGACGAACACGAGGGTGAGGCCGGCGAGCAGGATGTTCAGGGCGATCTCGTTCGGCGTCTTCTGGCGCGAGGCGCCCTCCACGAGCGCGATCATCCGGTCGACGAAGGTCGAGCCGGCCGCGGCCGTGATGCGGACCTTGATCTCGTCCGAGAGGACCTGCGTGCCGCCGGTCACCGCCGAGCGGTCGCCGCCGGATTCGCGGATCACCGGGGCGGATTCGCCCGTGATGGCCGCCTCGTTCACGGAGGCCACGCCCTCGATCACCTCGCCGTCGGAGGGGATCAGGTCTCCGGCCTCGACCAGGACGACGTCGCCGACCTTGAGCGAGGTGCCCGGCACCGTCTCGAAGGCCCGGCCCTGCCCAATGAGGCGCTTGGCGGTCATCTCGGTGCGGGTGCGCCGCAGGCTGTCGGCCTGGGCCTTGCCGCGACCCTCCGCGAGCGCCTCGGCGAAGTTGGCGAAGATCAGGGTGAACCACAGCCAGAGGATGATCTGGCCCGAGAAGAGCAGGTCGCTGCCGCCGGTGACGAGGTCGCGGACGAACAGCACGGTGGTGAGGAGCGCCACGACCTCGACCACGAACATGACCGGGTTTCGGATCATGGCCCGCGGATCGAGTTTTCGTACCGAGCCGAGGAGGGCCGGCCCGATCAGGGCGGCGCTGAACAGGGATGACGTCTGACGCGACATGGGAGATGTCCGGAGGAGAGATTGAAGTGAGGCTGCCGTCCTTGCGAGCGGAGCGAAGCAACCCAGGGCCGCGCATCGCTCCGCGCGCGATCACGGTTGCGGAGGCTCAGCCCCCGGCGCCGAGGGTGAGCGCGTAGGCGGCCAGCAGGGCGAAGCCGCCGAGCATCACGACGCCGAGGAGCGCCAGGATGAGGTCGGAGGTCCGCAGGGGCTGAGCGCCGCCGCGGTCGTGCCGCAGTGGAGAGCGGTGCAGCGCGAGGTGGTGGCGCGGGACGCGCCGGGCGGGGAAAGCGCGCGGCATCTCAGCCCCCCGTCGCGAAGGTCTGGCCGGCCGCGCCCGCGAAGTGCTCCACGATCGGGCCGAGCGCGAGCGACGGGAAGAAGGTCAGGCCGCCCATGATCAGCACGACGCCGACCAGCAGCCCGACGAACAGGCCACCGTGGGTGGGGAACGTGCCCGCGGAGGCCGGGACCGTTTTCTTGGCCGCGAGCGAGCCCGCGATGGCGAGCACCGGGATCTTCACGAAGAACCGGCCGACCAGCATGCCGACGGCGAGCGTGCTGTTGTAGAACAGCGTGTTGGCCGTGAGCCCGCCGAAGGCCGAGCCGTTGTTAGCCGCCGCCGACGTGTAGGCGTAGAGGATCTCCGAGAAGCCGTGCGGACCGGCATTGGCCGGGCCGGCGAGGCCCGCCGGCACCACCGTCGCCAGGGCGGTGAAGCCCAGCATCATCAGCGGCAGGCAGAGGATGCCGAGCATGGCCATCTTCACCTCCTTCGCCTCGATCTTCTTGCCGAGGTATTCGGGGGTGCGGCCGACCATCAGGCCCGCCACGAAGATCGCCACGATGACGAAGATCAGCATGCCGTAGAGGCCGGCGCCGACGCCGCCGATGATGACCTCGCCGAGCTGCATGTTGAGCAGCGGGATCAGGCCGCCGAGCGCCGTGAACGAGTCGTGCATCGCGTTCACCGCGCCGCAGGAGGCCGCCGTGGTGATCACCGCGAACAGCGCCGAGGCGCTGATCCCGAAGCGGACCTCCTTGCCCTCCATGTTGCCGCCGGTGAGCCCGAAGCTGCTGAGCACCGAGCTGCCGTTGGCCTCGGCCCAGTAGGTGACGGCGACGCCGGCCAGGAACAGGATTCCCATGGCGCCGAGGATCGCCCAGCCCTGACGCTCGTCACTGACCATGCGGCCGAAGACGTTGGTCAGCGCGGCGCCGATCGCGAAGATCGAGACCATCTGGACGAAGTTCGACAGGGCGGTGGGGTTCTCGAAGGGGTGCGCGGCGTTGGCGTTGAAGAAGCCGCCGCCGTTGGTGCCGAGCATCTTGATCGCCACCTGGCTCGCGACCGGGCCCAGCGCGATGGTCTGCTTGGCGCCCTCGAGTGTCGTGGCGTCCGCGTAGGCGCTGAGCGTCTGCGGCATGCCCTGCCAGACCAGGAACAGTGTGTAGGGGATGCAGATCGGCAGCAGCACGTAGAGGGTCGCGCGGGTCACATCGACCCAGAACGAGCCGATCGTGCCGCTGGAGGCGCGGGCGAACCCGCGGATCAGCGCCACCGCGACCGCGATGCCGGTCGCCGCCGACAGGAAGTTCTGGTGCGTCAGGCCCAGCATCTGGGACAGGTACGACAGCGTGGTCTCGCCGCCGTAGGACTGCCAGTTGGTGTTGGTGATGAAGCTGGTCGACGTGTTGAACGCGAGATCCGGCGCCACCGCGCTCTGATCGGCCGGATTCAGCGGCAGTACCGCCTGCAGGCGCAGGATCGCGTAGAGCACCGCGAAGCCCAGCACGTGGAACAGGATGACCGCGCCCGTATAGGCCAGCCAGTGCTGCTCCTGGCGGTCATCGATGCCGGACACGCGGTAGAGCCCGCGCTCGATCGGTCCGAGCACGGGCGAGAGGAGGGTGCGCTCTCCGGTGAAGACGCGGGTCATGTACGACCCGAGGGGCTTCACGAGCGCCAGAACGATCGCGCCGTACAGCGCGATCTGGATCCAGCCGTTGAGGGTCATGGGGGGAGATCCGTCAGGGCCGCTCAGAACCGCTCGGGGCGGACGAGGGCGTAGGTGAGGTAGACGAGGAGGCCGGCGGTCACGCAGGCGCCGAGGGCGAGATCGAGGGTCATGGCGGCCTCTCTCAGAGCCGGTCGCAGGCGGCCGCGTAGCCGGCCGCCGCGGCGAAGAAGGCGAGGCCCCCTGCGAGGAAGACGATGTCGAGCATGGTGGTCTGGTCCGGTTCGGCGGACCGGCCGCGGAGGCTCCGCGGCCGGCCTTGGCCGACCGGCAGTGTCGCCGGGAACCGCGTTAGGGTTCGAGCGAGGACCGGGCGGGAGTTTATAAGGGCCGCGTTAGGATCCGGCGCCCCTGCCGAAGCTGGCCCGGAGACCCGCGCAGGCGGCCGGCACGGTCAGCCACGCCGCGCCCGGGCAGAGACGGCGCCACCGGGCGCGATCGAGCCGGATCACCCCCGCCTCGCGGCCGAGGATGCCGCCGTAGGCGAGGCCGCAGACGCGGCAGCGGCCCGCCAGCGGCTGGATGGATAACCCCGGGGGTGCCGTGCCGGGCGGCGACGCCGCGTCGCCGCGACAGGGCGGCGCGACTCCGGCGCTCACTGGACCCGCAGGGGTTCGAAGACGTTCAGCGCGAGCAGCGCGAGGGACACGGCGGACCACCCGCCGAGCGCGACGACCATCAGCGCGAAGACGCGGTCGGCCCTGCACTCGGCGAGGATGTAACGGACGATCGGCATGCGGAGGCTCCATCCGGGCTGATGCCCGATGGCGCGACCACGTCCGCATCGGCCGTGAGGGACCAAGACGCGTGCGGGGCGTCCGGCATAGGGATGTCATCAGGATGGGGGGCCGGCGCGCCCGTCAGCCCGAGAAAGCGCGGATCGAACGCGTGCAGGACGCGGGGCGGTGAGTCGTGGGCGCCGGATCCCGGTTCGGCGCGGCCCACCGAGGCCGGGACGGGCTCGGGCGCACGGAGGGGATCTGGTGGCACGACGCGGCCCCTCCGGGAGCGTCCGGTCCGCGGCCGGGCGATGCCCTAGACCGTCGCGGCCTCGGGCTGCTCGGTCGAGTTGAACACGACCTCGCCGGTCCGCTCGCAGACCACGGTGACAGAGGTCGCCCCGTTCTCGCGCTGCTGCAGGGGGAGCTGCGCGAGCGCGTAGGCCGTCGCCGCCTCGAGGTCGCACGGCCACAGCTTGGTGAAGCTCTCGCGTTTTCCGCGGCGAAAAGTGATCTTGTAAGCCATCGTTTCCTCCGTTTTCACGGAAGATACACCTTCTCGGCGTGCCGCCACGCCGCGCCGAGACATGGCACCGATGCGTTCCGGACGGGATTGGAAGCGAGAAGCCGGCAGACGGGCGACGAACCGGGCGACGAACGGCGAGCCCGTGACTGGGGCGGGACAGCGATTCCCGTACAGCTTGATCCGCAAAATAGACCATGCGACGGTGCCGAATAATGAATTGCGCGCCCGCGGGCATCGCGCAGATCAGGTTTGGCAGGGCAAGGCGTCACCCCTGGCGCGTCGGTGTCGGAGTGGTTCGAGGTATGTCCCACGCGCCGGCCGGATCACCCAGCGAGACAGGTCGGGCCGCCGACGCCGGCCCTAGCCGGAGCGCCGGGCCTCTCGACGAGGCCGGGGTCGCCAAGCAGAAGCTCGTCGAGGCGATCGAGAGCAGCTCGGAGGGCTTCGCGCTGTTCGACCCGGACGATCGCCTCGTCCTGTGCAACGGGCACTTCCAGGATTTCCATCCCGGCCTGTCGGCCATCATCGTGCCCGGCGTGACCTTCGAGGCCATCGCCAACGCCGTCGCGGAGACCTGCGTCGTACGGCCGGACGGGATGAGCGTCGAGGCCTGGGTCGCCGAGCGCATCGCCCATTACCGCGCGCCGCGCGGTCCGCTTCTCCAGCAGCGCGTCGACGGCCGCTGGGTCCAGGTCAACGAGCGCAAGACCAACGACGGCGGCGTCGTCGCGGTCTACACCGACGTGACCGAGATCAAGCGCGCCGAGCAGGTGCTCCAGGCGACGCAGGGGCGGCTGACCTACCTGCTCACCGCGTCCCCGTCGATGATCTGCAGCTTCGAGGTCGGGGGGCGCAACGCGCCGACCTTCATCAGCGAGAATGTGCGCGATCTCCTCGGCTACGAGCCCGGCGATTACCTGGCGGGCCCGGAATTCTGGCTGGAGCGGCTTCACCCGGACGACCGGGACCGGGTGCTCGCCGAGTTCCCGCACCTGCTCGCGGACGGGCACAACGTCATCGAGTACCGGTTCCTGCACGCGAACGGCACCTATCGCTGGGTCCGGGACGAGCAGCGCCTCCTGCGGGACGCGACGGGCCAGCCCGTCGAGGTGGTCGAGTCCTGGAGCGACATCACCGAGCGCAAGGAGGCCGAGCTGGCGCTGCAGAAGCAGACCGCCTTCGTCGAGCTGCTCCAGGCCGCCGCCGCGGCCGCCAACGAGGCCCCGACGGTCGAGGACGCCCTGCGCTTCTGCCTCGAGCGCGTCGCGCAGCACGCCGGCTGGCCCGTCGGTCACGCCCATATCCTGGCCCGGGACGGAACGCGGACGCTGCTCCCGACCGGCATCTGGCACTGCGACCCCGGCGCGGATGTCGCGCGATTCCAGGCTGCCACGGCCGCCACGTCGCTGGCTGCCGGATCGGGCCTGGCCGGCCGCGTTCTGGTCTCGGGCGCGCCGGAATGGAGCGTCGGGGACCCGACTCTGGCCGCGGACCCGCGCGCGCCGGCGGCGGTCGAGCACGGCATCCGGGCGGGGTTCGCCTTTCCGGTGACTGTCGGGCGCGACGTCGTCGCGGTGCTGGAATTCTTCGCCCGTGACGCGTCCCCGCCGGACGCCTCGCTGCTCCGGGTCATGAGCAATATCGGCGCGCAGCTCGGCCGCGTGATCGAGCGCAAGCAGGCCGAGGAGAGCCTGCGTCAGGCGAAGGAGGCGGCCGAGGAGGCGAGCCGCGCCAAGAGCAGCTTTCTCGCCAACATGAGCCACGAATTGCGGACCCCGCTCAACGCGATCATCGGCTTCACCCGGCTGGTGATGCGGCGGGCGAAGGATGTCCTGCCGGTCAAGCAGTTCGAGAATCTCGAGAAGATCCTGGCGAGTTCCGAGCACCTGCTCTCGCTGATCAACAGCATCCTCGACCTCGCCAAGGTCGAGGCGGGGCGCATGGAGGTCAAGCCCTCGGACTTCGCCCTGGAGCCGGTCCTCGACCTGTGCCTCCGCACCGTCGAGCCCCTCGTCAAGAACGAGGGCGTGCGCCTCGTCCGGGAGGTCCGGGACCCGCCCCCGATGCTGCGCACGGACGAGGAGAAGCTGCGGCAGATCCTGATCAACCTGCTCAGCAACGCCATCAAGTTCACCGAGGCCGGATCGGTCACGCTCCGCGTCCGCTCGGCCGATGAGGGCATCGAGTTCGCCGTGATGGATACCGGCATCGGCATCCCGGCGGGCGCCCTGAGCGCGATCTTCGAGGAGTTCCATCAGGTCGACAACAGCGCGACCCGGTCCCACAGCGGCACCGGGCTCGGGCTCGCGATCAGCCACCGGCTGGCGCGCCTGCTCGGCGGCCGGATCGGCGTCGAGAGCCGCGAGGGCGAGGGATCGACCTTCACGCTCACCATCCCGCCGCGGATCGCCGGCGGCGCCGAGGTGCCGCCGCCCCCGAAATCGGCACCCGCCGCCGTCACCGCGCCGCGCTCGGGCGCCAAGGTCGTGCTCGCGATCGACGACGATCCCAACGTCGTCTACCTGCTGAAGGAGAACCTCGCCGATGCCGGCTACACGGTCGTCGGGGCGGCGAGCGGCCAGGAAGGGCTGGTCAAGGCCCGGGAGCTGCAGCCGCGGGCCATCACCCTCGACATCATGATGCCCGGCACCGACGGCTGGCAGGTGCTGCACGCGCTGAAGACCGATCCGCTGACCCGGGACATCCCGGTCGTCTTGATCTCCATCGTCGACCAGAAGGAGCTCGGCTTCCGGCTCGGCGCCACCGACTACATCGTGAAGCCGTTCGAGCGGGAGGCCCTGATCGGCGCCCTCGCGCGGATCGCCCCCGACAACGAGCGCGTCCTCGTGATCGACGACGATCCCAACGTGCCCGACCTCGTGCGCCAGCTCCTCGACTCGGAGCACTGCACCGTCGACTGGGTGGCCGACGGGGCGGCCGGACTGGAGCGCATCGCGCAGGCCCGCCCGAGCGTCATCCTCCTCGATCTGCTCATGCCGCGGATGGACGGCCTCGCCTTTCTGGATGCCCTGCAGGCGGATCCCGCCGCCCGGTCGATCCCCGTCGTGGTCCTGACCGCCGCGTCCCTCGACTCCGCCGAGCGCGGCATGCTCCGCGAGCGCGTGCTCGGACTGATCGACAAGGGCGGACTCGATCGCGCCGCCCTGGTCCGGGAGGTCCGCCGCGTGCTGCCGGTCCTGGAGACTGAGACCGCCGACGGTGACCGATGAGGTCGGACACGACCCGTTCGTGGCGGCCCGCGACGCCCGGGACCGGCCCATGAAGCGGATTCTCATCGTCGAGGACGTCGCGCTCAACCGCGATCTGCTGACCCAGTTGCTCGAGGACGAGTACGAGATCCTGATCGCCGTCGACGGGGCCGCCGGCGTGGACATGGCGATCGCGCACCGGCCGGATCTCATCCTCATGGACCTGTCGCTGCCGCTCGTCGACGGCTGGGAAGCGACGCGCCGCATCAAGGCCGACGCGACGACCGCCGCCATCCCGGTGATGGCGATCACCGCCAACGCGATGACCGGCGACGAGGACCGCGCGCGGGCCGCCGGCTGCGACGACTTCATGACCAAACCCGTCGACGAGGACCTGCTCTTCGCCAAGCTGCAGCACTGGCTCGGCTGAGCGCGGCCGTCTCACGCCAGGAAGGGAGGACCCGTGGAGCCAGCCCGCATCCTCATCGTCGACGATGAGCCCTTCAACCTCGACCTGCTGGAGCAGGAGCTGGAGCTCCTCGGCCACGCCAGCGTGCGGGCGGCGAACGGGCGGGCGGCCCTCGATCGGCTGAGCGAGGAGCCGTTCGACCTCGTGCTCCTCGACGTGATGATGCCGGCCCTGGACGGCTACGCCGTGCTCGAGCGGATGAAGGCCCACGAGGCCTGGCGCCACACGCCCGTCGTGATGATCTCCGCCCTCATGGAGATCGGCAGCATCGTCCGGTGCATCGAGCTCGGCGCCTTCGACTACCTGCCGAAGCCCTTCGAGCCCGTGATCCTGGAGGCGCGCATCCGGTCCTGCCTGGAGCGGAAGCGGGCGCACGACCGCGAGGTCGCGCATCTGCGGACCATCGAGCGCGAGCGCAAGCGCGCCGACGAGCTCCTGCACGCCATCCTGCCGGTCTCGGCGGTGGCGGAGCTGATGGAGACCGGGCAGGTCAAGCCGCGGCTGTTCGGCGACGTCGCCGTCCTGTTCATCGACCTCGTCGGCTTCACCACGTGGTGCCACGATCAGAGCCCGGACGTCGTCGTCGCTGAGATCCAGCGCCTCGCGGAGGCTTTCGAGGTGGTCGCGCAGGCGCGCGGCCTGGAGAACATCAAGACGATCGGCGACGCCTTCATGGCCACGGCCAACCTGCTGCGGCCGCACGACGACCCGGTCTCCGCCGCCATCGGCTGCGCCGCCGACATGGTGGCTATCGCGGCCGATGGCGAGCCGGGCTGGCGGATCCGCGGCGGCATCCACATCGGGCCGGTCGTCGGCGGCATCGTCGGCCGGACGAAGTTCACCTTCGACCTGTGGGGCGACACCGTGAACGTCGCCGCCCGGCTCGCGGGCCTCGGCGACGGGTGCGCGCTGCACCTGTCGCGCGAGGCCTTCGCGCGCCTGCCTGACCCGCGCGACGTCCGGCCGATCGGCCCGGTGACGCTGAAGGGCAAGGGCGCGGTCGACGTGTACTGCCACGCCCTCGCGGCCGGCGACGCGACCCCGGCCTGAGACGCCCGCGGCGGCCGCGGAGCGTTCCGGATTGCGCAGCAAGAAGCGGGATGCGGCGCGCCGGGACGGAGCTTAGGGCCCGTCCCGGAGGTGCACCATGACCCGTTATCGCTGCGTTCCGATCCCGACGGAGACCGCCGATCGCTTCCGTACCACCGGCCTTGACGACCGGGACAACCCGGTCCGTCGGGTCGTCGCGACGGCGGATGGCGGCTTTCCCTGCCGACACTGCCTGCGGCTCGGCCGGCCCGGCGAGACCATGCTGCTCGGATCCTACGATCTGCCCGAGCCGCGCGGGATCTACTGGACACCCAGTCCGATCTTCCTGCACGCGGACCAGTGCAAGCGCGCCGAGGCGGTCGACGGCCTCGCGCCGATCGTCCGCGCGAACACGCTGATCTCGGTCCGTGCCTACGACGCGGACCATCTCTGCCTCTACGATCTCGGGCAGGTATGTCCCGGGAGCGAGGCCGAGATTCCGCTCCGCCGCGCCCTCGACGATCCGCGCACCCGCTTCGTCAACATCCACACGGCGCGGCCCGGGTGCCTCCTGTCCCGCGTGGAGCGCGTCGCCGACTGAGCGCGAGCCGCCGAGCCGCCCAACGGGCCCTTGCGCGGCCCGCTCAGGCCGCGACGTGGATATGCTCCTGCGCGTTGATGAAGGCCGCCACGCCGGCGGCCGGGATCGGCCTGCTCAGCAGGTAGCCCTGGACCTCCGAGAACCCGCTCGCCCGCAACCGGGCCAGTTGCTCCGGGGTCTCGACGCCCTCGGCCGTCGTCGTGATCTTCAGGCTGCGGCCGAGTTCGGCGACGACGTGGACGATCGCCGCCGCCTCGTCCTTCTCCAGGAGGTTCCGGACGAAGGACTGGTCCAGCTTGATCTTGTCGAATCGGAAGGTGTTCAGGGAGGAGAGGGACGAGTAGCCGGTCCCGAAATCGTCCATCGAGAACCGCACGCCTAGGGAGCGCAGGCGGCTGAGCATCTCGAAGCTCGCCTGATCCTGGCTCAGAATGACCGACTCGGTGATCTCCAGCTCGAGGCGGTGGCTCGGCAGCTCGGTCTTCAGCAGGACCTCCTCGACGAACCGGTCGAGATTGCCCTCGCGGAACTGGATCGGCGAGATGTTGACGGCGACCCGCAGGGAGCCGGGCCACGTCATGGCATCGGTGCAGGCCCGTTCGAGCACGTAGGCGCCGAGGGCGTCGATCAGCCCCGTCGCCTCGGCGACCGGGATGAACTCGCCGGGCGAGATCATCCCGCGTTCCGGGTGGTGCCACCGCGCGAGGGCTTCGAAGCTCGTCACCGCGTTCGTCGCCAGGTCGAACAGCGGCTGATAGTGCAGCTCGATCTGCGCGGTGCCGATCGCCAGCCGCAGCTCGCGTTCCAGCCAGCGCCGCTGGTTCTGACGCTCCTCCATCTCCTGCTCGAAGACGCGGACGCGCCGACCGCCGTCGGCCTTCGCGGCGTAGAGGGCGACGTCGGCGCGGCGCAGGAGATCGTCGCCGTCGGCATCCTCCGTGCCGGAGACGGCGATACCGAGACTCCCGTCGACGGACACGAACTGGCCGGCGAGGAAGAATGGCCGCCTGAGCTGGATCAGGATCTGCTCCGCCAGGGCGAGGACGCCGTCCGGCAGGTCTGCCTCGAAGAGGACCATCGCGAACTCGTCGCCGCCGAGGCGCGCCACCGTGCCGCCGGACGGGCACAGTCCGGTGAGGCGGCGGCCGACCTGTCGGAGGAGCTCGTCGCCGGCCGGATGTCCGAGGGTGTCGTTGATGCCCTTGAAGTCGTCGAGGTCGAGACAGATGACGGTCACCGCCCGGCCGCCGACCGCATGGTCCGCGAAGGCGGCGGCCAGACGGTCGGCTAGGAGCGCTCGATTCGAGAGGCCGGTCAGCGCGTCGTGGGTCGCGAGATGCGCGATCCGCGCCTGCGCGGTGACGCTCGCGGTGACGTCCTCGTGGGTCTCCACCCAGCCGCCATCGGCCATCGGCTCGACCGTGATCTCGATGCAGCGGCCGTCGGCGAGCGTCCGGGTGAGGGTCCGGCGGATCGGCCCGCTCTCCGCGGCCGACCAGTCCGTGAGACCAGCGAGCCGGTGAACCTCATCCTGTGTCGGGTCGAGATCCAGCACGCCCGGAGCGATCCCGTAGATCCGGCAGAACTGGGAATTGTAGACCTTGAGCCGGCCGTGGACGCCGAACATGCACAGGCCCTGGGACATGTTGTTCAGGGCGGCGTCGAAGCGCTCGTTCTGCTCCTGCAGCTGCCGCTCGCGCTCCGTCAGGACCGTGTTCTGCCGGAACACGTCGTCGCGCAGCTGATCGCGCTCCGAGAGGGAATGCTCGAGCACGACGACGGCCCGCGCGATATCGCCGACCTCGTCGGCACGGTCGATATCGGGCACGCTGACGTGCCAGTTGCCGCGCGCGACCTCGGAGACGGTCTGGGTGATGCGCACCAGGGGACGGGTGATCCGGCTCGACAGGAAGAGCATGACGACGGCGACGAGGCACAGCGTGAGACCGGCGACGACGCTGAGCGTCCGCAGCAGCGCGCGCGAGCTCTCCTCGCCGATGCCCACGACCTTGCCGGTGAGTTGCTGCAACTCCCGCAGCGGCGCCGCAACGCAGAGGCGTATGTCGGGCGGCTGCGGGATGCAGCGCGCGACCTTCTCGGCGCCGAGCACGGCGTGCAGCTCAGCGCCCGACGCGGGTCCGAGCTGGGCGTTGGAGACCTCCGATCCCGCCGAGGAGAGGAGGTTCTGGTCGGCGAGGATCAGGACGTCGCGGTTGCTCAGGGACGCGAAGGCCGTCAGGGTCGGCTCGTGCGCGCGCAGGACCCGGTACCCGACGAGGCCGCCAATCACCTCGCCGAAATCGTCGAACAGCGGCTCGCCGAAGATGTCGGCGACCGTGCCGCTCTCGGTGGCGGCGAGCGCCCGCGCGAGCGCGTCGTCCCAGCGCAGCGACAGCACGAACCCGTCCGCGTGCTCCCGATCGTTGCGGGCGAGCACGGCCCGCAGGGACGCCGCGACGGGCGACGTCCGGAACGCCGCGTTGGCGGCGAGGAGGTCCGCCTCGACGCGGTCGGCGGTCAGGGCGCGGAGATTGAGGTCGAAGGCGATGGCGCCGTCGAGATCGGCGAGGGCGAGAGCCGGCCGCAGAAGCTCCGAGGCCGCCACCGTGTTGCCGGAGAAGACCGCCTTCGCGACGTCCCAGCGCTTGGACATGGTGGCGAAGCGCCGCTCGACGTCCTCGCGCTGCATCTGGAGCCGCGCCGCGGCGAGCTTGGCGTCGCTGAGCAGGCGGTCGGAGAGCTGGGCCTCGGACCAGGTCGAGACCTCCTGCGCCTGCTCGCGGAGCGTCTGGCCGGAGCGCAGAACCACCAGGAAAACCAGGGCCGCCAGCGCGATCGCGGCCGTCGAGAGCGTGGCGCCGACGAGGCGCGCGCGCAGGGAACGCGAGAAGACGGTGCCGGTCACGGCCTGAGCGGGGCGCCGCCCCGCTCCGCCATGACCTGTCCCGCGCGGTCGGAGGTCGCGAAGGCGAGGAACGCCGACGCCGCGGCGTCGCGCGTGGCGGCCTTGTAGATCAGCGCGAGGGTCACGGCGCTCGGATAGGCCGGATCGCGCGGGGCCCGGCCGTCGATCGTCAGGACCGCGAGATCGCCCGCGAGCGCCGGCGAGTACGGTCCGAAGCCGATCGCGCCGGGCGTCTCCCGCACCGTGGCGATCGCGTCCTGGGTCGTGGTCGCGGTCTTCGAGCGGCTGGTCAGGACGAGGTCGCGCCAGCCCGGCATGGTGGCCCGCAGGACCGTGAGCGTGCTGTCCGTGTCCTCGCGCCGGACGACGCGGATCTTCAGATCGGGGCCGCCGAGGGCGCTCCAATTGTCGACCGTGCCGGCGAAGATCGCGGCAGTCTGCGCGCTGGTCAGGTTGGTGACGCCGACGCCCTGATGGACGAAGATCGCCGAGGGGATGCGGGCGAGCGGCACCTCCACGAGTCCCTGGGCCTTCTCGGCCTCGGTCAGCGGGCGCGCGACCCGCCCGAGCCTCTGGCGCTCGCCGCCCACGGCCGCGACGGCGCCGCCGGAACCGATGCTCGGCGGCACCGACACGCGCACGTCGCCGCTCTCGGCATTGTAGGCGGCCGCCACGGCCTGGAGCATCTCGATCCCGTCGCCCGTGCCGACGACCGCGAGGTCGTCCGCGCGCGCGGCGGCCGGCAGGGCCAGGAGGATGATTCCACCCGCGATGATGCGCCGAAGAGACGTGAATAACAGTGCCATAACCCGAGAATGCGCCTCGAGTGCTTAACCCGAGGTCACCGGATACCGTACACCGAAGGTGTGGTTGACGATCTGCTAGGCGACAGGCTCCGTTTTAGCGGTCCGATGACCCGCGACGCGCTGGAGGAAGCGCTGCAGGAAGTTAGTGTCGGACGGCGGTTTCCCGTCCGCGCCACGCGCGGCCGCGTAGAAGGGATCGGCGTAGCAGGTCGCCCCGGTCGCCGCGGCGAGGAACTGGACAGCCGCGACCATCTCGGGGGCGCCCGCCGCGAGAACGGTGTCGTCGCGCGTGAGCATCGGCATGTGGAGCGTCGGCCGCCCGGGCCGGGCATCCGGAGGCGGGTTGCCGCCGCTGCAGGTCAGGACCGTCGTCGCCCCCCGCGCGCGCAGCCAGTCGAGCGCCGGGCGCATGTAGAGATTCTGCGGGTGCCGCGCGCCGGCCACGACGAGCAGGTCGCGCTCCGGCTCACGCATCCGGCTCGCGCGGGCGACTGCCCAGGCGGGCGCCCAGCCTACGCCCGATGAGACGATCACGAGACGGCCGCGCCCGAGCCGGTGGAAGGCGGTCCCGAACGGGCCCTCGACCTTCACGGCGGTTCCCGGTCCGATCCTGCCGCCGAGCAGCGGCGAGACCGCGCCGTCGGGCTGGCGGCGGATCTGGAAGATCAATTCGTTCAGTTCGCCCGATCCGTCCGCGCGCAGGGTCGGGCTGTAGTCCCGCGCGGGCAGCCCGGCGAAGGAGACCCGGACATACTGGCCGGGCAGGTAGGTCAGCCGCTTGCGCAGCGCGACCGTCACCTCGACGATCTCGGCGGTGAGATCGACGACGCGGTCCACGGTGCCGGCCCGCCGGACGGCTTCCGGAACCTCGTCGAATTCGATGACCGCGTCGGTGGTCAGGCGGGCCCGGCAGGCCTGCACGGTCTCGCCGATGCGCGTCCCCGCATCGTCGACCGCGCCCGCATGGATCCGGACGCGGCAGGTGTCGCACTGCCCGGTGGCGCAGTCGTGCGGGATCGCCTGGCCGGCCGCCAGACCCGCGTCGAGCAGGGTCTGGCCGGCGCTGGCGCTGACCCGCCTTCCGTTGATGACGAGGGTGACGCGTTCGGCCACGGCGCGCTCCCGGCTCAGCGCAGAAGGACTTCGACCGGCCGCATGTGCCGCGTGTGCCGCGTCTGCGTGTGATCGAAGGCCGAGACATACAGGTAGAAGGTGTTTCCCGGCAGGAAATCGACGTCGTACTTGCTGCCGGTCGCGATCTTGCGCGCGGCGACGAGGGTCCAGTGGTCGTCGGCCCAGTCGGCGGCCGCCGAGATCCCGGCGCGGTCCCCTGTATAGCTGTCGGTCATGAGCACGCCCGGCATCACGGTGCCGACCGGGATCTCCGCGTCGGCGGCCGCCGAGTACGGCACCGTCTCGGTCTTCTCGACCATCCACCACGCCGAGCCCGGCGACGTGCTGGCATCGAAGTCCAGATTCACGGTGCCGAGCCTGGCCACCGTCGCCTGCCAGTCCTTGGGAAGCCGCAGCGGCTCGACCGCCCCCGCGTAGCCGCCCGGACCCTCGAACTTGAAGTTGTAGCGGTACGCGCTGGTGCCGGGATCGCCCCAGTAGCCGGCCTGGTAGCGGCCCTTCACGGCCCGCTCGGCGGCGGTGGGGTCGGTGGGCGGACCGATATGCATGTCCTCGACGACGCCGAGCATGCCGCCGCGGGCCGCCTTCCACTGCCACATGTCGATGTAGCTGCCGTCGGTGGTGTAGTGGTAGCCGCGGCCGTTGAGCGGGGCGGGGGCGTCGGGCAGCGGCCGGGCGCCGAGATGGGTCGACCCGCCGCTGCCGAACGCGTCGGATCGCGAGAAGATCACCGCCAGCTTGTCCTCGTAGTAGGCGGTCACGTCCGCGCGCGCCGCGTCCGCGTCGAGGAGGTGCCAGCCGTCCGCCTTCTTGATCATCGGGACGCGCTTGAGCGAGCGCGACGGGTCCCACCAGCGGAAGGCGAAATACACGTTCGTCGCGTCGCGCACGGCGCGGATCTCGACGGTGGTCTCACCGGTCCCGCCGAAATTGGCCCCCTGCATCGTCCGGACCGAGACCGGGCGCGCGGTGCGCCAGACCGGGTCTTCGAGGAGCTTCGACAGGTCGGGCCCGGCCGACACCTTGTCGATCACCAGCGTGGAGCGGCCTCTCACATCCGCGAAGGCGAGGCCGCCGACGACGGGGAGGCCGATGATGGCGGCGGCCAGGAGCGGTCGCCGCCGCCGCGCCGCACCGTCCGCCAGGGCCGCCGGACGGAACAACCGAAGGAGCTGCCACAGGCCGCCGTACATGAAGTGCGCGAGGGTATGGACCGCGATGTAGACCAGGGCGACCAGCGCGCAGGTGGCGTGCAGCCAGACCACCCAGCCGCCATAGCCGAGGTAGAGCGCGACCCCGGTACCCGTCAGGACGAGCGTGACGGCGTAGATCAGCCAGTGCAGCGCGACGTTGATGCCGCCCCACCGTGCCTTCCGGGCGGCCTTGCTTCGCCCGCTGACACGGAGGGCGCGGAGCCGCGACAGGCCGTTGCGATCCGTGAGACGCCCGCGCACGAGGTAGACCAGATAGGCGGTGATTCCGAAGAACAGGGTCAGGCCGGCCACGAAGTGGACGGTCCAGACTTCACCTTGCGGAAGCAGGGGCGCCAGGAACTTCGCGGTCCGCGCCACGGGTGCGTCGGCCGAGATGCGCAGGCCCGTGAGCAGGCTCGCCACCATGGCGATGGCGACCACCCAGTGGATCACGATGGTCCCGACATCGGAGCGGGGATGCCGGTCGACCTGCGCGGCGGCTGTACTGCGCCACCCGGGGGCGGTCTCGGCTCCGCCGGGCTGATGCGGCGCGAGGGTCAGCGGTTCCGACATTCGATCCTCCGCACCGTCGCCGCAAATTGGACGCGCTACGTTAGAACTTTGTAAATCATGATGCCGGCCGCGGGATATAGCCGAGCTTTGCAATCTATAACTCTTGATCGATATGCTTAACGGCGGTCTCGGCTAGGTCGGTCAGTCGGGAAGGCCGCTCCGGCCCGCCGCGGCGCAAACCGTTACAGGTCGCGCGTCGATGGGCGGCGGTCGCGGCCGACAGGGTACGGCCTCAGAGCGGCACCTCAGCCACCTGTCACGACAGAGCGCTCAGTCAGGATTGCGCGCAGACAGGGTCTCATAGCGCCGCCACGGGATCTGTCGCCGGATCTCGGGGAGCAGGCCTGATAGGGCGGCAGATGCCTCTTCATCGCTGCTAGCGACATCCACGTCGCAGAACTCAAGGTCTCGGTCGGCGGAGTCCACGCGATGGACCGCGCCATCAACCAGCCTCGCTGAGCCGACGCGGCCGCGATCCGCAGCTCGCCTCGCCCGCGCACTCCCATTTCCGTGATCAATTCAGATACAAAAACAAAGTTCAGGAAGTCAATTTCGGTTGAAAAACGCAATCGCAATTTATTTGTAAAATCAAATCTTGACGGATACGGTCCAGCTGCCGAGCGATAAAGCGGCCAATTCTCAAAAAATTACTGCGACGTCGCACCGTGTCGGAACCCGTACACGTGCGTGAACGCGGATCATTGGGTTGACGCTGACAGTGGCACGACCACGGCGTCGGATGCGGGGATATGATGACCAGAATCAAGGCGCTGTTACTGGGCTCCTCGGCCCTGATGATCCCGATCGGCGGTGCGTACGCTGCCGATCTCCCGACGTTAAAGGCTGCGCCGGTCGAGTTCGTACGCGTTTGCAACGCCTACGGCGCCGGCTTCTTCTACATCCCCGGGACCGATACCTGCATTCGTCTGTCCGGACGGGCGCGGTATGACTTCCTGTATCAGACCAGCAAGGTTCGCACGGGCGGCGGCGGCGACCTCACCGGCTATCTCGGCCTGATGCGTCTGAACCTCGATTCGCGGACCCAGACCGATTACGGAACCCTGCGCGCCTTCCTGCGCATCGATGTCGCCAACCGCAGCGGCCCGTTCCTGACCTCGGGATCCCGGCAGCGCGAGAGCTTGGCCATCGCGGGCCTCGGCGCCGACGCCTTCGGCCGCACGCAGACCTACGTCAACGCCGATAAGGCCTTCATTCAGTTCGCCGGGCTCACCGCGGGCCGCGCGTCCTCCTTCTTCGACTTCTACGCGCACGACTTCGAGCTGATCGGCGGCACGGCCGGCTCGGATACGTTCAGCACGAACCTGCTCGCCTACTCGGCGATCCTCGGGAACGGCATCACGCTGACCGCCTCGATGGAAGATCCGACCTACCGGCGCTTCCCGATCTTCGGCACCGGCTCGGCCGTCGGGGCCTTCACGGCCGGTGGCGGCTTCGCGGGCTACAGCAACGCCTTCAACCCGTTCACCCCCTCGACCTGGCTGGCGCCGATCGTCGTCGGTCCCGGCAATGTCGCCTTCGTCGACGTCACCCAGAAGAGCCGCATGCCGGACTTCGTCGGCGCGGCCCGCATCGACCAGGCCTGGGGCTCGGCGCAGCTCTCGGCCGCCGTCCACGAGATCAATGCCGGCGACGCCGGCAGCACGGTCGCGGGCATCACCACCGCCACGACCGGCCTCGGCATCTCGCCGACGGGACGCGCCTCGAACGCCTACGGCTGGGCGGTCCAGGGCGGCCTGAAGGTCAACCTGCCGTTCATCGCGACGGGCGACACGCTCTACCTCCAAGGCGCCTACGGGCAGGGTGCCATCGCCTATACGGGCATCTCCAACTACACCGCGCCGTACGACGCCCTCGGCGCGGCGCCGGTCGGCGGCGGCTCGTTCGCGCAATACTACGCCGACGCGGTGCTCAATCCCGCGACCGGCCGCCTCGAACTGTCGACCTCGTTCTCCGCTGTCGCCTCCCTGCTCCATTACTGGTCGCCCGCCTGGCGCTCGGCCTTCTTCGGCAGCTACGCGCAGATCGACTACAGCTCCAAGGGGCGCAACGCTCTGGGCCTCCTCGGCTTCGGCTTCGCCCCGGCCGGCGCCAGTGCGTCGAATGCCCTGGCCTTCGCCACGAGTCCCATCCTGCGGGGCAACAACCAGATGATCACCGGCGCCAGCCTGATCTGGACCCCCGTGAAGGATCTCGATATCGGCGTTGAGGGCGAGTACATCCGCACGGCGCTCAACAGCGGCGTCACGCCGGACATCTCGAAGAACGCGCTGCGCTACGTCAATTCGCAGGATGCGGCCCAATTCCGGTTCCGCGTGCAGCGGGATTTCTGAACCTATCCGACGCGCCTTCGCGGGCGCAACGTCCAGTCTCGAGCCCGGCCGCAAGGCCGGGCTTCTCTATTTGGAACGCCAAGTAAGTTATCTCGTAAATTGGGCCATATTCAACAAATAAAAGATCTTTTGCTTGCGATCGTCGCAAAATCATCTACAAGAGAGTCAGCTCTTCAGCGGCTTGCTTCGCCGCCGACCGAGCGGATGCTATGGTTTCAGAGCGGCTGGCCCGGGTACCAGGGCAGGGCCGGTCTGACCCAGAGCTTCAGACCCATACGACTTCGCCGACCGGGCAACCGGTCGGCTTTTTCGTGCTCGCTGCCGGCGCAAGCCGGGCAGGATTGTCCGTCAGGCCTGGGCGACACAAGCCCTGATCCCGGTGACCGGGATGTGGCCGAACTGAGGCCATCCTCCACGAGAAATTCAAAAATCGTTTCAAGATTGAAGCCCGTCCAAAGAGCGAAAGAATTATTCCGCAATAAAATATAGAGTTTAAATGGGTATTGCAGCATCTTACTACCACGTCGCCGGCGAGCGACAGCTTGTGTAACGGGAGATCATCATGAAGAACATCGTCCTCGCCTGCTCGATGGGCGCGATGCTGATCGCGGGACCTGCTCTCGCTCAGGACGGTGGCGCGACCATCGATCCCAGCCTCATCGTCCGGACCAACGGCAGCGGCCTCGACGCGTGGTCCGCCTCCGAGGGCAACGACAAGGCGGGCGGCATGTGGGAGGGGGCGACCGGCTACAGCGCCGCGATCCAGCGGCCCAGCGCGGTCGAGACCGTCCCGGCCAATCGCCAGTGGAGCCATCTCAACAGCCGCGAGCGCCGCCGCGGCCAGCCGTCCTACTGAGCGCCCACCCGGTACGGCCCCGCGCCCGGCACGCCCCGCGATGCGGGACCGGCCGGGCGCGACGGCGTGACGACGGCGTCAGAGGGATGCGGCCGGCAGGAGGTCGATCGACGGGTGCCCCGCGACGCTGTGGGTCCAGCTGAGGGTCACGCGGCAGCCGCTCCCGTCGGAGGCGATGTCGAAGGTGGCGCTGTGCAGCCGCGCGATGGAATCGACGAGGCTCAGGCCGATCCCGAAGCCGCTCTTGTCGGTCTTCAGCGCACCGCGGCGGTACCGGGCGCGCACGGCGCTCAGCTCCTCTGCGGGGATGCCGCAGCCCGTATCGGTGACCTGGATCCCCGTCGGATTCCGGAGCAGCGCGACCGTCACCTGCCCGCCGGCCGGCGTGAACTTCAGGGCGTTGTCGATCAGGTTGCTCACCGCCTCGAAGATCAGGCTGCGGTCGCCCTCGATCGCGCACGGGCCGTCAGGCCGCTCCCAGAGAAGTCGGATGTCGCGCTCGATCGCCAGGGGCTCGTAGTACTCCACCGCATCCTCGAGCAGCCGGCCGAGATCGACCTGGGTGAAGCCCGATCGGCGCAGGCGGTCCTCCATCTCGGAGATGCGCAGCAGGGCCGAGAACCGGACGACGATGCTCTTGACCTCGGCGAGGACGTCCTCGTTGAAGGCGCGGAAGGCCGCGACGCTGTCGGCCTTGCGCAGCGACCGCTCCAGCGTGCCGACCACCCGGGTCAGCGGGGTGCGCAGGTCGTGGGCGATGTTCTCGTTGACGCCCTTGATCTCCAGCATCAGCCGCTCGAGCTGGTCGAGCATGTCGTTCACGACGCGCGTGAGGTGAGCGAGGTCGGCCGAGACGCCGCGCGTCGGCAGGCGCTCGCTCAGGTCGCCGCGCATGATGCGCTCGACCGCCTTGGTGATCGCATCGTTCTGCCGCAGCGAGCCGGCGCCGAACACGACGGCGCCGATCAGGCCGATCACGATGGTGGCGGCCATGCCCCAGACAAAGGTCTCGACCAGCGCCTTCTCGAGGGACTGGAGATCCTGGGCCGAGCGGCTGACCAGCACGTACTCGCCGCTCGGAAGCTCGGTGAGCTGGCTGAAGAGCGTGCGGCTGCGGTGATCCAGCGGCTGTGCCAGGATGAACGGCTTCCCGATCGGCGCCCTGTCGGGGAAGGCGATCGGCGCGCCGGCCCGGCGCACGTGGTCGGGCCCGAACAGGACGAGCGGGCGGCCGCCCTCGGCGAAATCCTCGGACGCGTCGATCCGCTCGCGCAGCGCGCGCGGCGACAGGTTCAGGAGGTGCTTCGATTCCCACTCGACCCACTCGAACGCGGCCTTGCGGCCGTAGCTGCGCGTGTCGACGTAGAGGAAGCCCGAGAGTGCCAGCGAGGCGGTCCCGAAGGTCGCGAAGAACAGGCACGCGACCCGGAAGCCGCTGGTGCGCCGGACCTCAAGAAGGCGCACGGAGGATGAAGCCCGTGTTGCGCACCGTGTGGATCCGCGGGTTCAGCCCGTCGGGATCGAGCTTCTTGCGGATCTTGCCGATGTGGACGTCGATGACGCTGGACTGGTGATTGAAGCTGTAGCCCCAGACGGATTCGAAGATCATCTTCCGGCTCACCAGCGTGCCGGCGTTCTGCATCAGGAACTCGATGATCGCGAATTCCTTGGGCAGGAGCTCAATTTCCCGGTTCCCGCATTGGAGAACGCGCTCGATCAGGTCGAGGCGCAGGTCGCCGACGACGAGCTCGTTCACCGCCTCGGCCGCCATCTTGCGCCGCGCCAGCGCGTCGACGCGGGCGGTGAGCTCGATGAACTCGAACGGCTTGGCCAAGTAGTCGTCGCCGCCGGCGCGCAGCCCGTCGACGCGCTCGTTGACGGCCGACAGGGCGCTGAGGATCAGGACCGGCGTCGAGACCTTCGCGGCGCGCAGCTCGGTCAGCAGCGACAGGCCGTCGATCTCCGGGAGCATCCGGTCGAGCACGATCACGTCAAAGTTACCGTCCAGGGCCTTGCGTAGTCCGATGCTGCCACTGGGGGCTTCGTCGACCTGAAATCCGTATTCCGCGAGGGCTGAACCGATCTCCGCGGCGACCCGCCGGTCGTCCTCGACTACCAATACGCTGGCCATTCGTTTTTCCTTCTTATTTTGTATTCGCCGGCCCTGTCTGGTCTCCTGCGGCTCGGAGGGAGAGGTGGAATTATCCTCTTCGGAGCCGGAGTCAAATGCGGTTCGGTCGCGGCGGCCGACCTGCGTCATCCCGCCGGCGAAGCTTACAAGGGAGCGAGGGATCTGGACCATGCGCCTCACTCCGCGCTCGCCTGCTCGGAGAGCTTGGCTGTCGGGACCTGGGAGGCGACGGAGCCGCGGGGGACGACGCGGCTGCCGTCCTGAAGGCCGGCGGGCGGGTTGAGGACGACGGTCTCGCCGCTGTCGAGGCCGCTGCGCAGCTCGAGGCGCGTGCCGAGATCGCGCGCGATCGTGATCGGCCGGAGCCGGACGGTGTCGTCCGCCCCGACCACGGCCACGCGCGTCCCCTCCGCGTCGAAGATGAGGGCCTCGGACGGCACGATCACCCGCGGATGCGTGCGCGGCACCGCGAAAGTGACGGCGACGTAGAGGCCGGGCCGCAGGAGTCCGTCCGGATTGGCGACGTCGACCTCCGTGTCCAGCGTCCGCACCGAGGATTGGAGAGCCACCGAGCTGCGCGAGACCGTGCCGTCGAAGGTCCGGTCCGCGATCTGCGCGACCTGGACCCGCGCCTTCACCCCGTCGCGGATACCCACGGCGGCCGATTGCGGCACCTGCACCGCAACGCGCAGGACATCGGTGCTGTCGACCGTGAAGAGCGGCGTCCCGGAGCCGGCATCGCCGTGAACGAGGTCGCCGACATCGACCTTGCGGGCGGTCACGATGCCGTCGAACGGCGCGACGACGTTCTCGAAGGTGGTCAGCGTCCGGAGCCGTTCGACGGTCGCCTGCTGGGCGGTGATGTTGGCTTCCGCGACCTTCACCTTCGCCTGCGCGGCGGCGAGGGTCGCGGTGGCGGTCAGCATCCCCGCGCGGGTCTGGTCGGCGTTCTGCTTCGAGGCCCAGCCTTGTCCGGCCAGCGTCGCGGTGCGGGCGTCGGTCACGTTCGCGAGCGTCACGCTGGCCTTGGCCTGCTCCACATCCGCCTGCGCGACGGCGAGCTGCGCCTTGAATTGGCCGAGCTGGGCCTCGGCCTGCCGGGCCTGCTGGTCGAGGTCGGGCGCGGCGATCCGGACCAGCAGGTCGCCCTTCTTGACCCGCGACCCGATGTCGACCCGGCGCTCGGCGATGTAGCCGGTGGCGCGGGCGAAGATGTCGGCATGGTCGAAGGCCTCGGTCTGGCCCGGCAGGGTCAGCGTCATGGGCCCGTCATCCACCTGCGCCGGCCCGGTGCGGACCTCGGGCACGAAGTTCACGGCCTCGGCCTGCGTCACCAGGGAGGCCTGGTAGGTCTCCCAATGGTGCCAGGCACCGAGCCCGAGGGCGCTGCCGAGCGCGAGGAACGCCACGAGGAACGGGCGCTTGCGCGGCGGCGGCGGCACCGCGTGGACGAGGGCCTCGCCGGCCCCGTCCTGCCGCAGCGGGTCGATCTCGACCGCGTGCTGGTGCGCCCGCGCGGCTGCCTCGGCGCCGCTCCCGGGGGCGTCGTTGAAACGGGTCATCAATAATCCTCGAGGGGCTTGATCGGGTTGCGGCGGAGCAGGGTGTAGAGAAGGGGGACGAAGAGCAGGGTCGAGACGGTGCCCATCCCGATCCCGCCCATCACCGCGCGGGCGAGGGCGGCGTTCTGCTCGGCGCCTTCGCCGGACCCGATCGCCATCGGGATCAGGCCCAGGAACATCGCGGAGGCGGTCATGAGCACCGGCCGGAGGCGGGTATGGCCGGCCATCAGGGCGGCCTCGCGGGCAGAGCAGCCGGTGGCCTCGCGGTGCTCCTTGGCGAAGGTGACGAGCAGGATCGAGTTCGCGCTCGCCACGCCGACCGACATGATCGCGCCGAACAGGGCGGGGATCGAGAACGCCGTGCTGGTGATGAACAGGCTCATCACGATGCCGCAGAAGGCCAGCGGCAGGGCGGCGATGACCACGAAGGGGTCGACCCACGTCTGGTAGTTCAGGACGAGCAGCAGGTAGACCGCCACCAGCGCGATCCCGAGCCCGAGCTCGATGCGCGAGAAGGCGCTCTCCATGCTCTCGATCTGGCCGCGGACGAGGATCTTGTCCGGGGCCGGGAGCTTGACCTGCTCCTCGGCGACGATCCGATCCACGGCGTTTCGGACGCTGCCGAGATCCGCGTTCTGGACGTTGGCGAGGATGTCGAAGGTCGGCTGCTGGTTGACGTGGTTGATCACGGTCTGCTCAGGCTGCCGCTGCATCGTGGCGATGTTCGACAGCAGGATCGGGATGCCGGGCCTGTCACCCGCGTCCGTGTGCACCGAGACCGGCGTGTTCATCAGCTGCGTGATGTCGGCGTTGCGCCACTCCGGCGTCTGGACCCAGAGCTGGTACGGCATGCCGGACTTGGGATCGGCCCAGAAGTTCGGGCTGACCTGGAAGGAGCCGGAGAGCGAGACGTTCAGGTTCTGCGCGATGGACTGCTCGCTGACGCCCATCTCGGAGGCCAGCCTGCGGTCGACGTTCACGTACATCTGCGGGGCGTCGACGATCTGGTGCAGGTGGACGTCGACGGCGCCGCGGACCGCCGCGATGCGGCGGACGAGGTCCTGCGCCACGGCGAGGTCCTCGGCATCGTGCCGCCCGGAGACCTGCACGTCGATCTGCGCGACGGTCCCGAAATTCAGGATCTGCGTGATGATGTCGGACGGCTGGAAGTAGAAGGTGTCGTCGGGGAAGGCCTGGTGCAGGACCTGGCGCAGCCGCTTCTCGTAGAAGGAGATCGGCTTATGCTCACCTTTCAGGTTGATGAGCATCTGCCCGTCATTGTAGGCGACGAACGACGCATCCATGAAGGCGAAGTTGTAGTTCGAGGCGGGGAGGCCGATATTGTCCAGGATGAGCCCGAGCTCGTCCTTCGGGACGACCTGCCGCACGACGTCCTCGACCTGCGCGAAGGTCTTCTCCGCCTGCTCGATCCGCTCGCCCGGACGCGTGCGGATATGCAGGGTCATCTGGCTGGATTCGATCTGCGGGAAGTAGTCCTGACCGACGAAGGGGAAGATCGCGGCCGTCACCGCGAAGACGGCGAGCGCGCCGGACAGCGCGCGGGCCGGGTGGCCGAGCACCGCGGACAGGAGACCGACATAGCCCGCGTGGAAGCGCGCGAACCCGCGCTCGAACGCGTTGCGGAAGGCGAGGGCGCCGCGCAGCGGATATTGAAGCAGCCAGGCGAGGGGCCGTGTCGGCGCACGGAGAATCCGGCCGAGGACGGAGCGGCGGCGGGGTGGTGACGCCCCATCGACCTCGGCGGCCGGGCCGTGATGCCGGGCGTATTCCGGGGCGACCAGGACGTCGATGAGGATCGCCACCAGCGTCCGCGACAGGAGGTAGGAGGTCAGCATCGCGAAGACCACCGCCTCGGCCTGCGGGACGAAGAGGTAGCGGGGCGCGTCCGTGAGGAAGAAGACCGCCGAGAAGGCCGAGCAGATCGCCAGCGTGGAGATCAGGGCCGGCTTGGCGATGCCGGCCACGCCCTCGACCACCGAGCGCCGGAAGGAGAAGCCCTCCTCGAACATCCGGTAGGTGTTCTCGATCGCGACCGTCGCGTCGTCCACGAGGATGCCGACGGCCAGGGCGAGGCCGCCCAGGGTCATCACGTTGATGGTCTGGCCCAGAGCAACCAGGATCGACAGGGAGGTCAGGATGCAGAGCGGGATGGACACCAGCACCACGATGGTCGAGCGCCAGGAGCCGAGGAACAGCAGGATGGCGAGACCGGTGAGCCCCGCCGCGATCACCGCCTCGCGCACCACGTCGGAGATGGCGTCCGAGACGAAGACCGACTGATCGAACAGCGGCGTGATGGTCATGCCCTTCGGCGCGGCCGCGTGGATGTCCGGCAGCGCGGCCTTGACGGCGTTCACGACGTCCAGGGTCGAGGCCGCGCCATTCTTGAGGACCTGCAACAGGACGGAGTGGTGGCCGTCGGCGCGGACGATGTTGATCTGCGGGGGCGAGCCGTCCCGGACATGGGCGACGTCGCGCAGCAGGACCGGCTGGTTGTTCTCGACCTTGATGGGAATGCGGTTGAGCTGATCGACCAGCTGCGGGCTCGAGTTGAGCCGCACCGTGTATTGCTGCGTCCCGATCTTCGCGAGGCCCGAGGGCACGACGAGGTTCTGCTTGAGGACGGCGTTCAGGACATCGAGCGGCGTCATGCCGATCGCGCGCAGCTTGCCGGGGTCGAGATCGACCATGACCTGACGGGGCGCGCCGCCGTAGGGGGAGGGCAGGGTCGAGCCCGGCACCTCGGCGAGCCGGCGGCGGGTCCGGTACTGCGCGTAGTCGAAGACCTTGGTGAGCGGCAGTTTCGAGGACGACAGCGCCATCTGAATGACGGGCACCGACGAGGCGGAGAAGCGCATGATGACGGGGGGCTGCACGCCCGGCGGCATGCGCGAGCGGATCGCGTTCATCGCCGAGTCGACCTGGGTCATCGCCAGATCGATGCTGACCGCGGAATCGAAGTAGATCCGCTCGGTCACCGTGCCCTGGATCGACGTCGACTCGATCCGGCGGATGTTGTTCACGTTGCTCGACAGCGAGAACTCGCTGTAGTTCGTGATGCGCTGGACCATGTCGGTCGCGTCGAGACCGTTATAGGTCCACACCACCACCACCACCGGGATATCGACGGCGGGCAGCACGTCCTTCGGCGCGACGGTGATCGAGCCGAGCCCCGCGAGGAACATGAGGACGGCAAGAACATAGAAGCTCTTGCGAAACTTCAGAGCGAACCGGACGAGTTCCATGTGATCAGTCGGGTGTCCCGCCGTGACCCGGCTCCCATTCCCGCGGGGTGCCCGCGTGAACTGGGAGCCGATCAAGCCTCGTGTGCGAAGAGAAGGCAGGGCGAATGCCCGGCACGCCGAAGTTATAGTCCTGGCAAACACACTCTTCGAATGAATTCGGCACGACAAAATAAAGCGCGTTTAAGAAACTTAAAGCGGCAGCGGATCTCTAAAGTGCGTCACGAATCCGATGCTTGCACTGTCTCCGTCCCAGGCCGCGGCCGGACGGGCGCGCATCGAATTTTAAAGAAAATTTCTCAAATCAATTCCGTTTTCACTGCTGAAAAGCCTATTTTATTGCAGTGCGTGCTCGGCTTGCGCCATCTTCCGAATGTCGAGATGGGCTGACCCGCCAACGTCGCTGAAGGCAGTGCGTCGCGGCCACGCTGTGATCCCGTCGGGCGGCTGTTCCGAAGCGCGCACGCGTTGTGGCGGGCCTGCTCGCAGAGACCGGCCGCTGACGCCCGCGGCGGTCTCGTCGAACACATCCAGGACATCCGGAGCGCAGCGTCCGCGCTGCCGATCTCGTGCGCGCGAGGAGGCGCGGGCCTATGACCAGACGATGTCTGCTGCTCCTGGTCTCGGTGCTCTCATTGGCGCTGCAGACCGGCGTGGCGCTGTCCGAGAGCGAGATGCCGGCAGGAGGCGCCTTCATGAGCAGTTACACTTCGGATCCTTACTTCGACCCGCGGTCACGGTACTCGCAGGCTCACGCCACCGGAGACATCCGCGGACAGCCGATGCTCGTCGAACCGGGCGACGCCCAGCCGCCCTGCAAGCTCTTCGACACGGCCTGCGCGGCCGCCTTCGAGCGCTCACGCCCCCACGCGTATCGCTAGGGCCGGCGCCGACCGGGCGAGAGCGGAGCGCTCGCCCTTCTCGGTCCGAAAACGCGCCCTCTGCCGCGCGGAGATGGGGCATGTCAGTCCGGCGTCGGATCGTCCGCGATCCTGCGCCGCAAGTGCACCAACCTCCAGCCCGAGACCGCGCCGACATCCCGCCACCGGCGGCTCGCGCCGGTGGGGCTGCAGTCGACGATACCTGTGAATTCTTGAGCCAGGTTATATCGCAAGGCGTTTGCGCGCTCTATCCCGTTGAAAATTGCACGTTGACCGCGTGCGGGATGAGCAATGATTGAACAGGGCCCACGGATAGCGCGCGAATTCCATGTCGGCGTCGGCGGCGACCGCTGGGCCCTGATGCGCGACCTCCAGACCGGACAGCCCTACGTCTCTCACTCCCCGGGCGATGACGCGCCGGAGGTCCAACTGGATCTCGGTTCGTTCCTCGTGCTGTTCACCGGAGAGGAGCGGGAGAAGCTGCTCCGCCTGATCGGGTCGCTGCTGCCGGACGAGGACGCGCGTGA
Source organism: Methylobacterium sp. 275MFSha3.1 (assembly GCF_900108435.1). NCBI lineage: Bacteria > Pseudomonadati > Pseudomonadota > Alphaproteobacteria > Hyphomicrobiales > Methylobacteriaceae > Methylobacterium > Methylobacterium sp. 275MFSha3.1. The sequence continues at coordinate 16,838 of NZ_FNWP01000005.1, read as the reverse complement.
GCATGCCGACGGCCGGCCCGGCACGTCGCGTCCGCTGACCTTCGTCTCCCGGTGGCTTCCCAACCGGTAGGTCGAGACTTCGGTATTAGCCACCTCGACGCGAATTTTAGGCGCAATTGAGTTCAGTTCGTAAACCGGCCCTTGATCGGTCGCCGCTTATGCTCCGGCGCTCTAGCGCGGAGTACTTATGGACAACCAGCGCAACGCCCGACGCGTCTCCGTCAACCTGAGCGGATGCATCTCGGTGGCCGGCCATCCCGCCATCCCCTGCGTGGTGCACGACATGTCGCGGTGGGGTGTTCGCCTCCGGCTCGTCGGGACCGAGCGGGTGCCCCCCGCGTTCACGCTGACGATCGACGCCACCGACACGGTGATCGGCTGCGAGACGGTCTGGAAGAACGCCGACGAGATCGGGGCCCTGACCGACCTGATGGAGTGACCGAAAGCCGAATCTGCCCTCGCTCCAGATCGGCCCCGGATCGCCTGGCGATCGGACACGATCGAGGAGCCGCGGCCGCGCGGTCTCGGCTTTTGAGCCGGCGTCCAGCGCGCCTCAACCGCGGGCGAGGGTCGCCTCGAATTCCTCGGCCGGGAGGTGCGCGCCGCCGGTCGTCCAGATCACGTGGGTGGCCGCGGCGCCGACCGCCGCGGGCAGCGTGGCGGCGAAGCGCCCGGCCGCCGCGAAGCCCGCCGCCGCGGAGGGCTCCAGGCGCAGGCCCGCCTCGGTCCACATCACCCTGAGCCAGCGGTACAGCGCGTCGTCGGGCACCGTGACCACGGCGGCCACCAGCTTCTCGAGCGTCCGGGCCACCAGCATCGACGCGGAGGCGCAGGCCAACCCGTCCGCCGCGGTGCGGTTGTCGAGGCCGACATCGTAGACGCTGACCGGGCGGTCGAGACCGGCCGCGAGCTGGACCAGCATGCACGGGGACGCGACCGGCTCGACGAAGACCGGGTGCACGGCGTCACCGAACACGAGCTTCAGGCCGAAGGCGACGCCGCCCGGTGCGCCGCCCACGCCGCAGGGCAGATAGACGAACAGGGGATGCGCCGGCCCCACTGCGATCCCGGCCTCCGCGAGCTGGCGCTGAAGGTCGAGGGCCGCGGCCGCGTAGCCGAGAAACAGGTCGACGGAATCCTCGTCGTCGACGAAATGGGCGTCCGCGCGGCCGGCGAACGCGCCGCGGGCCGCCGCGACCGCCGCCCCGTAATCGCCGCGATGCTCGACGACGCGGGCGCCAAGTTCGCGCAGGCGCTGCTTCTTCCAAGCCTTGGCGTCGTGGGACATGTGGACCTCGACCGCGAAGCCGAGCGAGCGCCCCATCAGGCCGACGCTGAAGCCGAGATTGCCGGTGCTGCCGACCGCGATCACGTGGCGGGCGAACAGGGCGCGGAATTCCGGGTCGGCGAAGGCCGCGTAGGATTGCCCCTCGGTGAGCAGCCCGGCCCGCGCGGCCAGGTCCTCGGCATAGGCCAGGACCTCGTAGACGCCGCCGCGCGCCTTGATGCAGCCGGTCACCGGCAGCGCGTGGTCGGCCTTCACCAGCACGCGCCCGTCGGCGCCGTCCAGGACGTCACGGGACAGGCGCTCTTCCAGCGGGACGAGCGGCGAGTCGATCCGGCCGGCGCCCTCTTCGGGGAAGAGGCGCGCCAGGAGCGGCGCGAACCGCTGCCAGCGCGCCACGGCCGCGTCCACGTCGGCACGGCCGGTCGCGAGTCCGGGCAGGACGGACGCGGTGGCGTCCAGCGCCGGGTTCATCCAGACCGTGGGGCTGGCGCGCCTGACCGCCTCTGGAATCCGGTCGCCCGATAGTCGAGTCTCCATCCCGCCGACGGCTGCCATGGCGCTCCCGATCCTGCCCGGTTTGTCCGCGCCGACCCTGCGCGAGCGGCGCTCATGCGGCCAATTATATTCTCTGGTGCGGTCTATTAGGCCCGCTTATGATCGGGCATGCCCGTAAGGCTCGACGCGCGCCTGGCCGGCGACCTGTTCTTCTTCCGCGTCCTGGTCGAGGCGGGCGGCTTCGCCCGTGCGGGCGACCGCCTCGCCGTCACGCAGAGCGCGGTCACGCAGCGGATCCAGCGGCTGGAGCGGCGCCTCGGTTACCCGCTGCTCGAGCGGGGCACCCGCGAGATCCGGCTGACCGCAGCGGGTCACGATCTGTTCGCCGCGGCGCGGAGCGGCTTCGACGGGATGGGCGAGGCCCTTCTCCGGGGGGAACGGCGCGAGGGCCGGGCGACGCTGCGGATCAGCTGCGTCCCCTCCCTGGCCTCGGAATGGCTCGCGCCAAGGTTGAAAGCCTTCAGCGACACGCATCCCGACATCGACGTCGCCGTCTTCGGGGAGACCCACGACCTGGATCCGGGACGCATGGCGCAGTCCGGTATCGACGTCGCGATCCGCTACGGCCCGGCGCCGCCTCCCGGTGCGACGGTCATCTTCGACCATCCCGAGCCGGTCTACCCGGTCTGCGCCCCGGCCTACCGGGATGCGGCGGATCCCGGCGGGGCCGTCGTGCTGCTCCACGACGCGACGCCGTGGGAGGCGGCCGCGAGCGTCTCGGAGGAGTGGGATCGCTGGATACGCGTCCACGGGGCGCCCTGGGGCGGCCGCGTCCAGAACCTCTACTTCAACCTCGCGCAACTGGCGCTGCGCGCCTCGCTCGGCGGCTCGGGCATCGCCCTGGGGCGATCGCTGATCGTCGCGCCCTATCGCGCCGACGGGCGCCTCGTGCCGGCTTGCGACGAAGCTGTCATGAACGGGCTCCGGTACTTCGTTCTCGTGCGTGCCCTGCCACCCGCGGGGCCGGCGGCGGCCTTCGTGGACTGGCTCGGCCGGACGATGGCGGGTCCGCCGGGCTCGCCCGAGGCGCCGCGTCGGGACGGTGCGGCGGAATGCGGATAGGGCACCGTCCCGCGCGCGCCGCGCTCGGCGTCCTTCGGTTCGAACGCTCAATCTACCGCCCGGCGGGTCGATCCGTCGACAGCGCGGCTGCCAGATGGGCGACGAAGGCGTTCACCTTGGGACTGACCAAGCGCCGGGACGTGTGGAGCGCCCACAGCTCCGTCGGCGGCCCCTCCAGCCAGCCCCAGCAGGCGAGGCGTCCGGCCGCCACGTCGCCCCCGACAAGCGAGCGCGGGAGCAGCGCCGCGCCGGCGCCCGCCACCACGGCGTCGCGCAGCATCGGCAGCGAGGACAGGCGCAGGACCGGCACGGGCGCGTAGGACCGGCGCGTCCGGCCGTCATGGACCTGCCACGTCTCGTCCTGACGCGGCGTCCAGCGCACCGCCGCCGGCACGGTCGCCGCGTCGGTCCCGGCCGACGGTTCGGGACGCGGGACCTCGGGCGGCGCCACCAGCCAGAGCTCGTCCCGCAGGACACAGCGCCCGACGAGGCGCTCGTCCGGCTTCGGATTGACCCGGATGATCACGTCGAAACCCTCCTCGATCGGGTCGACGAACCGGTCCTCGGCGGAGATCTCCAGCTCGACCTCGGGATAAGCGCGGGCGAAGTCCGCGGCGACGCGGCCGAGCTGCGTGTCGGAAAGGAGCAGCGGCGCACTCACCCGGAGCCGCCCACGGGGTCGGTCGAGGCCGCCACCGACGACGGCGCCGGCCTCCGCGATCTCGCTGAGCAGCGGCCCCGTCCGGGCGTGGAGGAGCGCCCCCGCCTCTGTCAGGCGCAGGCTGCGCTCGCCCCGCTCGATCAGCCGCGTCCCGAGGCTCGCCTCGAGCTCGGCGACGCGCCGCGACAGCGTCGCCTTCGGCCGCCCGCTCGCCCGGGCGGCGCGGCCGAAGCCGCCGTGGCCGGCGACGAGATTGAAGTCGGCGAGCGCCGCGAGGTCCATGTGCTGTTCCAGATCCGGGACACCCAGTCCCGATCTTGCCGACTATGGCTCAGAAAAGGAACGGCGCATCTTCGGGTCATCGGCGGCCCGCTCGGGGCCGCCCCGCATCCAGGAGATCCGCCATGACCATCCTCGTCACCGGTTCCACGGGCCGCATCGGCTCCGCCGTCATCGATCATCTCGTCGCCGAGGGGGCCGCCGTGCGCGCTCTGACCCGCTCGCCCGAGAAGGCGCGATTCCCCTCGGGCGTCGAGGCCGTCCGCGGTGATCCCGCCGACATCGACGCGATGCGCGCGGCGCTGGTCGGGGTCGACACCCTGTTCCTGCTCGTCGCCAACGCGCCGGACGAGCTGACCCAGGCGATCACGACACTCAGCCTCGCCCGCGACGCGGGCGTGCGCGGCATCGTCTATCTCTCGGTCTTCAAGAGCGAGGCCTTCGTCGATGCCCCGCACTTCACCGGCAAGCACGCCGTCGAGCGGATGATCGCGGCCCTCGACCTGCCCGCCACGGTGCTGCGGCCCTCCTACTTCATGCAGAACGACCTCGCCCAGAAGGAGCCGCTTCTCGGGGCCGGCCTGTTTGCCGTGCCCCTCGGGCAGGCCGGCGTCTCGATGGTCGACGTGCGCGATATCGCCGAGGCGGCGGCCAACGCGCTGCTGCGCCGCGAGCGCGCGGCCGACCGTCTTCCGGCCGAGACCTACGACGTCGTCGGCCCGGACGCCCTGACGGGCGACGCCCTGGCGGAGATCTGGTCCGAGGCCCTCGGGCGCGCGGTCCGCTACGGAGGCGACGATCTCGACGCGATGGAGCAGCGGCTCCGGAGCTTCGCCCCCGCCTGGCTTGCCTATGACCTGCGGGTGATGATGCGCCGCTACCAGGAGGACGGCGCCGTCGCGACCGAGGCCGAGGTTGCGGACTTCGCGAGGCTCCTCGGCCGCAGGCCGCGCAGCTACCGCGACTTCGCGGGCGAGGTCGCCCGCGACTGGCGGGGCGCCTGAGCGGGGAGGCCCCGCGGGCACGGTCTCACGGGCCGGGAGGCGGCGGCGCCTCCCGCCACCGCAGCGCGTCGATCAGGCTGCGCAGGGCGGGCGTGACCTGCCGGTCGGGGTAGTAGAGGTGGCAGCCGGGAAACGACGGACACCACGCGTCCAGCGCCTGGACGAGACGTCCCGCGGCCAGGTCGTCGGCCGCCTCGTCCTCCAGCATGTAGCCGTTCCCGGCACCGGCCCGGATCGCGGCGGCCGCGAGCCGGCCATCGTTCACGACGAGCTGGCCGGCCGCGCGTACCCGGATCTCGCGGCCGTCGCGGGCGAACTCCCAGGGCAGCAACCCGCCGCCGCCGACGAGCCGGTAGTTCACGCAGCGATGCGCTTCCAGGTCAGCCGGGCTCTCAGGGCGCGGGTGACGGGCGAAGTAGTCCGGGGTCGCGACGACCACCGTGCGCAGGTCGGGTCCTACCCGGACCGCCACCATGTCGCGCTCGACCGTCTCGCCGAAGCGGATCCCGGCGTCGAAGCCGGCGGCAACGATGTCGGTCAGGGGGTCGTCCACGATCACCTCAACCGAGACGGCCGGGTAATCGATCAGGAAGGCGGGCAGTCTGGGCTCGAGGATCGCCCGCGCGGCGTACGCGAAGGTCGTCAGCCGCAGCCGCCCCGACGGCGCGCCGCGCCACTCGGCCAGCGCGTCGAGCCCGCGCGCGACGTCCTCGAGCGCGGGGCCGACCGACCGCAGCAGCCGCTCGCCGGCCGGAGTGAGCGCGACGCTGCGGGTGGTGCGGGCCAGCAGGCGCACGCCGTGACGCGCCTCCAGAGCCCGCATCGTGTGGCTGAGCGCGGAGGGCGACAGCCCCATCTCCGCGGCCGCCCGCGTGAAGTTGCGATGGCGCGCCACCGCCGCGAAAGCCGCCAGATCGTCGAGGGTGCCGCGCCGCATTCCTGAACTCTGCTCACAGACGCATGCGGAATAGCACTGCTAATCCCGATCCCTACGGCGGACTACGTCCCAGTCCTCAACAGTGAGGTGCGGCGATGGATCTGAGGCACTATCGAACCCTGGGACGCTCGGGTCTGGCCGTGAGCCCCCTTGCGCTCGGGACCATGACCTTCGGCGCCGCCCGCTGGGGCAGCGACGCGACGGTCTCGGCGGCCATCTTCGACCGTTACGTCGAAGCGGGCGGCAACTTCCTCGATACGGCCGACGTCTACGCGGGCGGCGCGAGCGAGACGATGCTCGGCGACCTGATCACGGCGCGCGGTCTGCGCGACCGCCTGGTCGTCGCGACGAAGTCCGGCTTTCCGCGCGCGCAGGGGACGCCGCTCGCCGGAGGCAACAGCGCGCGGAACATCCGCTCCGGTCTCGAGAGCTCCCTGCGCCGTCTCAGGACCGGCTGGATCGACCTGTACTGGACCCATGTCTGGGACCGGACCACGCCGCCGGAGGAAGTCCTCCGGGCGCTGACCGACGCCGTCGCGCGCGGCGACATCCTGTATTACGGATTCTCGAACGCGCCCGCCTGGTACGCCGCGCAGATCGCCGCGCTGGCCCGTGCCCACGGCCTCCCGGAACCCATCGGCCTGCAATACGCCTACTCGCTGCTCGACCGGGGCGTGGAACTCGACGTGCTGCCCGCGGGCCGCGCCCTCGGGCTCGGGCTGGTGCCCTGGAGCCCACTGGCGGCCGGCCTGCTGACCGGCAAGTACGGGCGCGAGAAGCTCGCTCAGGCCGGGCCGGCAGGCTCGCTCCCGGACCGGGCCGGCGATGCGGCCGAGGGCGGCAGCGACGGCCGGCTCAACGGCGACAACCCCTTCGGCGGCATGCTGTTCACCGAGGCGAACTTCGCGGTGGTGGACGTGCTGCGGGCGGTCGCCGCGGACGTCGGTCGACCGATGGCGCAGGTGGCGCTGGCCTGGGTCGCGCGGCGCCCCGGCGTCGCCTCGGTCCTGGTCGGGGCGAGCCGCCCGGAGCAGCTGGCGCAGAACATCGCCGCCCTCGAGGTCGTCCTGACGCCCGAGCAGCAGTCCCGCTTGGATGAGGCCGCGGCTCCGCCGCAACTCAATCCCTACTTCATCTTCGAGCTGCCGACTTCGCGCATCTTCGGCGGTGAACGGGTCGAGGCGTGGTAGGCCCGCGTCCGGGGTCGGCTCGGTGGAACGAGACCGGGCTTGCCGGTGATCCCCGTCACTCCGAACGCGCCACCTGGGTGCGGAACAGCGTCGCGAGGGTCCGCAACGTCCTGTTGTGCGGCTCGGCCAGGGACACCGTGTAGGCGCCCGGATCGATGTTCGGGACGGAGGCGGTGATGCGCACCGTCCGCTCGTCGATCTTGAGGACGGGCGCCCGCCACGTCTGACCGTTGGTGCCGCGGAACACCGCCAGCGTGTCCTTGCCGAGCCGGGGCGCGGTCCCGGGGAACGCGACTTCCGCGGCCCAGAGCTGCCCCGGCGACACGCGGAGCGCGTCGCCGGCATCCGGCAGGCTGTGGTGCAGATCCGGGACGTGCGGCGGGCCGCTGACGAGATGGCGCGGCTCCGGAACGAAGCGCGCCGGCGGCTCGGTGTCGGGGGCGATGAAGATCGAGGCGACGTCTTCGAGGATGCGCAGGCTACCGTCGGCGATCTGGACGATCGCGAGCGCGTAGCGTCCGAAGGACATCCCCGCGACGTCGATCTGGCCGGTGAAGCCGGACGTCGCGGCGGCGGGTTCTCCGTACCACTTGGCCACGTCCGGACGGAGATCGCTCTGCAGGGCGACCCACGATGTCCCGGTGCGACCCGTCAGCCGCAGGTAGATCGCCTTCGGCGCCGGCCCCGAGACGTGCAGCCAGCCGCGCAGGAACACGGAGGCCCGCGCGACGACCGACGAGAGATCCAGGCTCCGGTTCAGGCGCTCGTCCGTGCGCAGCACGTCGAGGCTCCAGCCGCACTCGCTGCGCCGGACCGGCCTCAACGTCAGGCGACGGAACGCGTCGGGCAGCTCCGGAACCGGGCGCGCGCGCGCCGCCGCCATCACGGTGGGCGACGCCTCCGGCGCGCGGGCCGCCTCGTCCCACGCGATCGCCGCGCTGGTCCAGGAGGCGGCGTTCGTCCGGTATCCCAGGGTCTCGAGCCGCAGATCGAAACCGTGCCGCAGGTGGCTGGGAACGCGTCCGTGGCGCAGCGGCCGCGCCCCGATCAGGCGCTCGTAGAGGGCGCGGACCGACCCGAGGTGGCCGTCGGTGTCGGGGAAGGATTTCCGGCCGATGGAGGCCTGCATCCGGGCGAGGCGGGCGCGATCGTAGTGCAGCGCGATGAGGCGCGCGCGGACGGCACCGGCATCGTCCGGCGGGACCTTGAACCCGTCGACCCCGTCCTCGACGCGCTCGGCCAGGGCCCCGATATCGGCGACGATCGGGACCAGGCCCGCCTGCCACGCCTCCGTCAGCGCGATGACGAACGTCTCGGGCCAGGTCGAGAGGTGCAGCGAGACATCGCAGCCGGCCAGCAGGCCGCCGATCGCGTGCTGCTCGTAGGCGCCGGTCACGGTGACCTGATCCGGTCCGAGGCCCGCGACCGCCTCGCGGTACGGGTCGTCGATGCGGCCGATCACCTTGAAATGGATGGGATAGGCCTCGCAGCTCCGGATCAGGTTGATCGCCTGCTGGCCGCCCTTGTGGGCCGCGAGATTGCCCAGGATCGCCACGGTCAGCCGATCGCCGTCGCGCCTGCGCCTGGACACAGGCCGCGCCCCGGCCGGCGCGGTGTTCGGCGCCACCATCGGGATCTCGACGATCCGGTCGGCGGGAATGCCGGGGAAGTAGCGCCGGAGGTACCCCGCCGTGGCGGGCGTGCTCGTGACGAAGGCGTCGATCGCGTCGGTTACCAGGGTCATCATGCCGTCGCGGCGCGCCTTGGAGCCGGGCGGATACTGGTTTCCCGAGACCAGGCAGGCGTCGCACTGGTCCGCCCCGCGATTGACGACGTCGCAGAACCGGCCGGTGTGATCGAGCAGCAGCCAGCGCTCGCAGATCAGGAAATGGTCGTGCAGGTGGTAGACGGTGGGTATGCCGCAGGCCCGCGCGATCAGCGGCAGCGACAGCGGGATGTGCATCAGGTGATGGATGTGGACGAGGTCGACCTGATGCTCGAACAGCAGCCTCTGGAAGATCCCCTCCACGAACGGGTCCGTCGAGAGCGGCGGCGTGACGGGACCGCAGGCGAAGCTCTCCGCGATCCCCGGGCCCTCGAGCCGGAGCGACCAGCGCCCGTCGCCGAAGACGGAGAAGAGGAACAGGACGCGGTACGGCTCGCCGAACTCGGTCAGCAGTTCCTGATAGACCTCGACCCCGCCGCCGGGACGATGCCCCATCCGGTTGTGGGTGAGCATCAGGACCGTGCGGGGCGCTGACGGTTCGAGGGGCGGCCGGCGCGTCTGCGTCCGGCGCCGATCGATCACCGCGTCCAGGATCGTCGCCACGCGATGGTCGTAGAGGTGTTCGGCGCGGGTCCGCGCCTGCGCGGCGCGCGCGCGCGCGATGCGGGCCTCCGGTTCGGTCAGGGCCGTCAGGATCGCCTCGACCGCACCGGCCTCGTCGTCGCAGAGCGCGATCTCGGCGCCCGGCGTGTAGTAGGCGGCCGTCTCCGGCTCGGGCGACACCACGACCTGGTAGCCGCCGGCCAGCGCCGTCTCGAACAGCCGCGGCGGCGGCGTCGAACCGGTCGCCTGATCGGCGCGCGCCGCCGAGAAGATCCGGGGCAGGGTGAGCACGACGCGACTGCGGTTCGCCAGGAGGGCGAAGTCGCGGTTGCCGCAGCGCCAGTCCGTGACGAGCGCCTCGTCCTCCAGCTCCGGCGGACCGATATGCGCGTTCCACGGCAGCGCCAGCTTGAACATCACGTCCCGCGGCAGCTTGGCCGAGAGCGCGTTCAGGGTCGCGACCCTGTTCGGCCACGCCGTTCCGATGAAGAGGAGATCGTAGCGGTAGCGCGCGTCGTCCTCGAGCACCGGGAGATCGTGGAAGAGCGAGGAGGCGCCGAGGGCGAGGTGGTGCGCCCGGCCCCCGTAGGCCGGGACCGTGGCAAGGTCGTTCGTGAAGACCAGATCGAAGGCCCCCGACCCGCGCACGTTCGCCTCGCGCTCGTACGGATCCTCCGTGGTCCAGAGCACGCTGGTCCGGGCGAGCCCCGCGAGCCGGCCGACCAGGGGCGCGTGCGCCCGCGCGCCGCCGAAAGCGATCAGCGTGTCGAGACCCTGCTCGACGAAGGTGGCCAGGGCATCGCCGTGCCCGCCGATATGGACCCGGCCGACCGCGGGATGCCGGCGCAGCGCGTCCGCGATGGCGAGCACGAGGTAGCGGTTGTGGGTCTGCGGCTCGGTGTCGAGCAGCAGGATCGACAGGTCGGACATGCGCGGTCTCGTCCGTCTCAGCGGCGGCGTGATCAGGCCGGGACCGTCAGGCGGCTCAGATCGAGCAGGCGCGCCGCGCGATGCCGGTAGGTGTGCTCGCGGAGCGCCCGCGCCTGCGCCCGGCGCGCGATCGCCTCGATCGCGGCGGGCTCGTCGAGCGACCGCTCGATGGCGCGCGCGATATCGGCCGCGCCGTCCACCAGCAGGATCTCCGTGTCCGGCTCGAAATGCGCGCAGATTTCCAGGCCGGTGACGAAGAACAGCTGCGCCGAGCCCGACAGAGCGACCTCGAAGGTGCGCGGTCCCGGCGTCGCCTGCGGGAGCGACAGCCGGCGATTGGCCACGTCGAGGTCGCGGCCGATGTTGAGCGTCAGCCGCGCCGCCGCGGCGTAGTCGGCCATCTGCGCCGGCGTGAGGCGGCGGTTCACCGCGCATCGGAGCGTGTCCGGCCACTCGGCGCCCAGGATCTCCACGACGTGCCGGCACAGGAGATCGTCGATCCGGCGCATCAGTGCGACGCGGTTCGGGTAGGCGACGCCGCAGAAGAACAGGACTGTCTCCCGCTCCGCCACCGGGGCGATCGGCCGGAAATGCCGGTCGGGCGCCGCGGCCAGCGGCAGGTGGTGGACGTCGGGGTGCCGGTAGTGCTGCGCCGCCCAGGAATCGTTGCTCACGACGATGTCGGCGTAGAGTTCCGCCTTGAAGGCGTAGTCGAACTCGTACGGGTCGTCCGTCAGCCAGAAGATCAGGACGGCACCCACGGCGTCCGCGGCGCGCCGAAGCGCGCGCAGATCCGCCAGGTCAGGCACGAGACTTCCGACCGCGATCACGACATCCGGCCGGGTCGCCCGGACCGCCCCGACCGCCAGTTCCAGAGGGGTGTGTCTGACGCGCTCGGCGCCGAGCAGTTCGGCGAAGCCCTCGGCCAGATCGCTCCGGATCCCGGGATTCCTGTTGAGCGCATCGGGGAAGGTGCTCGTGACCAGGACGTGCGGCCCGGCCAACGAGATCGCGCTGACGAAATTCATCCCTCGTGACCTCGGCGAGACGGGCCAGTTTTAATTGCAGGTTAATGCCAATTGTAAGTAGACACGCAACTGTCGCATGTCCATTTCGTCGATTAATTTCCCCCAACCACTTGGCGATCGGGTAATTTCGGGCAATTCGATGTTGGCAATCAGGAAGTATGGCACGGGATGAAGTGGCAATAGGCGCGCCGCACCCGCCGCGCGAGCCCTGCGCCGAGGCGTTGCGCCCCTTCCTGCCGTGGTTGACCGGCACGCTTCTGCTGCTGGGCCCGAAGCCCGACGCGGGGAGCCGCGCGCGCTGGGCTCCCGACGCCACCCTCGTCACCACGGCGGATGGCGCCGACCTGCCGGCTTCCACGCTCTTCGATGGCGTCGTGCTGACGGGGCTGCTGTCGTGTCGCGACGACGGGGGCCAGGACGCGCTCGACGCGACGATCGCCTGGGCCCAGGAACGGCTGCGACCCGGCGGGCGGCTGATCCTCGTCATCGACAACGCCCTCTCGCTCCACGGACTCGCTGCGGGCTCCGAGACGGTGGGGCAGCGCGGCTTCCCGAGCCTCGAGGGACGCCTCAGGTCGGACGGCCTCCGGCTGCCCACGCGGGCAGGCCTGAAACGGTCCCTGCAGGCCCGCGGCCTGGCCTATCAGGAATGGTGGTTCCCGTTCCCGGGGCGGGAGGAGCCCGTGAGCTTCATCGCCGAGCGGGGCCTCGCGCGGCCGGGCGGGTTCGATCCCGGACTGCTCGCCATCGGCGCGGCCGGGCCGGATCCGGCAGCCCGCGCGGGCGCGCTGTTCTCGCCGCGGCGCGCCTGGGCGACGGTGACGGAGCAGGGGCTCATCGGCGATCTGGCGCCCGCCTTCGTGATCGCGGCATCGGCGGAGCCGCTGCCGCCGGACGACCGGCTGGCGATCCACGCGGGTTTGCGCCGCCGCCCGGAATTCGAGCGGCTGGTGACCTTCGCGGAGGCCGGGTCGCAGATCGCGGTGCGTCGCGCGCGCGTGTATCCCGACCTTCCCGCCGCGGTTCGAGGCGTCACGAACCTGTTGCCGTCGGAGACCTACGTGCCGGGCTCCCTCTGGTCTGAAGTTCTCGAGGCGCGGCTGGCGCGGGAAGGCTGGTGCCCGGAAGCCGTCGCCGCCTGGGCCGGGACGTGGCTTCAAGCCGTCTCGCGCCGCTTCGCGGCGGGAGCGCCGCTCGAGACCCAGACAATCCTCCCTGGACAGGCCCTCGACGCCATCCCGAAGAATCTCGTCTCGGCCGCCGACGGCACGTTCATAGACCTGGAATGGGAGCTCGGAGGCCCTCTGGACGCTGGCCACCTCGCCGTGCGGGGCTTGGTCAACGCGCTGACCGATGCGCGAGACTGGCGTCCCGGCGGGCTGTCCACGCTGACCCTTCTGGATGCCCTGCGCGCCCTGCTGCCGCGACTCGGGCTGGCTCTGGACGATGCGCAGCTCGCCGACCGGCTGGCCCGGGAATGCCGTTTCCAGACGATCGTCAGCGACCGGGTGACGGAGCGCGGCCTGGACTGGGCGGCGGCGACGCGCCTGCCGGTCGGCGAAGAGACCCGGATCGACGCGGATCCGCGCGCTGCGCTCGCGGAGGCCTCCGCGGAGATCGCGCGGCTGCTCGAGGAGAACGCGGCCCTGCGCGCCGCGCGCGCCGCCGACGCCGCCGCGCACGAGGCCGCCGCGCGCGAGGGCGTCCGCCGCACCGACCGCGTGATCGCCTACGCGGCCGAGATGCACCGCGCGCGCGACCACCTCCAGGACACCCTCGACGCCCGCCGCGCTTCGGCCGGTGACGGCAGCCGCCTGTCCCTTCGCCTCCTGCGTCTCATCAGAGGAACCCCGTGATGCGGCTGCTCGTCGCCTGTGACCACCTGGCGCTGACGGGCGGCCTGCTCCGGTTCGAGCGGGTCGGGCGGGTGCTCGCGCGTCGCGGTCACGCGTTCGCGTACCTGACCCTGGGCACCGGCGAGGACGGGTTCGAGACGCGGCTGCCCGTCCTGCACCGCGAGGACGCCGCGCGCGCGAGCTGGGACGCCGTCATGGTGCCCGGCGGCGGCTTCCCGGATGCCACGATCGAGGGATTCGCGGACCTCCGGGCCCCGAACTTCGGCGCCCGGATCCAGCACCTCCTCAACGCGCCGGTGCGGCGCGACGCCTACGCGCGCGTCACGCGGACCCTCGCGCCCGACCTCGTCGTGGCGAACAACGACCACTGGGACGACGCCGCCCTCCAGGCCCTCGGCCTGCCGTGGCGGCGCCTCGTCGGTGCGGTCGATAGCGGGCTGTTCGCGCCGCCCGTCTCGCCGCCCGCGCGCGGCGCGCGGCGCCGGCTCGGCGGCATCGCCAACAAGCGCCCCGCCGCGCAGCTCGCGGCGCTCGACAGGCTCGGCGACGTGTGGGCCCTGCACTGGTTCGGACGGCCGGACTGGGGGCTGGTGGGCGCGCGCGCCGATCTGGTGGCGTCGGGCCGCCTCGTCGTGCACGGGCCGCTGCCCGAGTCCGACCTGCCGGCGTGGTATCACGGGCTCGACGCGTTCTGCAGCGCGGAGGCGCATGCCGGCTGGTGCAACCCGGCCGCGGAAGCGATGGCCTGCGGCACGCCGCTCGTCGCGACCGTGCACGGCACGCTGGCTTTCGCCGAGGACGGCGTCACGGCCCTGGTGGTGCCGGACGGTCCGGACGCGGCGCTGGGCGCGGCCATCGCGGAGGCCGTGGACAGGATCGCGACCGATCCGGCCGGCGCCGCGTCCCGGGCCGAGGCGGGACGGGCGCGGATCCGGGCGCTCGACTGGGACACCTACGCGGACGGTCTGCTCGCCGTCGTCGCGGAGGCGATCGCGCTGCGGGCGGGCCGGACCGATGCGGCGCGCCCGTCCGGCCCGCCGCGCGAGACCGCGCTGCGCCTCGCCGACCTCGCGAGCCGGGACGGGCCCCTGCCGGAGGATTTCGACGCCCTCGGCTATATCCGGCTGCATGCCGACCTCGCGGCGCTGTTCGAGCACGCGTGGCAGGGGCAGCTGCACTACCTCGAGCACGGCCGTCGCGAGGGCCGCATCTACCCCTCGAACCTGACGCGGGCCCAGCAGAAGGCCGCCCAGGCCTCGCGGATCGCGCTCGCGGTCGACGGGCTCGACGGCTCCGGCAAGTCGAGTATCGCGCGGCACGTCGCCGAGGCGCTCGGCGCGACGGTGCTCAACCCGTTCAGCGGTCCGGTCGGCGCGATCCTGGTCCACCTCGCCCGGACGGGGCAGCACGCGCTGGCCGACGACCTGGCGCACGCGGCCGTGGCGGCGGCGATCGCCAACGCCCCGCCGGGACCGGTCGTGTTCGACCGGCACTGGTTCACCGCCTCGCAGCTCCTCTCGCCGGCCTTCCGTCCGGGCTGGGAGCCGCGCCCGTTCACCGTCATGTGCTGGGCCGACCGTCCCACCACCATCGCCCGCATGGTCGCGCGCGGCGTCCCGAACCCGTCGGAGCACATGACCGAAGCCCGGATCGCCGGCTATCGGGCGCTCGCGGAGGAGTTGCGGGTGCCGCTCCTCGACACGTCCCGCATCGCGCCGGAGGAGGGGGCCGCGCAGGTGCTGGCGATGCTGGGCGAGAGCGGCGACACGGCGCGGCGCGCGTGATCGCCGCCCCGCGGCGCGGCCTGTATGGTCGCGTCTCGGAATCGGGTGGCCACCACCGGCCATCGGCGTCGCGGGAGGGCGGGGCGATCGTGTTGAAACTCGCGCGCGGCGACCGTGGCCGGAACGTCCTGCTGCTCGGCATCAGCCTCCTCTTCGTCGCCGCCGGCCTCGGGATGATCGCCACCGGCGCGGATGGCGGCGTCACGACGACGGTGTTCTTCGGCGTGTGCGCGGCCGTCGCCGTGTGGCAGCTGCGGCCGGACCTGCTCGAATCCGAGAGCCGGTCGGCGGGGTCGCTGGCGGCGCAGTTCCCCGGCCCCGTGATCCTGCGCGCCTCGGTGCGGAAACTCCTGTTCCTGGCCCTGATGGCCGCCGGCTTCGGCGGCGTCACGCTCTGGATGGTGCTGCACGAGGCGCCCTCCACGGCGATGCAACTGCTGCTCTGGCCGGGCGTCGCGCTCTTCCTCGGAGGCGTCCCGTTCCTCATCCTGACGGCGATCCGCGGCTCGGCGCTGCTCCTCGACGAGACGGGCTTCACCGTCGTGCAGCTGGGCCGCGCGCGGCGCGTCCGGTGGCGTGACGTGAGCGTGTTCGAGCCGGTCTCCATGCCGGGTTCGGGGCAACGCCTCGTCACGTTCGACGACACGAGCGCCGGCGCGACGCGCCTCGGGGCGATGAACCGGCACCTGATCGGGCGCAACGCGGGTCTGCCGGACAGCTACGGGCTGGATCCCGACGCGCTCGCCAGCCTGCTCACGGCCTGGCGCAAGCGGGCCCTGCAGCGGGAGGACGATCGCGTCTGAGGCGCTTCGTCGGCTGCGCCCTGGCGACGAGGTCGCGGTCGGACGGCGCGCCTCAGCGCGTGACGATGCCGGGCTCCTGCCGACCGGGACGGGGCTGCACCACGAGGAGACCCGCCGAGTAGATCAGCGAGACGAGGAGCGCGACCGTCAGCGCGAGCGCGGCACCGTAGGGCTGGATCATCAGGTGGAGTGTCAGCAGCGTCAGGCCGAAGCCGAACACCCCGCGGATCGCGACGCTCGCCAGACGCGCCATCGCCGCCCCGCCGATGCGGCGATGGAGGATGACGAAGGCGCTCGTCATCGTGACCGGGAAGGCGGCGATGACCCCGGTCCTGGCGGGGCCCAGCGCCGTACTCAGCGCCAGGAGGGCCGCGACGAACAGCGCGACGGCGCTCGCGCGGATCATCAGGTCCAGCGGGCGCGGCCGCGCGACGACGGCGCTCCGCACGAGGGTCGCGCGCACGACGTGCCGGGTCGAGAGCGCGCCGGCCCCGTAGACCAGGGCGTTCAGCAGGAACGCCGTCGTCGGCGTCCAGGTGAGAGCCGAGACCGGCAGGGCCGCCGCGAGCCACGCGAGGATCGCCGGCCCGAGGGTGGCGGTCATGTCCCGGCCGGCCGCCCGGTGGGCGTAGACGATCAGGAACAGGCCCGTCGCGGCGTTCGCCGCGAAGCCGTTCAGGGCTGCCCCGGCCACGAAGGCGGCGTCGTGCTCCATCGCCATGAACACGTAGGCCGGCCCGGCGGAGACCGGCAGGCTGACGACGAGTGCGCCCCAGACCGGTCCCAGCCACTCGGCCAGGACGGAGGCGAGCACCACCACGGTCCCGGAGGTCAGCGCCCGGATCAGGGCCGTCAGCCAAATCGCCGCCAAGGTCGTTTCCCGCGCGTCGCGCCGCCGACCCGGGCCGGCATCGGAGCCGCGCCCTCGCTATCATGCGCGGCCTGTCCGGGCCAAAGCGGCCGGCTGGCGAATCCGCCCGTCTGAAACCGGTCGCGGCGACCCGCGAGCGCCGGTGCGCCCCCGGAACCGGGGCGGGCGACCTCAGCCGACGGCGCGCGCGGCTTCCCGAACCTGGCGGGTGGCCGCGTCGACCTGCTCGTTGGCCCGCGCGATCGCCGCCATGCCGCCCGC